>NZ_JBAXIM010000033.1:0-20873 GCF_037138395.1 Phenylobacterium sp.
CGTGGGCGTCGAAGCTGCAGCCGCCGAACAGGGCCTCGGCGATGGACAGGTCCGGGGCGACCGCCTCGGCGACCCGGCGGGCCTGGGCGGTGACTTCGGGGCCAATGCCGTCGCCCGGCAGGAGGAGGAGGTCGGTCATTCGGAAACTCTTCGGGGGAATTGGGGGCGGGATCAGCCAGCGCGCTCAAGCCAGGGATGGGTCAGGGTGCGGCCCGCTTCCCAGGCGTCGATGTCGGCGGCGACCGACAGGGTCTCGCCGATGGCATCGAGGCCGTTCAGCATCTTGGTCTTGCGGGACGGATCGATCTCGAAAGCGAAGACCTTGCCGGAGGGCGAGGTCACGGTCTGGGCCTCCAGGTCGACGCTGACCATGTGGTTGCCGCCAAGGCACTCGCCCGTCAGGGCCTGGACCTCGTCGGGCTTGAGCACCACTGGCAAGAGGCTGTTCTGGAAGCAGTTGTTGTAGAAGATGTCGGCGAAGGACGAGGCGATGACGCAGGTTATGCCGAAGTCCATCAGGGCCCAGGGGGCGTGCTCGCGGCTGGAACCGCAGCCGAAGTTGTCACCGGTGACCAGGACGCCGGCACCGGCATATTCGGGTCGGTTGAGCACGAAGTCCGGGCGCGGCCCCCCGTCGCCGTCGAAGCGCAGGTCATAGAACAGGCCCCGGGACAGGCCCTCGCGCTCCACGGTCTTGAGGAACTGCTTGGGGATGATCTGGTCGGTGTCGATATTGGCCATGGGCAGGGGGGCGGCCCGGGCATCCAGTCTGGTGAAGGCTTTCATCCGTCCGCTCCAGCCCCTCCGGCATTCTGTTGCAGCACCACGGTGGGCGAGAAGGGTACCCCCTCGCGGAGGGTGAAGATGCGGGTTCCGGGCTTGCGGCCGTTGCGGACCTCCGAGACGTTGAAGCCGAGGCCGGAAAGGCGGCCCTGGACGGCGTCGGCGTCGGCGGTGCCCCAGGCCAGGCCGTTGAACGCATCGGGCTGGTCCGTCGTCTCGGCCTCTCCCAGGCGCAGGACGACCTCCATGACCAGGCCCCCGCAGGCGAAGAACATCTGCCGGGCGCCCCAGGCGGTATTGGACCGGTCGAGCCTCAGGTCGAGGCCCAGGCGTGCGCCCCAGAGCGCCAGGGCCCGGTCCCCGGAGCGGGCGCTGATCACCACATGGTCCAGGGCGTTGACGGCGGAGGCCTCGGACACGACAGGTGCCGACAGGCCGGGACCATCGCCCGAGACGAGGGCCAGGTTGAGGCCGCCCGCCGCGGCGGGGTCCAGGCGGACCAGACGGCGGTCGCCGAAGGTGGTCTCCTCGCCCAGGGCGGGCAGGCCCCGGCGTCCAGCCAGGCGCACGGCGGCGTCCAGGTCGCCGACCTTCAGGACGATGAGTTCGCCGGGGTCGTCCTCGCGACGGGCCCGCAGGCAGAGGGCGGTGTTGGCCAGGACGAAAACGCTGGCGGGGACCCCATCGACCCGGCCCTCCCAGGCCGGCTCCCGGCCCAGGAAGACGCCATAGCGGGCGGCGGCGTCCTCCACGTCGTCCACCGGGACGACCACATGGTCCAGGCCCAGGATCACCGCAGGTAGTCCCGGACGTCGGCGATGTGGCCAGCGAGGGCGGCGGCGGCGGCCATGGCCGGGCTCATCAGGTGGGTGCGGCCCCCCCGGCCCTGCCGGCCCTCGAAGTTGCGGTTGGAGGTGGAGGCGCAGCGCTCGCCAGGCGCCAGGCGGTCGGGGTTCATGCCCAGGCACATGGAGCAGCCTGGCTCACGCCAGTCGAAGCCAGCCGCGCGGAAGATCTCGTCCAGCCCCTCTTCCTCGGCCTGGGCCTTCACCAGTCCGGAGCCCGGGACGACCATGGCCCGCACGCCGGGTGCCACCGAGCGGCCCCGCACGATGTCGGCGGCGGTGCGGAGGTCCTCGATCCGGCTGTTGGTGCAGGAACCGATGAAGACCACGTCGACCTTGGCCGAGGCGATGGGCTGTCCAGCCTCCAGGCCCATATACTCGAGGGCGCGGGCGACGGCGGCCCGCTTGTCCGGGCTGGGGAAGGCCTCGGGCGAGGGCGCGACGCCGGTCACCGGAACCACGTCCTCAGGGCTGGTGCCCCAGGTGACCAGGGGGGCGATGGCCGAGGCATCGATCCGGACCTCCCGGTCGAAGACGGCGTCGGGATCGGAGAACAGGGCCTTCCAGCTGGCCAGGGCGATGTCCCAGGCCCCGCCCTTGGGGGCCGAGGCACGGCCACGCAGATAGTCAAAGGTCGTCTCGTCCGGCGCCACCAGGCCTGCCCGAGCGCCGCCCTCGATGGTCAGGTTACAGAGGGTCATGCGGCCCTCCATGGACAGGGCGCGGACGGCGTCGCCAGCGTATTCGATGACATAGCCCGTACCGCCCGCCGTACCGATTTCGCCGATCACGGCAAGGGCGAAGTCCTTGGCGCCGATGCCGGGGGCGGGGGCCCCCTCGATCACCACCCGCAGGTTCTTGGCCTTCTTCTGGCGCAGGGTCTGGGTGGCCAGGACATGCTCGACCTCAGAGGTGCCGATGCCGTGCGCCAGGGCCCCGAAGGCGCCGTGGGTGGAGGTGTGGGAGTCGCCGCAGACGATGGTCATGCCCGGCTGGGTGCGGCCCTGCTCGGGCCCGACCACGTGGACGATGCCGTTGCGGATGTCCCCCATGGGGAAGAATTCGATGCCGTTTTCGGCGACATTGCGCTCGAGGGTGGCGAGTTGCAGGCGCGCCTCTTCGTCGGCGACGGCGCCCACGCCCAGGCCCTGGCCCTCGGTGGGGATGTTGTGGTCGGCCACGGCCAGGGTCCGGTCCGGGCGCCGGACCCTCCGTCGGTTGGCGCGCAGGCCGGCAAAGGCCTGCGGCGTCGTCACCTCGTGGATCAGGTGCAGGTCGATGTAGAGGATCGCCTCGCCGTCCTGTTCGGCGACGAGGTGCGCATCCCAGATCTTGTCATAGAGGGTCTTGCCAGCCATGGCGCGCATCTAGGGGGCTAGGCCCACCGGTGTCCAGCGCAGGACGCGCCCGGAGACGGTCAGGCCTTGACCACCCGCTCGCCGGGCAGGCCGCGCCGGGCCATGGCGTTGCGGGTGTCCACCACCAGGCGGGCGGCTTCGGAGACCAGGGCGTAGTCCACGGCGTCATGGTCGGTGGCGATGAGGACGGCGTCGTAGCCGGCCAGCGCCTCGCGCGTCAGGTCGACGGACCGCCGCCCAGCCAGGCCCGGATGCTCCCGCGTCGGCGGGATCTCGGCGATCAGCGGGTCATGGAAGTCGCAGGCCGCGCCCCGGGCCTCGATGGCCTCGATCAGCACCAGGGACGGCGACTCCCGGGTGTCGTCCACGTTCTTCTTGTAGGCAGCGCCGATCAGCAGGATGCGGGCCCCCTTGAGGGCCTGGGCCAGATGGTCGCTGAGGGCGCGGGCCAGGCGGTCGACCACCAGGCCGGGCATGGCGGTATTGATCTGCCCCGCCAGCTCGATGAAGCGGGTCTCCATCCCGAATTCCCGGGCCCGCCAGGTCAGGTAGAAGGGGTCCACCGGAATACAGTGCCCGCCCAGGCCCGGCCCCGGATAGAAGGGCATGTAGCCGAAGGGCTTGGTGGCGGCGGCGTCGATCACCTCCCAGACGTCGATGCCCATGGCGTCGTAGACCAGCTTCAGCTCGTTCACGAGGGCGATGTTCACCGAGCGGAAGATGTTCTCGGTCAGCTTGACGGCCTCGGCGGCTGCAGCGCTGGAGACCGGCACCACCCGGGTGATCATGGCCTCGTAGAGGGCCACGGCCAGGGCCCGGGAGTGGGGGTCGTCTGCCCCCACCACCTTGGGGATGGTCCGGGTGCCAAAGTGCGCATTGCCGGGATCCTCGCGCTCGGGCGAGAAGGCCAGGAAGACCTCGCGCCCGACCTTCAGGCCTCCGGCCTCCAGAAGGGGACGGACCACCTCGTCCGTCGTGCCCGGCCAGGTCGTCGACTCCAGGACGACCAGCTGGCCCGGACGCAGGGCGGCGGCGGCTGAGGCGGCGCTGGCGCGGACGTAGGACAGGTCCGGGTCCCGGTTGCGGGTCACCGGGGTCGGGACGCAGATGATGACGGCATCCGCCTCGGAAAGCCGGCTGAAGTCGGTGGTCGCCGAGAACTGACCGGCGTCCAGGGCGGCCCGCATCAGGGCCGGGTCCAGGTAGTTGATGACCTGGCGACCGGCGCCGATGGCCTCCACCCGGGAAGGATTGATATCAAAGCCCAGCACCTGGAAGCCGGCCTCCACTGCAGCCAGGGCGAGGGGCAGGCCCACATAGCCGAGCCCGATCACGCCGACGGTGGCGCTTCGCGACTGGATCCGGTCCATCAGGACACGACTGGCGTCAGGCGGGGTCATGCGCGGGCTCCCTTGCCGGGGTCAGGCGAGATCGTCGATCTCGGCGTCAGACAGATCGCCGGGAACGATGGTGACAGGAAGGTTTCGGCCGCCCCAGCGGACGCCTTCACGGGCGATGGAGGCGACCAGGGGGCCCGGGCTGCGGCCGCCTGTGGCCGCCGCCAGGACCAGGATCTTGATGTCCTTGTCCGCGCTGATGGCCTTGCGCAAGGCATCACGGGTGTCGTCGGCCTGCACGAGGATGACTTCAGGATCGCGGCCGGTTTCGGCCTGGACCAGGGGGGTGAAGGCCGCGGCGGCCTCGAGCGCCGACTGGCGGGCCTGGCGCTCGATCTCGTCCCGCACGCCGGACCAGTGCTCGAAGACGGCGGGGGCGAGGACCTGAAGCACCGCCACCGTCCCGCCCGTCGACCGGGCCCGGCGACAGGCAAAGCGAAGGGCGGCTGCGAACTCGGCGCTGCCGTCGGCAATCACCAGGAACTTGCGCGAGCGCTCAGGGGTCGGGCTCATGACCGGACCGTGGCCCGTGGCCGCAGGCTAGGCAAGGCCTCTCAGCCTGCCCAGTAGCCGACCGTGGCCTTGACCTCGGCCAGGACGGGCGCACCGACCTCCCGCGCCCGGTCGGCGCCAGCGCAGAGGATGCGGTCGATCTCGGCGGGGTCGGCCAGGAACCGGCGCATGGCCTCGCCCACGGGCCCCAGCTTCGCCACCGCCAGGTCGGCGAGGCGCGGTTTGAAGGCCCCGAAGCCCTGGCCGGCGAACTCGGTCAGCACCCCGGCGGAGGTGCGTCCCTCGAGGGCAGCGTAGATACCCACCAGGTTGAGGGCCTCGGGCCGGTTGGCCAGTTCGTCCAGGGTCTCCGGCAGGGGCTCGGGATCGGTCCGGGCCTTGCGGATCTTCTGGGCGATGGCGTCGGCGTCGTCGGTCAGATTGATCCGCGAATTGTCCGAGGGGTCGGACTTGGACATCTTGGCCGAGCCATCGCGCAGGGACATGATCCGGGCACCCGGTCCCTCCACCACCGCCTCGGGCAGGGGGAAGAAGCCCGGGACGCCGAAGTCGTGGTTGAACTTGGCGGCAATGTCCCGGGTCAGCTCCAGGTGCTGGCGCTGATCCTCGCCCACCGGCACGTGGGTGGCCCGGTAGAGCAGGATGTCGGCGGCCTGGAGCACCGGATAGGTGTAGAGGCCGACGCTCTCGCGCTCCTTGTGCTTGCCCGCCTTGTCCTTGAACTGGGTCATGCGGTCGAGCCAGCCCAGGCGGGCGACGCAGTTGAATACCCAGGCGAGCTCGGCGTGGGCGGGCACGGCCGACTGCGGGAAGATGGTAGCGACCTTCGGATCGAGGCCCGAGGCCAGGTAGGCGGCGGCGATCTCCCGCACCTGATCCTTCAGCTTCTTCGGGTCCTGCCACTGGGTGATGGCGTGCAGGTCAGCAACGAAGATGAAGGTCTCCATCTCATGCTGCAGCCGGGTGAACTTCACCAGGGCGCCGAGATAGTTGCCCAGGTGCAGGGCGCCCGTCGGCTGGACGCCGGACAGGACGCGGGACGGGCCGGAATAGGCGGGGGCAGGCGTGTCGGTCATGGAGGCTCAGGGCTCCGGAAGGAAGGCGTACGAAGAGGCGGCGGATCAGCCGCAGCGCCATCGCAAGTTAGGTTCGGACCACCGGAGCATGGGGGGCGAATAGCGCCGAACCGGCCTCAGGACAAGTCCGGCTCGCCTGCAGGGGCCCCGCCCCGCCGGCGCAGGGCGGCGCGGACCTCCGCCCGGGTCAGTCCGCCAAGGGCGAACAGCAGGACCCCGTAGACGACCGCGCCGGCGAGGCAGACCGCCAGGACGGTCAGCTCCTTGGCGTGAAGCCCGGCCAGGGACACGTCGCCCAGAAGGCCCTCGAGTTCCGGCCGGCGGCTGGCCGCAAAGGCAAGGAAGGCGCCCATGCCGGCCGCTGCGAGCCCGATCCGGGCGAGACGCCCCCAGGCTCTGGCCGAGGGCGAATAGGATTTCCGGCGGTGCAGGGCGATGCCCATCTGGGCCACAGTGATCCAGGTGGCGATGCTGGTTGCCGCCGCCAGGCCGATAAAGCCCAGGGTGTGGAACAGGCCCACCCCGAAGGCGATATTTACCACCACCGAGACTAGGGCGAAGATCATCGGCGTGCGCGTGTCCTGCCGGGCGAAGAAGGCGGGCTGGAGGATCTTCACAAGGACAAAGGCGGGCAGGCCCCACCCGTACTGGAGGAGGATCAGCCCGGAGGCGACGGCGTCCCGGTGTATGAACTGGCCCCGGGTAAAGAGGCCGTCCACCAGGTAGACCGGCATGGCCACCAGGGCGGCGGCGGCGGGAAGGCAGAGGGCCATGCCGAACACCAGGGCTTGGTCCAGGACCGCACGGCCTTCCTGCGGGTCCTCCTGCGTGAAGGCCCGGGAGAGCTGCGGCAGAAGGGCCACGCCGATGGCCGTTCCGACCAGGGACAGGGGCAGCTGGTAGAAGCGGTCCGCGACGCTCATCCAGACCCTCAGACCCGGGACATGGGAGGCTAGCATGGTGGAGATGAAGATGTTCACCTGGACGGCAGAAGAGGCCACAGCGCCTGGGATGGTCAGGCGGATAAGCCGGCGGACCTCCGGGGTCAGCCGGGGCAAGGCCAGTCGGATCCGGGCACCGGTGCGGCGCACGCCCCACGCGCAGAGCCCGGCCTGGGCCACGCCGGAGACGATGGTCGCCCAGGAGGCGGCGTAGGCAGCGGCGACGGGATCCCTCTGGGGCAGGACCGCCGCCAGCATGCCGATGTTCAGGATCACCGGATAGGCGCCGTAGATGATGAACCGGCCGCGGGCGGTGAGGACCCCGGCCAGCAGGGAGGCCACCACCATGCAGGGCAGGTAGGGCATGGTGATCTGCGTGAGGGCCACCGCAAGGCGAAACTTCGCCGGGTCCTGGATGTAACCGGGCGAGTAGACCAGCATGATCCAGGGCATGGCCAGCTGGGCCAGGATGGTCAGGACCACGGTGGTGGCCGCCATGGCGGCCAGGGCGTCGGTGGCCATCTGGTTGGACTCGGCGTCGCCGTCAGTCGCCAGCTTACGGGCATAGGCCGGGACGAACGCGGCGGCGAAGGCACCCTCGGCGAAGACCCTCCGGAACAGGTTCGAGAAGGCCTGGGCGGTGAAATAGGCGTCGGCGGCTATGGTTAGGCTGGCGCCCATGCGGGCGGTGATCACCAGGTCCCGGGCGAGGCCCAGAAAGCGGCTGACCAGGGTCAGTCCCGCAAACACCATGGAGGACCGGATCAGGCCGCCGCCCGTGGCTGGCGGCGGGGAGGAAGGGGTCTGCGCAGGCGCCTGGGAAGGAGAAGCGTTCACCTGGCCTGAATGCGCTCGGCCATGGGGGCGGGTCAAGACGGCGGGGACCGGGGGGCCTCAGCGGGCGACGCTGGCGCGTGCCCTCTGCAGGTGGGCGCGGCTGCGGCCGGGGCCCTCTCCCTCGGCGAGCTCAAGGGCTG
Organism: Phenylobacterium sp.; assembly: GCF_037138395.1. Lineage (GTDB taxonomy): Bacteria > Pseudomonadota > Alphaproteobacteria > Caulobacterales > Caulobacteraceae > Phenylobacterium. The sequence goes on from NZ_JBAXIM010000033.1 coordinate 7,891, forward strand.
CGGTCAGGTCCGCACGCAGACGGGAAACCAGGCCGGGATCTTGTATCTTCCGGCCCAGGGCGTCGACCACGTAGAAAGCGTCCACCGCCCGCTCGCCATAACCGTCGATGTGAGCCGAGATGATCGATAGACCCGAATCGGCGATCACCTCTGCCAGGGCGGACAGGAGTCCTGGCCGGTCGCGTCCGGTGGCCTCGATCACGGTCGCCGCCTCCGAAGCGTCGTTATCCAGCATGACCGTGGGCGTGATGGCGAAGGCGGCGGCCCGGCCCAGCTCGGCCGACGGGCGGCCATCGCGCTTCAGGCGCTCTCCCCGGCCTGCGGACTCCAGCAGGGACAGCAGCCGGTCCAGGGCGCGGGGATTGTCGGCACCGAAGGCCGCCCCGGAGGCGTCCTGTACGAAGAAGACATCCAGGGCCTCGCCTCGGCGGGACGTGTGCACGCGCGCGCCCATGACGTTTGCACCGGCCAGGTTGAGGGCACCGGCGAGGTCGGCGAAGAGGCGCGGCCGGTCGGTGGCCGAAACCGAGACCTCAGCGGCGTTCATGTCGGGACGGATCCGGCAGGCGGTAGCGGCCCCGGACTCCGCTGCACGCCGGACGAGGGCGGCGTGGGCCCGGACCTCGTCGTCGGTGAAGGCGGTGAAGTAGGCGTCCTCCATGGACTGGGCCCACTCGGTCAGGGCCGGGCTGGATCCGGCCAGGCGAATGCGGGCATCGTAGGCGGCGTTCTCGTGGTAGCGGCGGATGGCAGCGGCGTCTTGCGCCCCGCGCCCACCCCGGAACAGGGCCTCGGTAGCCCGGTAGAGCTCGCGAAGGAGCTGGCCCTTCCAGCCGTTCCAGACTCCGGGGCCCACGGCGCGGATGTCCGCCACGGTCAGGACCAGGAGCAGTCTCAGCCGCTCGGGCGTCTCGACGATCCGGGCGAAGTCCAACACGGTACGGGGATCGGAGATGTCACGTTTCTGGGCGTAGTCACTCATGACCAGATGATGTTCGACCAGCCAGGCGACCAGCTCGATCCGCTTGCGGGTCTGTCCAAGGCGCTCGCAGGCTTGGCGCGCCGCCCGGGCACCCGCCTTTTCCTGCCCGCCGGCACCGCCCTTGCCGGTGTCATGCAGCAGCATGGCCAGGAACAGGGCCTCGCGGTCGCTGATCAGGGGCATGATGGCCGTGGCCAGGGGGTGGTCCTCGGCAAAGCGGCCGTCGGCGATCCCGGCGATCACGCCCACCGCCCTGAGGGTGTGCTCGTCCACGGTGTAGGAATGGTACATATTGAACTGCATCTTGGCGACGATGCGGCCCCATTCGGGCAGGTACCGGCCAAGGACATCGGCCTCGTTCATCAGGGTCAGGGTCCGCTCCGGGTCCCGGCCATGGGCGAGGATTTCGAGCATGACCGCAGCCGCTGTCGGGTCCCGGCGCACCCTCGGCCCGATGAGGGCGAGGTGACGCGAGGCCGCGGTGAAGGCATCGGGATGCAGGTCCAGGCCTTCGCGGTCGGCATGCAGGAACAAGCGCAGGAGATTGGCCGGATCGGCCTCAAAGACCTCGGGACCGTCCACATGCAGGCGGCCGCCCTCGGCGTAGAAACCTGGCGCCACGGCCCGTCGGCGCGAACGGCCCCGGCCCGGCAGGAGCCGCGACAGAGGCCCTGGCTGCGACTTGACCCGCTCTTCCTCGAGCTTGGCGGCAAAGACCCGCGTCAGAACCCCGACCTCCTTGGCGATCAGGAAGTAGCGCCGCATGAATCGTTCCACGGCGGGGGCGTCGCCCCGGTCGCCATAGCCCATCCGCCGGGCGATGGCAGGCTGCAGGTCGAAGGTCAGGCGCTCTTCCGGCCGGCCGGTGGCGAAGTGCATGTGGCAGCGCACCGCCCACAGGAAGTCGATGGCGCGGATGAATCCAGCGACCTCCCGGCGGTCGAACATGTCCAGCTGGATCACACCACTGGCCCGGTCGGCGCTGGCGACAGGATTCAGGTAGCGGGCGATCCAGAACAGGGTGTTGAGGTCGCGCAGGCCGCCCTTACCCTCCTTGATGTTAGGCTCGACCATGTAGCGGCTGACGCCTGCGCGGACGTGCCGCTCGTCCCGTTCCTTGAGCTTGGCGGCGACGAACTGGGCACCGGTGCCCCGCACCACCTCATCGCGGAACCGGCGGAGCAGGTCCCCCGCCAGGGCCTCGTCGCCAGTCAGGTGCCGAGCCTCGAGGATGGAGGTGCGGATCGTGAAATCCTCGCGGGAGAGCCGCAGGCACTCGTCCACCGTGCGCGAGGCGTGGCCGACCTTGAAGCCCAGATCCCACAGGGCATAGAGCATGAACTCGATCACGCTTTCCGCGTGCGGCGTCTGCTTGTAGGGCCGCAGGAACAGCAGATCGAGGTCGGAGAAGGGCGCCAGGGTCCCGCGCCCATAGCCGCCTACGGCCATCAGGGCCAGGCGCTCGCCCTCCGTTGGATTGCGCGCCCGAAAGACATGGACCGTCGTGAAGTCGTAGAGGGCGCTGACCACCTCATCGGTGACGGCCGAGAGCAGCCGGGCCGACTCGATCCCGCCGGCGCCGTTCTCCAGGCGCTCCTTGGCGATCATCCGCCCCCGGAACAGGGCCTGGCGGAGGATGTCGAGCGCACGGCGCCTTTGCTCGGCCTCGTCCCCGAGGGCGTCGAGGGCCGCCGCCGACAGCCGGGCGCGCAGGCTGACCCCGTCCAGGACGTGTTCGATACGGGTCGGGTGCAGGCGCTTGGACATCAAGCCCAGATATAGGCGCGATTTGCTGGCCGCGTCAGGCTCGTCGGCTGTCGAGTTCCCCCGATTGCCCGGGTCCCCAAGTCGGAGCATGATCGAGGCTGGACCCGGAGGGACCCTGCATGGCCGAGGCACCCGCCCTTGAGCTGACCGAGGTGACCCGGCGTTTCGGGGACCGGGCCGTGGTCGACGGCCTGGGTTTCCGGGTAGAGCGGGGGGCCGTCTTTGGATTCCTGGGCCCCAACGGCGCCGGAAAGACCACCACCTTGCGGATGATCCTGGGACTGGTCGCGCCGACGTCGGGCCGGCTGGATGTGCTCGGCGCTGCGGACGGCCGGAGGGTGCGCGATCGCATTGGTTTCCTGCCGGAGGAGCGAGGCCTCCATCCCCGGATGACGCCCCTGCAGGCCGCGGGCTTCCTGGGCTCGCTCAAGGGCGTTCCCGCCCGCACCGCGCGCGAAAGGGCCCGAACCCTCCTGGAGGGACTTGGCCTCGGCGCCTCGCTCAACACCCAGATCCGACGGCTATCCAAGGGCATGGCCCAGCAGGTGGCCCTGGTCTGCACCCTGGTCCACGATCCTGATCTCCTGATCCTGGACGAACCCTTTTCGGGCCTGGACCCCATGCACCAGCAGGGGCTCGAGACCCTGATCCGCGAGCGGGCGGCGGCCGGGGCGACCGTGGTCTTCTCCACCCATGTCATGTCCCACGCCGAAAGGCTCTGCGACCAGGTGGTCCTCCTGGCCCGGGGACGGAAGGTCTTTGACGGTACGGTCCAGCAGGCCCGTAGCCGGGTGCCCGGCCGCCTGATCTTGGAGGGCGACCTCACCCCCGAGTCCATCGCGGCCCTGCCCGGCGTGGCGGAGGTCGCGGCCTCGGATCTTGCGGAGGGACGGCGCCTGGAGGTCTGGCTGTCCCCGGGGGTCGAGGCGCACCAGACCCTCTCTGCCGCCTTCCGGGCTGGCCTGCCGATCCGCCGGTTCGAATCCCGCGAACCGGGACTGCATGAGGCCTTCCTCCTGCTCACCGGAACCCGGGCCGACCTGCCGGAGGTTGCCGGGGCATGAGGCGTCTGCTGATCATCCTGAGGCGGGAGTACCTGGCCTACCTGCTGACGCCTGGCTTCCTCCTGGCCCTGGTCGCCTTCCCGGTGATCACCGCGGCGAGTATTGGCATCCCGGCCCTCATCGCCCGCCAAGCGCCGGCGGCGAAGGTGGCAGTTCTGGACCTCACCGGACTCGGCGCGGGCTCCCCCGGGAATGACCTGAGCGCGCGGATTCGCGAGGGCGACACGCGGAACCTGCCCAGCGAACGCCCCGCCCTCCTCGCGCCCCTGCCGGCCGAGATCGCGGGTGCCCGGACTCCCGAGGCGGCGGGGCACCTCATCACCGCCTATTACGCCGCAGCGGGGAAGGCCGACAATCTGCCCGCAATCCTGGTCCTGGCCGGGACACCCGACAAACTCGACGCCCGCCTCTGGACGCCGCGCGCCCGCCTCATCGACCTGTCCGGCGAGCTGGAAGACCGACTGACGGAATGGCTGCAGAAGGAACGGATGCGCGCTGCAGGCCTGGATACTGAGCGGATCGATAACATCGCCTCGGCGCAGATTGAGGTCAAAACCTACTCACCGGAAGCGTCCGCGGGCGAGATCAAGATGGGAGACCGCATTCCCCAGATGGCTGCAGTGGGTGTGTCCTACCTCCTTTGCATGATGATCCTGATGGGATCCGGAATGATCTCGGGCAGCGTGATCGAGGAGAAATCCAGCCGGGTGATCGAGGTCCTGGTCACCTCGGCCCATCCCGCAGAGCTTCTGCTTGGCAAGGTCCTGGGCATACTTCTCCTCTTCCTGACCGTCCTCGGGGCCCTTCTGGGCGCGGGCCTGCTCGCCGCCGGTTACCTTCCGCCCGGACTCACTGAGGGGCTGTCCAAGGCCCTCTTCGCCCGGGGGCTCCTGCCCTGGGCCCTGGTCTTCCTGGTGTCCGGGTTCCTGATGTACGGCTCCCTCTTCGCCGGCCTGGCCGCCTTCTGCCAGACGCCTCGGGAGGCCCAGAGCCTGGCGGCGCCCCTGAGCATGATGATGATCATTCCCCTTCTGCTGGTGATCTCGGCCCTGCAGTCGCCAGACTCCCCCATCATCCGCATCGCGGCCCTGATCCCCCCCTTCACGCCCTTCCTCATGTTGCTGAGGGTCGTGGACAATGCGCCGGCCTGGGAAGTCCTGACGGGCCTGGCCCTGATGGGGCTGACCACTGCTGCTGCCATAGGGGTCGGAGTCCAGGCCTACCGCACAGGGGCCCTGTCCCAGGGCCAGACCACGCTCTGGTCCCTTATCCGCCGCAGCCTAACCGCCCGGAACTGAATCGCGGCCATCCGACGGCGTATTCCTGGCCCTGTCCCGGCAGCCGCGTCCTAGCCGCCCCTGACGTCCCCGTTCAGGGCGGCGAGGTCGGCGGCTGAACCCAGGGTGGAGCCTTCCGTCCGGCGGCCGAGGACATAGTTGGGCGGCACCACCTCAGGATCAGCACCGGGGGCGGTGGGCGGGGAGTAGTAGCCGAGGGCGTATGAACCCATGGCGTAGCCCAGCAGGTCCTGGAGGGCGGGGTCAAAGGTCCGGGCGATCTCGGGCGGGCAGGCCAGGTACTGGTTCTCTTCCTGCCGCAGCCAGCCCAGGGCGTAGGTGATGTTCAGCCCGACCCGGTCGCCGTCGGAGGTGTTGGCCCCGCCTCCATGTACGACGCTTCCGGTGTAGATGAGGACCGAGCCCCGTCCCATGACCGCCTGGGTGACCTCGGAGGGGTCGGCCCGCCGGTCGTCGGGCCAGGCGGTGGAGCCCGGGACCACCTGGGTGGCGCCATTGTCCCGGGTGAAGTCCGTCAGGGCCCAGATGGTGTTGAGCTGAGGCTCGATGCCCTTGAGGTGCGCGCCCCAGGCCCACCGGTCCTTGTGCAGGCTCTGGGCCGTCTCACCCGGCATTATGCGGATAACCTGGCCGAGATGCAGCTGGTAGCGCTCGCAGGCGGGCAGCAAGAGCCGGTCGCACTGGGCGAGGATCCGGGGATCCCGGATCAGGTCCCGGCAGAGGGCTGAGCGGGCGGCCAGGGCACCGGTTCGGGTGGTCCTGAAACCCGTGAACCGGTCCCGCCCCGGGGCGGTGGCCTGTACCCAGGGATCCATCTCAGAGCGGACGGCGTCGGCCTCCCCCGGCGTCAGGACCCCGTCCAGGATCACCGCGCCGTCGGCGACCAGCTGGGTCTGGATCTGGTCAGGATCGGCGTCGGCCGGAAGGTGGACGAGTTGGGACATGGGCGACCTCCTGATCACTTCCCGGCGGGCCGCACCCGCTCGAGCTCCATCACATCGAAGTCGGATTCGACTTGCGGCTCGGGAAACTCCAGCCGGAGCCGGTCCCGGCCCGGCCGCACGGCGACACCAACCTGGTTCCGGGCGCCTGGGCGTCCGTAGGCCTGGCGGGGCTCGTCGCCCAGGGACTGGGCACCTGCGAAGATCATCCGGGTCTCGCCGTCATCGTAGAAGCGCCCGCTCACCCTTTGGGAACCCGTCAGCTTGTCGAGACGCCAGCCGGCGCCGTCATCGACGATCCGGCACCGGAACCAGCCATAGACCACCAGGCCTGCAGACTTGCCCAGCTTGAGGGTGCGGCACCGCCAGTCCCCCGCCAGGTCTGTCTTGCGCACAGAGAGGAGGGTTCCGGACATGGCCTGGTTGAGGGTGGCGACGTCCGCTGGCGCGCCATGGGCCCGGGCGTCCGCAAGGGCCGCGGCGCGGGTGGCATCGACGCGCACGAGGCGTCCCTTGTCCTCAGGCGTGAGCAGGCCGACCACGGCGCCGTCGGCAAGCGCCGGTCCAGCGATGCAGGCCGCGAGAGCGATCCGGATGAACATCCTGGGAAATCTCACGGCGTCCGCCTCCAGGTTACCACTGCGCAAGCGCGAAAGGGATCATGGCGCCGGTACGGAACCAGGGCGAGTCCCCTTGGCACGCGAAGACGCTGAACGCGGGGGCGGTGGCCTGGAGACCGGTTCAGACCCTGATGTCCACCTTGCGCTGGGGGTCGCGGGGACGCCGGTCTTCGTCGGACCCCATCTCTGAATTGGAAGAGGGGTCGGCTGGCCTCACGGGCGTGGCGGTCGCAGAGCCGGGAACAGGCGAAACAGCAGCAGGCTGGACGTACATCCAGGCCATGGGATCCTGCGGCGCCACATTCATTTCGGCCTCCTTCGCGGCGCCACCAGATCCACTTCCTGGGGGGACAGGACCAGCAGGGCGCAGATCCTTAGGATAGCCGCCCTTTCCTCTGCGTCAAATCCACCGTCCGCCGACGCCACGGCGCAGGCGGCGGAGGCCACAAGCCGGGCGGCGTCCGGCTTGTCCCGGAGCCGGCGGATCGTGCCCTCGGACATGACCAGCGCCGCCTCCGGATCCCGATTGAAATCCTCGATCCGGGCCTCAAAGGCCTCGATCAGGTCGCCGATCCCGAAGCCGTCGAGCGCAGGCAGGGTGCGCATGCGCTCCGTGACGCGGAGGGTTTCCTCGGGGGTGACCCAACCGTCCGACTGGGCGACAAGGGCGCAGGCGCTGACAAGGGCCTCGAACTGGACGAGGCCACCCGGGGTCCAGGCATCTTCGAACACCGGCTGGCGGTCATGGGTTCGCAATTGGGAAGTCTTCATCATGGCTCTCCTCTGGTTGGGAGCGCCCGATGCCGAAGCCGGCTGGCTTGGGGGGGAAGGGAAGGCCCCGGACCCGGCATCGAGCGCACCCGATGCGGTCCGACATCACACTTCATTGGAAGCGTCAGAGGGGCCCGGCCCGCCCCAGCCATCTGGGTTTGCCGCCCAACCCCTTCAAGGGCCGACCCGAAAAAATCCGCCGCCGGGTCTGCGCCGACTGCCCCTGAAGGCCGTATTCCAGGCTAGGCGCAGAGGTCTTTCCCGCGGCGCGCGTCTGTAGGACAATCGCCTTTCAGCAGGAGGATCTTCATGGCCGGGACCGGACAGGGACTGAGGATTGCGGTGATCGGCGCCGGCGCCGGCGGTATCGCCGCGGCCATCCGGCTGCGCGAGCGCGGCGTGAGCGACGTGGTGATCTTCGAGAAGGCCGGGGAGCCGGGCGGGACCTGGCGGGACAACACCTATCCCGGCATCACCTGCGACGTGCCCTCGCACCTCTACCGCTTCTCCTTCGCCCCCAACCCGGAGTGGAGCCACAAGTACTCCCCGGGCCCGGAGATCCAGGCCTACATGCGCAAGGTGGCGGCGGACTACGGGGTCGAGGCCCGGGTCCGGTTCAACAGCGAGGTCCTGTCGGCGGACTGGCGGGACGGCGCCTGGGAGATCGTCACCAACCAGGGACCCCAGGGGCGGTTCGACGCCGTCATCACTGCCGTGGGAATCCTGCACCATCCCTCGCTCCCGGACATCGAGGGCCTGAAGGCCTTTGCCGGCGCTGCCTTCCACACTGCGCGGTGGGACCACTCGGTCGCCCTGGAGGGCAAGCGTATCGGGGTCATCGGCACCGGGTCCACGGCCATCCAGATCGTCCCGGCCATCGTTGACCGGGCCGAGAAGGTCAGCCTCTTCCAGCGCACCCCGCAGTGGATCCTGCCCGAGCCGAACCTGCCGATCGCCGACGACAAGCGCGCCGCCTACCGGGCGGACCCAGCCCTCCTGGCAGACCAGTACGCCCACCTCGCCCAGGCCTTCAACGGCGCCTTCTGCGCAGCGGTGGCCGGAGAGGCGCCGGACGTCTACGACCGCATGGCCCAGGCCTGCCTGGATAACCTGAACACGGTCGCCGACCCCGGCCTGAGGGCCCGGCTGACGCCCGATTACCGGATGGGCTGCAAGCGGCTGATCGTCTCGAGCCTCTTTTATCCGGCCATCCAGAGGCCGGACGCCGAGCTTGTCACCGACGCCATCGCCCGGATCGAGGCCGGCGGGGTGCGGACGGCGGACGGGCGGCTCCATGAGCTGGACGTCCTGGTCCTGGCCACGGGCTTCGACGCCCACCACCCCTTTGGCGACATGCGGATCACCGGGCGTAGCGGCCGGGGGCTGTCCGAAACCTGGGCCCGGGGCAATGTGACCTATCGCGGAGTGACGGTTCCCGACCTGCCCAACTGGTTCATGCTGGGCGGCCCTAACAGCCCCCTGGGCAATTTCTCCTTCCTGATGACCGCCGAGCGCCAGCTGGACTATGTGTTGCAGCTGGTGGACCTGCTGGTCGAAGGCCAGGCCCGGGAGATCACGCCCCGGGAGGCGCCCACACAGGCCTGGACCCAGGCGCTCAAGGAAAAGCTGACCGGGTCCATCTGGGCCTCAGGTTGCCGCAGCTGGTACTTCGACGCCCATGGCAATGTCGCCACCTACCCCTGGTCCTACGAGACCTTCGAGGCCGAGATGAAGGCGCCTGTCCTTGAGGACTACGCCCTGTCGGCCTGAGGCGGGGTCAGGGCGCGGCGGACAGGATGAGGGCCCGGGCCTCGCGGATGGGGTCCACAACAAGCGGCAGCTGGTGCTTCAGGAAGAAGAGGCCGTAAAGGCCGGTCCGGCGGTCGATCCAGGGATAGACGCCAAAGGCTCCGGGGCTGGAGGCCAGGATACAGGCGCCGTCCGCCCCGGCGACCTCGCACCAGTTCCCAAGGTCGTAGGCGTCGACTCCCGACATCCCCGGGGGCCGATAGGCCATGGGCTTGCCGGCTGTCTGGACCGTCTCCAACTCGGCGACAGCGGCCGTGGAGAGCACGCGCCGGCCGTCCAGGACGCCCCTTCCCGCCACCATCCCCAGGAAGCGGCCGTAGTCGGCAGCGGTGCTGTAGACCCCGCCCTGGAGGTTGGGATTGCGGACGGTCGCCGGATCGAGATCCGGGCGCAGGGGGTGACCCCAGGTGGTCGACGTCATGCCCAGCGGCCTGGCGATGCGCGCCTCGAAGAGGTCAGCCCAACTCTGGCCTGTAGCCTGTTCCACCAGGGCCCCGACGACCTGAAAGGACGGGCCTCCATACCGGAAGACCGTTCCCGGGGGATCCGCCTGGGGGCGCCCGGCGATCCGGGCCGCGGACTCGGCCAGGGTCATCCCGGTGTCCTGCAGGAGGTCGGACATGCCCAGCAGGCTGCCCTGGCCGGCGGTGTAGGAGAGCAGCTGGCGCAGGGTGATCTCGCCGGACGGGCCCTGGAATTCCGGAAGGCGCCGACCGATCGGCTCATCCAGGGACAGGCGGCCCTCATCGACCACGGTCATGACCAGGGCGGCCGCCATCCATTTTGAAGCCGAGGCGACGGGTAGGCGTTCATCAAGGGCGATGCGGCCGCGGTCCATCCGGTAGAGCAGGTCGCCGTTCCGGTAGACCAGGACGGAGACGCCGGGCGCGCCCCGGGCGAGGATGGCGTCGAGGCCGGCCTCCAGGCCTGCGGGCGCAGGCACCGCCGCGGCGGCCTGGCCGAACAGGTCGAGGCCCAGGGCGAAGGCAAGGGCGAGAAGGGATCGGCGGAAGGGCATCTGGCGGAGTCCGTCTGGAAGCGGCAGGGTGAGGCTCTGGGCGTCCCGGGACAAGCCGGTGCCTGTTCGGCAGTAATCGGAAGGAAATTCGGCATGAGTGCGGCGAACGCGGCCCAGGTCGCCTATTGGAATGACGCCGCCGGGCGCACCTGGGCCAGCAAGCAGGACCAGATCGACCGGCAGATCCGTCCCCTGGGACTGGCCGCCATGGACCGGCTGGCCCCAGCCCCGGGAGAGACCCTGCTGGATGTCGGCTGCGGCTGCGGTGACACCAGCCTGGAGCTGGCCCGGCGGGTCGGTGCGGAGGGCGGGGTCCTGGGTCTCGACATTTCGGTCCCCATGCTGGAGGTCGCCCGCCAGCGGGCGGCGGCGGCTGGTGCCCGGGGCCTGGAGTTCCGTGAGGCCGACGCCCAGACCGCGGCATTTCCCGGCGGCCGGGACGCGGTCTTCTCCCGGTTCGGCGTGATGTTCTTCTCTGACCCTGTGGCCGCCTTCTGCAACTTGCGCAGTGCCCTGAAGCCGGGAGGCCGCCTGGCCTTCGTTTGCTGGCGGCCCCTGGCCGAGAACCTCTGGATGCGCCTGCCCGCCGAGACCGCCGCGGGCCTGATCCCGCCAGCCCCGCCGCCCGAGCCCGGGGCGCCGGGCCCCTTCGCCTTTGCCGACCCGGACCGGGTGCGGTGGATCCTGGCCGAGGCCGGCTTTACCGGGGTCGATATCGCTCCCCATGACGAGGCGATCGGCGGCCTGGACCTGGAGGGGACGGTGGAGATGAGCTTCCGGGTCGGGCCCCTGGGGGCGATCCTGCGCGAGCGGCCAGACCTCGCCCCCATGCTGCGCGACCGCGTCCGCGAAGCGGTGTCGCCCTGGCTTCGGGGCGAGGCCGTCTACATGCCGTCGGCGACCTGGATGGTGAGCGCCGGCAACCCGGCCTGACCCTGACCCTGACCCTGACCCTGGGCCTCAGCCGTTCAGGAACCGCGCAAGGGCGGCGCGGCTGTCGCGCTCAGCCGCCTGGGCCACCCGGGCACCGCGCATGACCTGGAAGGCGTGGAAGGCACCCGGATAGACGTGGACCTCGGTCGCAATTCCCTCCCGGGTCAGCCGCCGGGCGTATTCCAGGTTCTCCTCCAGGAAGAGGTCTAGGGCACCGACCGCGATGAAGGTCGGAGGCAGGCCCGCCAGGCTCTCGGCCCGGGCTGCGGCGGCGTAGGGCGAGACCCCCTCGATCCCGGGCTCATGCCCGAGCAGGGCGGCCCAACCGAAACGGTTGTTGTGCGGCGTCCAGATGAACTCGCCCGCGGTCGGATGCGGGTCGGGGCGGGTGCAGGTGCGGTCGTCGATCATGGGATAGATGAGGTGCTGGAAGGCGAGGCGGTACTCGCCCCGGTCCCGGACCAGCAGGGCAAGGCCAGCGGCCAGGCCCCCGCCCGCGCTCTCGCCCATGACGCCGACCCGGCCCGGGTCGACCCCCAACTCAGCGACGTTGGCCAGGGTCCAGGCCAGGGCGGCGTAGCAATCCTCGACAGCGCCCGGGAACCGGGTCTCGGGGGCCAGCCGGTACGCCACCGTGACGATGACGCAGCCGAGGTCGGCGGCCATGGGCCGGTGCACGGCCTCGTTGCCGTCGGCCCGGCCGGAGACATAGCCGCCCCCATGGATGTGCAGGATGCAGGGCAGGGGCCCTTCGACGCCCCGGGGCCGGTAGATGAGGACCTCGACATCCGGATCCCCGGCCCGGCCCGGGATGAGGCGACGGACCTGGTCGGTCCGCTCGGCATCCTTGGGGTCGGCGGGGAACCAGGAGGCCCGGCCCCGCATGCCCGGCAGCATGGCCTCGGTCAGGACCGCCGTCGGGAAGGCGTCCAGCATGGGCAGGAGCTCGGGGTCGACCAGGTGGCGGGAGAAGGAATGGGACATGGCGTTTCCGCAGATTGGAGATCAGAGGAAATCATGGCCCGTCGCCGGCAAGACGACAAGTCGGCGGCGAGAGGGCCCTGCGCTAGGTCCTGGAATCTACCTATCTCATGCAGAGGCTGATGGACTGACCGGTCCATTCTGTCTTGATCCTGCCCGTCTCGATCCCGGCGCGTCAGCGCGGCGCGTAAAGCCGCGCCGGGCGGTGCGGGCCCCGCTCGAATTCGTCGAGGGCGCGCAGGCTCCCGGACTCCTCGACGAGCTTGCGGAAGTTGCGTTTGTCGACAGTCCTGCCGATAGCGGCTTCGTAGGCCGCCTGGAGCCGGGCCAGGGTAAAGGCCGGCGGCAGGAGGGGCAGGAGGAAGCCGGGATCCGCCCGGACCTCGGTTGCGAGACGGGAAAGGGCGGCGGCCAGAATATCGTCATGATCGAAGGCTAGGGTCCCGACCTCGGAAAGGTTCCGCCAGTCGGCCTCGGCGGCGTCCGTCCCCGCCTGCAGCCGGACCTCCCCCGCGCGAACCAGGGCGAGGTAGGCGACGGAAATCACACGGCCGCGGGGGTCGCGGTCGGGGTGGCTGAAGTTGGCGAACTGCAGGATCCGGCCAGGGCGGACCCCCGTCTCCTCCTCCGTCTCCCGGCGGGCACAGGCGTCGAGGTCCTCGGTCTCCTGCAGGAAGCCCCCGGGCAGGGCCCACCAGCCGCCAAAGGGGTCGGCGCCCCGGCGGACGAGCAGCAGTCGAAGGGTTCCCGTCTCCAGGGACAGGATGACAATATCGGTGGCAACGGCGGGCCGGGGATA
>NZ_JBAXIM010000034.1:0-20862 GCF_037138395.1 Phenylobacterium sp.
AGCAGGAGGGCGATCTGCGCCATTGCAGCGACGAGGGCGAATGACAGGCCAACCCAGATCCTTGGACCGGCAAGGGTCATGATCATCGGACGGGTCGGGAAGTTGAACGTCTGCGGCATGGCGGCGAACTTGAAGGCATGGGCGCCGATGAAACGCGGGTTGCAGACCAGGTGTGCAAGGTCCCGCCGGCTCCGATAGCGGATATAGCCCATCATCGACCACTCCGGGACCTCCTTGAGCCCCCAGGTGTCGACCATGCCCCCGACACGTCGCGCGGCCAGGGCCGGATGCCCGCCCCGGGCGAACAGGGCGGGCATGAACATGCGCGTATAGCCGGCCATGACCTGGCGCGCCGGCTGCAACTCTCCGGTGTCGGGATCCGTGACGTCAGTCTCTGACAGGCGAATGACGTTGAGCATGAAGAACTCACGACCGTCGTCCTCCTCAAGGAAGCGCCGAATGACAGGCATTTCGTCCTGGTCGCCGTGCCCGACATTGCTGGCGAGCATATTCGCCATGAGGGTCTCGATCTCAGCCCTTGAGAGCGGGCCGCGCCAGTTGACGTACCAGGCCAGGAAGGCTGCGTAGCCAAGCAGGGCGAGGCCCCAAACCCAGAAACTCGCCATCGCCCGGCCCTCCGCGTCAGACGTTTCGATCGATGCCAGCAGGGCCTCGATTCGTCACATAAATTGACAGTAGTTATGCCACTATATGACGAAGCCGCGTTTTGCAACGGGTGCTGTCGCCCTTGCAATTAATCAGCCAGGAGGCGGCTCAAGGCTACGATTATGGCCTGCCGGCTCTCGTCGACGGCCAGGCCTTGGGCGCGACGGAGCCGGAGCCAACCCTCCATGGATGTCAGGAGTTCAATCGCCGCGGCGACCTCGGGCTGCGCTTCCAGCTCCGGTAGGCAAGCCCGGAGTTGGCGGCGCTGCTGTGTCGCGAACTGAGACCTGGCGCGCTGGAGGGTTGGCGATGTGTGAAGTCGCGTTTCGCCCGAGAGATAGAAGGCCGTGATCTGCTCGAAGGCAGCCGCCCTGGCCGTAACCAGTTGCTCGATCCTCTGCCCCAGATCCCCTTCCCAAGCGGCGTGGGTCAGCACCGGCTCCACAAGGGATCGGACCTGGGCGTTCATCGCCTCGAACAGCGACTCCATGTCCTGGAAGTGCCGGAAAACAGTCCGCCCACCGACCTTCGCATACTGCGCCACATCTTCGGAGGTCGGGCTCAGGTTCCCCGCACGAATGAGGTCGAGAAGCGCAGCGACGATCTTCCCGCGAGTCACACGGCCCCGCTCCATTCGCCCGTCCCGTTCCGGGGATGGAGTGCGCCGGACGCGGGGCGCTGGCGGCAAGGGTGAGTCCGATGTCATGGCGTGCGGATACGGCCTGTACACCTGCCCGACAAGTGGGACCCCAAGCGCGGCCCGCCGGCCTGGCGGCCCGGGAGGGACTCGAACCCCCGACCTTCGCTTTAGGAAAGCGCTGCTCTATCCTGCTGAGCTACCGGGCCTAGCCGGAGGGAGCGATGCCACGGGCGGCGTCCGGTGCCAAGCCCGGAAAGGCGGCGGCCCTCAGGGTGCACCGCTCTCGTCCCGGCAGGCGTAGTCCCCGGTCCCGCAGAGCGGCTGTGCACTGGCAGCCCGCACCCGGAACACCTGGTCCTGGGCCGGACGGAGGCCCCCCTCCGAAGACTCGAAGAAGCCCTCGAGGACCTGGCCAGGCTTGAGGTCCGAAGGGTCGAACCAGAGGGTCGGGCCCGGCATGACGGGGGTGGAGGCGAAGCGGCAGGGTAGGACAAAGCGCACCGCATCACCGGTCTTGACCGGCCCTTTCCAGACCGCGAGCGCCCTGCCCTCGATGCGGCAGGCGTTCTCCCGGGAGACCTTGCGCACGCGGGTCACCTGGACCTGAAGGTGGACGGCCGCGGAGGCTCGCGCCGCCAGGTAGACGTAGGGCGGCAGAACGGCGAGGGCGGCGCCCGGCAAGGCGACGAGCCCAGCGGCGAGGAGCAGGGCGAGGCGCACCCTTCCAGGCCTCAACTGGCACCCCGGCGCGCGGCGAGGGCAAGCTTGGTTGCCTCATAGCGCTCGCGGGTGATGCCGTAGCGGGCGTAGCAGACCGCCGCGATCAGGCCAGGAATGGCGCCGACAAGGCCGTCTACGATCGCCAGATTATGCAGGACACCCGGATCCACCATGCCCGGCTTGGCCTTTTCCGGGAAGCTGATGAGCATGAGGGCCAGGCCGGCCAGGGCCGCGCCGACAGCCTGGTCGACCTTGGCCGCCAGGGCCCGGGTTGAATAGAGCACGCCCTCCTGGCGAAGGCCGTGGGTCAGTTCGTTCTCGTCGGCGATATCGGCCAGGGCGGACATGACGGTGATCGACAGGATGCTGGCCCCGGCGGCGCCAAGGCAGGAGAAGGCGATCAGTATGGGCGCCAGCCCTGGCGTATCCTGCCGCAGGACGCCCAGGACGCCGAGGATCATAGGAATGGCCGGGCCCACCGCATAGATCACCGCCCAGATCATCATGTTCATCCGCTTGTCGAGGCGACTGTGCATCCGGGCGGCGAACAGGAAGCCGGCAATATAGCCGGCTCCACTGCCGATCACGAACCACTTCAGCTGCTCGCTGGTCAGGCCCCAATAGAAGGTATTGACGTAGAGGTTCAGGCCGCCGCGGAGGCCGATCATCAATGACAGGAAGAAGAAGGCGATCAGCAGCCACAGGTAGTTTCGGTTGCCCAGGGCCTTGCCGAGGTCCTTCAGGAACTCCAGCGGGCTGAAGCGGGGCAGGTTCTCCGGGGCCTTGGGCAGCCTCGGGATCTGGTCGCGGGTGAACCAGGCGGAAGCAAAGAGGATCAGCATGGCGGCGATGGCGCAGCCGATGGAGAATGGCCCGTAGGGTTCGGGGTTCAGCAGGCCGCGGGGATATTCCGGGGTCGCCTTGAACACAAAGTGCAGGGCGAAGAAGCTCATCAAGGCCCCACCCGCCCAGGTGAAGAAGTTGTTCCAGCTCAACACCTTGGAGCGTTCGATGTAATCGCGGGACAGCTCGCCGCCCATGGCCAGGTGCGGGGTGTGGAAGAGCGTCATGGAAATCCGCAGGCAACTTACCGAGAGCGCAAACCAGAAGAACAGCACCAGGTCCGAGGCCCCCTTCGGCGGGTGGAAGACGGCGATGATGCACAGGGCGATCGGGATAGGCGCGAAGTACATGTAGCCATGCCGCCGGCCAAAGCGCGAACGGGTCCGGTCTGAAAGGGAGCCCACGATCGGGTCCGCAAGACCGTCCAGAAGCAGGCTGGCTGACACCGCAAGTCCGGCCAGGCCCGCGTTCAGGCCCAGGATCTGGTTGTAGAAGAGCATGGAGTAGGAGCCGAGGGCGAAGAGGGCGATGGTTTCCGCCGCAGACCCGATCCCGAAGAAGAACTTGGTGCGAAGGGGTAGCCGCTCGACAGAGCCGGCCTGAGAGCCGGCTTGGGCGCTGGACATGAAATCACTCCCTGGAAATGGGCCGCGCCCCGGTGCATCGCCGGAGCGTCGGTAAAGCTCGAAATGGTCACTGACGCCGCAAACAATGGCGTCGGTCCCCATCCAACGGGCAGAACGCCGCTAGGTCAACCTTGGGGATGGCGCGCTTTCCCCGACCAAGGGTGGAGTCTAGGATGGCGACCAGATTCTGCACCGCCTGGAAGGCCCCTTGATGACCCAGACCGCGCCCTTCGCCGTCGACGGCCCCCTGGCCCCTCCCCTCGCCCGCCTCCTCACCTATTGGGAGGGCCTGAGGCGGGGCCAGGCCGAAATCCCGTTCTGGGACGACCTCTCCGAGGTCAAGATCGAGGCCTCGGGGGCGGAGACCTTCATCCTGGACGTCTTCAGCCGGCCGGAGCGGTTCCGCGTCAATGACCTGGAGATCGCCGCCGCCGACCGGGAGCGCCTGCTCGGCCTCTTCCTCGACGACGTCGACCTGCCCGAAGTCTTCGCCCTGCTGCGCGCCCAGGCCAGCGCCACGGCGGAACTGATGCGCCCGACCCTGCACAGGGTCGGCGGCCTGCAGCGACTGCTCCTCCCCGCCTGGGGTGAGGGCGAGGTGCGGATGCTGGTGGGCGGCCTGGCGAAGGGCTAGGGCCCCGTCAGGATCTCGATCCGGACACGAGGGCGAAGCCGGCGGATGTCGGCGCTCCGGGCCATGCCCGATCCGGGGGACATCAGGGTGGCCGAGGCGGCGGCCACGGCGGTGGCAAGGGCGGCTTCAGGCCGCGCCCCCCGGGCCAGATACCACACTAGTCCGGCCATGAAGCTGTCCCCGGCCCCGACGGTGGAGACCGGCGTGATCGGCAGGGCGGGGGCGTAACCGGCGAAGTCCGCGCTTACGAGCAGGGCCCCCTCCCGGCCGAGGCTGAGCGCCACCCATTCGGCGCGGCCGGCGGCGACCAGGCCTCGGGCTGCGGCCAGCTGGGAGTCTCGGTCGGGCAGGTCCCGGCCCAGGTAGGCCCCCAGTTCCCGGAGGTTGGGCTTCACAAGCCAGACGCCGGCCTCCAGTCCCGCCTGGAGTCCCTCTCCCGAGGCGTCCAGGGCCAGCCGGACCCCGCGTCGCCGGACCCGGGAGGCCAGCCGGGTCAACCGCTTCGGATCCAGGCCGGCGGGGAGGCTCCCACTCACCACCAGCACGTCGGGGCGGGACTGGAGATCGTCGAGGGCGCGCTCGACCGCGCGAAACTCAGCGGCACCCAGCCGGGGCCCGGGCAGGACGAACCGGAACTCGGCCCCCCGGGACCGGTCAAGGACAGTAAAGCTTTGGCGGGTTTCCCCCTGGATCGGGATGACGACGGCGTCCAGGCCTTCTGCAGCGAGGCGCGCCTGGAGCGATTGGCCGGCGGGACCGCCCAGCGGCAGGACGCACGACGCCCGCCCCCCCAATCGCCGGATCACCCGGGCGACGTTTACCCCGCCGCCGCCGGCGTCCTGGCGCGGCGCATCGCAGCGGAGCTTGTTCTCCGGCTCGACGACGTCCACCCCCGTCTGGATGTCCAGGGCGGGATTGAGGGTCAGGGTCGCAAGGACGGGTTCCAGCCTTGATTGCACCATGCTTCGGCTCCCGGGTGAGGTCGCGGGACAGTTGCGCGTGATCGGCCGATTCCCGCCAGCCGGAAGCCGTCAGAGAAGGCCCGGCGCGTTCAGCCAGGCCACGATCTCAGGGTTGGAGACCTCCAACAGGTCCTTCGGGATCTCGGCCTGGAGAGCCTTTCGCAGATGGCCCTGAGCCGGCGCGGGGGCGCCCCCAGGACCAGGCGTTCGAACTCGCCATCCCGCACCTGCGGGTCCAGAGGTTCGGCCAATTCCTTGGTGAAGGCCTCCCTTCCGGGTCCCGGCACTCCGCCCTGATCTGCCGCAAGTTGAACCGGTAAGGCGGCTCAGGGCAGGGGCAGGCTGTCGAGCCAGGCGGCGATGTCGGCCACATCGGCGTCGCCCATACGCAGGGGTGGCATGTTGAAGTGACCGGTCTCGTCGATTTCCGTCAGGCGGTTCCGGAGGCTATGCGCCCGGTAGCGGGCCGCCAGGGTCGCGAAGGCCGGCGGCCTTCCCGGCTCTGCCTCGCCGGTCATGGCATGGCAGGAGGCGCAACGGGCTTCGGCGATCAGCCGCCCACGCGAGGCGGAGGCTCCAGAAGACTCTGTGGCCGTGACGCAGCCGGAGGCCAGGACAGCCAGGACGCCCAGGGCGGCGACAGCAAGGAATCTTTGCATAGGTCAGGTCTCCTGGGCGCCGGCGAGGAGTCCGCCGCAAGGCCTTGCCCAGTTCATTGCCTCCGCCGGTCACCTGCGCCTTGATGCGGATCAAGGCTTTCCTGACGGAGATCGCGCAGGAGACCCGCCTGCGGACCTTCCCTCCAGCGATAGGTACTTCCCCGTAGGGAGCCGCCCCGGATAGTCGCGGGACCGCCCTGAGCCTAGCTTTCAGCCCTGTCCCCCAAGGAGCGGCACCATGGCTCTCGCCCACGACTACACGGATGTCCAATACCTGCCGATCCCGCCCAAGGGCGCCGATACGGCGGCCGGCCTGTTCCGCCTGAGCGTCAGCATGACCTTCGCCAAGGACGAGGAGATCTATGGCCAGGACGAAGATGCAGACCTGATCTACCGGGTGCTCGACGGGGCGGTTCGGACGACGCGGGTCATGGCTGACGGCCGCCGCCAGATCGGTGACTTCTACCTTGCCGGTGACATTTTCGGCCTGGAGGCTGGCTCAACCCATCGGTTCGCCGCCGAGGCGGTCCGCGACAGCATCATCCTGGTCATCAAGGCCTCGACCCTTCGATCCTCAGGCGGAGACGTCGGGCGGATGGGCTGGGAAGCCACCCGGCGCGAACTCGAGAGAGCTCAGGAACACGTGATCATGCTTGGCAGGAAGACCGCCTGCGAGCGCGTCGCCAGCTTTCTCAAAGACCTTTCAGACAAGTCCGGCGACCTGCGGGTCGTGGACCTGCCCATGGGGCGCCAGGATATCGCCGATTACCTCGGACTGACGATCGAGACCGTCTCGCGCATGCTCTCTCAACTCCAGGCGAGCCGTATCGTGTCCTTCTGCGCCACGCGGCGATTCCGGATTGTGAATCCGGGTGGCCTGGCCCGGTTGGCGAACCAGACCCTTTAGCGGTGCCCGCCCCCCGGCCAAGGTCTGGCCGGTCCGGGCCAATGGAGACGACGACATGAGCTTCAAGTCCCTTCTTGTGCATGCCCTGCCCGGGGAAGCCTCGCGCCTGCGAACCGAGGCTGCCACCGCCCTCGCGATCCGCTTAGACGCCCTGCTGATCGGGCTCGGTGCCGAATCGATCCCGCCCATTGCCACCAGCGATCCCTATGGCTTCGGGACCGGCCAGTGGACGCCCCTGCTCTACGAACAGCAGACCCGCAACCTCCAGGCCGCAAGATCGGCCTTCTCAACCCAGTCCAAGGGTGCGCGGACGGAGTGGCGGTCGGTTGGCGACCTTCCCACGCCGGCCATGGCCCGGGTAGCCCGGGCGGTGGACCTCATCGTGACAGGCGGACCGGCCAGTACCGGCGACATCTACAACACGGTCAGCACGCCCGAACTGCTCATCAGCTCGGGGCGTCCCATGCTGGTGGTCCCGCCCCATGGTGGCCGGCTGGACCCCCGCCGGGTGATGGTGGCCTGGAAGGACACGCGCGAGGCGCGCAGGGCCGTCTCCGACGCCCTGTCCTTCATGCACATGGTCGATGAGATCCTGATCGTCGCCCTCGGCGCCCGCGAAGACCAGGAGGCCCTGATGGCCCAGGTCAATGACGTCGCGGGCATGATCGCCCGGCACAGCATGGCAAAGCCCCGCACTCACGTGGCGGTGTCGGGCGGCGATGATGTCCAGACGGACCTCCTGGCCCAGGCCGACCGAATGGATGCCGACCTGATCGTATCGGGCGCCTATGGCCACAGCCGCGCCTATGAGTGGGTGCTGGGCGGGGTAACCCGGCATCTGCTCCACACCTGCGAGCGCTTCGTCTTCCTCAGTCACTAGTTCGTGTTCCTATAGCGGGGCCCAGGCTTGAGGCCGGAAGGCGAAGGAGGCCGAGGGTTGCATTCCCTCCGGTCTTCAGGCGGGCTAGGACTCCACGCATGGACACAAAAATCCGCAGGGACGTGGACGACGAGCGGCAACAGGGGCGGTGGCGGGCTTACGGACTGGCGGCGGCGGGGGTCGCGCTGGTCTTTCTGGTCCGGATGTTCCTGTTCCCAGGCCCAGTCCAAGGTCTGGACCTGATACTTCTCGCGCCGGCGCTCGTGGCGGTCGCCCTACCCGGGCGCGCCGGTCCGGTCATCCTCGCCTCGGCCCTGGGCCTCGCCGGATACCTCGTCCTCTCGGGGGGTGGGTTCAACGCGGGCTCGACGGAAGTCAGCCAGCTCGTCCTTTATGTCGCGACCTCGGCGGCAGTGGCCGGTGCCGCCTGGCGGCTTCGCCGGATGTCCCTTGAGGCCCGGACCCTGATCGCCATTTCCAAACAGCGGCAGGATCACCTGCAGTCCATCCTCGACACCGTCCCCGAGGGCATGATCGTGATCGACGAGGTCGGGACCATCCGTTCCTTCAGCGCGGCGGCGGCGCGTCTGTTCGGGTGGTCAGCCAGCGAGGTGATCGGCCAGAATGTGCGCATCCTGATGCCAGCGCCCTATCGCGGCGACCATGACGGCTATCTTGGCCGCTACCTCCAGACCGGAGAACGCCGGATCATCGGAATTGGCCGCGTCGTCGTCGGCATCCGCAAGGATGGCTCGACCTTCCCCGTCGAGCTCGCCATCGGCGAAATGCGGTCCGGCCGCAATCGCTTTTTCACGGGTTTCATCCGCGACCTGACTGAGCCCAAGGCGACTGAGCGGCGACTGCAGGACATGCAGGCCGAACTCATCCACGTCTCGCGCCTGACCTCCATGGGCGAAATGGCCTCGGCCCTCGCCCACGAGCTCAACCAGCCCCTGTCGGCCATCGCCAGTTACATGAAGGGATCGGTCAGGCTGCTCGATTCCGGGACCCCGGACCTGGAGCGGGTCCGCACCGCCCTGTCCGCCGCCGGCGACCAGGCCCTCCGCGCCGGAGATATCATTCGCCGGCTGCGCAGCTTCGTGGGCAAGGGCGAAGTGGCCATGCGCATCGAGCCCCTTCCCAGGCTGATCGAGGAGGCCGGGGCCCTGGCCATGATGGGGGCCCGGGATACAGGGGTCCGTCTGGAGTTCAAACTCTCCCCGAGCGCTTCCCTGATCCTCGCTGACAGGGTGCAGATCCAACAGGTCGTCCTCAACCTGATGCGCAATGCGCTGGAGGCCATGAGTGAGAGCCGGACAGGTAGTCTCACGGTCGAGGCCTCAGCGATTCCGGGCGGATGGGTGGAAGTGCGTATCTCTGATACCGGGCCCGGCCTGACACCGGAGGTCGTGGACCGGCTCTTCCAGCCCTTCGTCACCACCAAGGCGGAGGGGATGGGGGTGGGCCTGTCCATCTGCCGGACCATCATCGAGGCGCACGGCGGCGAGATCAGCGCCTTCAACCGACCGGAAGGTGGCGCGGTGTTCCGTTTCACGCTACGAGATGGTGGACTCCCCCTCCCGGACGAGGCCGACGCATGAGCTCGCCCCCTTCCCTGGTCCACGTGATTGATGATGACGACGCCGTAAGGGCGTCTCTCGCCTTCCTCCTGGAGTCCGCCGGGCTTTCCTGCCGGACCTGGGAGTCGGCCATCGCCTTCCTCGAAGCTGGCGACCGCGAGGCCGGCGACTGTATCGTCACCGACGTGCGCATGCCGGGCATGACGGGCCTGCAGATGGTTGCCGAACTTCAGGCCCGCGGGATGCCGACGCCCGTGATCGTCATCACCGGCCATGGCGACGTGCCCATGGCGGTAGAGGCCCTGAAGCAGGGTGTCGCCGACTTCCTTGAAAAGCCCTTCGATGACGAAGTTCTGCTGGCGGCGATCCAGGAGGTCATCCTCAAGGCGGCAGGCCAGGCTGAGCCCAGGGGCGGCCAGGTGTTCTCGGCAATGCTCACCTCGCTGTCGCGCCGGGAAACCGAGGTGCTGAAGGGCGTCGTCGACGGTAAGGCCAATAAGGTAATCGCCCGGGACCTCGGCATCAGCCCGCGGACCGTGGAGGTCTACCGTGCAAACGTGATGACCAAGACGGGTGCCCGGAGCCTCTCCGAGCTTGTCCGGATGTCCATCCTCGTCGGATTTTGAAAACTTGCGCTGGATCAAGGCCGGACTCAGGTGGCGGGAGTATCCCGCCGGCTGTTCAGAGTCCCCGGGTCCAGTATGTCGCCAGTCTCCGTCGAGCCCCCGACACTCATCCTCGTGGACGATGACGACGCCCTCAGAAGTGCGCTGAGGTTCGCCCTCGAACTCGATGGCTACCGGGTCCAGGCCTATCCCAGCGGGGAGGACCTGCTAAAGGCCAAACTCCCCGACCGGAACGCCTGCCTGGTGCTGGATGAAAACCTGCCTGGGATGGGCGGTCTGGAGTGCCTCAGCATCCTGCGAAGCCGCGCGGTCCGCCTTCCCGCCTTCCTGATCACCAGCCATCCGGGCCCCGTACTGCGCCAACGCGCAGACCGAATGGGGGTGCCGATCATCGAAAAGCCCCTGCTGGACGATATTCTCGTGCGCAGCATCCGTTCCGCACTGGGCCAGGCACCGCCCCCCTGAGGGCAGGCCAGGCGCATTGCCTCGTCTTCGCCGACTGCCTATATCTTGGAACATGCCCAGCCCAGCGGACGCCTGTCCATGAAGCTCCCCGGCGGATCTGAGCCTGACCCCCGCGCCCTGATCTCGCAGCCGGCCTACAGGCTCGCCGCCCTGGACCCCGATTTTCTCCTGGGCGAGAGCATGCGCGGGGTTCGCTTCCTGCTCGAGTACGAAAAGGCGGACCAGGCGCTCAAGTCCTGGGGAATCCGGTCGACTATCGTGGTTTTTGGCTCGGCCCGGGTTCGCGAAGACGACCCGGGCGACAAGGGGCGCTGGTTTGCGGAAGGCCGGGAATTTGGCCGCATCGCCTCCCAGCGCGGCGGCGCGCTTGCGGGGCCCACCGGGGCCGGTCCCCGGGACAACGTCATCGCCACCGGTGGCGGTCCGGGCCTGATGGAGGCGGCGAACCGCGGTGCCGCAGAGGCCGGAGCGCCCACCATCGGCTTCAACATCTCCCTGCCCCACGAGCAGTTCCCCAACCCCTACATCACCCCGGGCCTGGCTTTCCGGTTCCACTACTTCGCCATGCGGAAGATGCACCTGGCCATGCGGGCCAACGCCCTGGTGGCCTTCCCGGGCGGCTTCGGGACCCTGGACGAACTGTTCGAGATCCTGACCCTGGTCCAGACCGGCAAGGGCCCCAGAGTGCCCATCGTCCTCTTTGACGAGGCCTACTGGCGCAGCCTGATACGTTTCGATGTCCTGGTGGAGCGCGGCATGATCGACCCCGCAGACCTCGACCTCATCCGCTTCGCCGACACCGCCGAGGCCGCCTGGCAGGCGGTCAGCGCCGGTGTCCTGGCCGCCGAGGGTGGAGCCCGACCGTGACCCATCCGGCGCCAAAACGCGGTCCCATCAGGGAACTATGGGGTTTCATGGCCTCCGGCCTTGCCGGCCTTGGCGTCCTGAAGAGAAAACCGATGCCTCTGCCTGTGGTCGCTCCGGACGGGGGTGCACCTATTGATGCCGAGCCAAACGGAGCGCCGGGAGAGACGTTTAACCCCCGCCCTACTTCCGCGAAACGGTGAACCTCGTCAGTTCCGTGCGGGGCGCGTCCCATACCGGGTCCAGTTCGGCAGCCTTGGTGTAGTCGAGCCAGGCAGACTTCAGGTCACCCATCCGCTCGTACGCGAGGGCCCGGTTGTAGTGCGCCTTGGCCGGCTCGGAGACGCCCAGCTCCAGGGCCCGGTTGATGTCGACCAGAGCGGCCTCCGGGGCCTTCAGGCCGATCTTTGCCGCCCCGCGGTTCACCAGGGCCTCGCCCAGCTTGGGATCCTGTTTAACAGCGGCATCAAAGTCGCGGATGGAAGAACTGAAGTCCTGCCGGCGGAGCTTGAAGACCCCACGGTTCACCAGGGTGCCCGCCCGGTCCCGGAGGTTGAGAGCCTCAGTCTCCAGGGCCTGGGTGCAGAGATCCTCGAACTTGCGATCCATCTCGCCCGTCATGGCCGCCTGGGAACAGGCCTCGGCGGAACCGCCGCCCAGAACCGTGATGGCCGCCTGGCCGGTACCAGCGGATCCCATCACCAAGACTGCACCGATCGCAGCGCAGGTCCAACGATACTGCATACCTAGCTCCAAGGCTGAGGGCGACCTAGATCCGGGAGCGCCCGATCTCGCGCCATAGGATATAGGTGCTACTGGCCGCCACCACCATGGCCCCGATCAGGGTCAGCATCGCCGGAGTTTCCCCCCAGACCAGGAAGCCAATCAGCCCCGCCCACACAAGCTGGGTGTAGTCGAAGGGTGCCACCACGGCGACGGGCGCCCGGCGGATCGCTTCGGTCAGAAGGAGCTGCCCGGTCCCGCCGATCAGGCCAGCGGCGACCAGGAGACCAAGGACCCCCGGGCTGGGCATGACCCATCCGAAGGGAAGACTGGCAAGGCCAACCATCGCCCCGGCGAGGGTGAAGTAGAAGACGATGGTCGGGCCGGGCTCCGTCCGGCTGATCTCCCGGATGGCGATGTTGGCTCCAGCCGCGCCGATGGCGGCGGCGATGGCGAAAAGTACCCCGACGCCAACAAACTGGCTGGGATCCGGATGGACCATGATGAGCACGCCGACGAACCCCACAGCCACCGCGAACCCGCGTTGGAGACTGACCGGCTCCTTGAGGACCAGGGCCGACAGGGCCGTCATGAACAGAGGTGCCGAGAAGGAGATGGCCGTCGACTGGGTCAGGGGCAGCAGGCTGACCGCGGTGAAACCGCAGATCATCCCCGTGAGGCCCGCCGCGGATCGGGTCAGGTGTGCGCCGGGCCGGTTTGTCCGGAGGATCGAGAGGCCGCTGGTGCGCGAGATGTAGATCAACACCGGGATGAAGGCGAAGGCATTGCGGAAGAAGATGATCTCGAGGACCGGCACGCCCCGCTCGGCGCAGGCCTTCACGATGGCGGCGAGGACCGCCATGAAGGCCATGGCAAGCACGCGCAGCAGTATCCCTAGGCCGGGGGTCTGGGCGACGGGGCGCTCGATGGGTGACGCGGTCACGGCCGGATGGCCGGCCTCAACCCATCGGGTAGAGGATATCCCGGGTGACCTCGTCGATGGCCTTCAGGGTCTCTGGGGACAGCACCAGGTCGGCAGCGGCAAAGATGTCGTCCAACTGGTCCTCGCGGGTGACGCCGACGATGGTCGAGGCGACGAAGTCATGCTGCTTGGACCAGGCCGTCGCCAGGGTGACCAGGGAGATGCCCGCCTCGGCGGCAATCTGCGCGAAGCGCTCCGTGGAGGTCAGGCTCTTCTCGTTGACGAAGCGGCGCGCCATGGTCGCCTGCCGGCCGCCCAGCTCCAGGTAGCGGCTGAAGCGCGCGCCGGACGGCAGGGCCCCGCCGTTGTACTTGCCCGACAGGACGCCCCCCGCCAGCGGCGAGTAGGGGATCGAGCTGACCCCCTCCTGCCGGCAGACCTGGGCCAGTTCGTCCTCGAAGCGGCGGTTGTTGAGGCTGTGATTGTTCTGGATCGTCTCGTAGCGGGCAAAGCCCTCGCGTTCCGAGGTCGAAAGGGCCTTCATCAGCCCCCAGGAGGTCTCATTCGAGCAGCCCAGGACCCGAACCTTTCCCGCCCGGATCAGCTCGTCCAGGGTTTCCAGGGCGTCCTCGTAGCGGGCACCGTGGTCGGGCCAGTGGGTCTGGTAGAGGTCCACATAGTCCGTGCCCAGGCGGCGAAGGCTGTCTTCGATGGCCCGGGTGATGTTGTGGCGGTCAAGCGCCGTCATCCCGGCCCGCTGGGAGCCCTTGATCCAGCCATGGCTGGGACCGCAGACCTTGGTGGCCAGGATGATCTCGTCCCGGCGCTTGGTCTTCATCCAGCGCCCGAAGATCTCCTCGGTCAGGCCAGCCCAGGATTCCTGCGGCGGGACCGGATAGTTCTCGGCGGTGTCGAAGAAGTTGATCCCGGCCTCGAGGCTGCGGTCGAGAATGCGATGCGAGGTCTTCTCGTCGGCCTGGGAGCCGAAGGTCATGGTCCCCATGCAGATCTTGGATACGACGAGCGGGCTGCGGCCCAGACGCTGGCTCTGCATGGCGACTTCCCCTGGCATCGGCGCGGGCCTCATCGCCCATCTCTCCGGCAGACCGGCTGATAAGCGGCACCACCGGGGGTGGCAAGCCTCGCATTCATGGAGAGAGGCGCTAAGGTGAGGGCTCGGTTCCGGATCAGACGAGGGCGGAGACCATGAGCGCGGACTACGGGGACAACCGGCCGGACCTGGCGGCCTTCTGGATGCCCTTTACGGCCAACCGCCAGTACAAGGACGCGCCGCGCCTCCTCGTCGAGGCGAGCGGCATGTATTACCGCACCGCCGACGGCGACAGCGTGCTGGACGGCACCGCGGGCCTGTGGTGCTGCAACCTGGGCCATGCCCGGGAGGAAATCACCGAGGCCGTCGCCCGGCAGCTCGCCACCCTGGACTTCGCCCCGACCTTCCAGATGGGACATCCCCTGCCCTTCCGCTTGGCGGCGGCCCTGGCGGAATTCGCACCGCCCGGACTGGACCGGATCTTCTTCACCAACTCGGGTTCGGAGTCCGTCGACACGGCCCTGAAGATGGCCCTGGCCTATCATCGCGCCCGGGGCGAGGGGCAAAGGGTGCGCCTGATCGGCCGGGAAAAGGGCTATCACGGCGTCGGCTTTGGCGGGATCTCCGTCGGCGGCCTGGTCAATAACCGGCGGACCTATCTCACCCTCCCCGGGGCGGACCACATCGCCCACACCTTCGACCTTGCGAGGAATGCCTTCTCCCGGGGCCTGCCGGAACACGGGGCGGAGAAGGCCGACGAGGTCGAGCGGCTGGTGGCCCTGCATGGCGCTGAGACCATCGCCGCGGTCATCGTTGAGCCCGTCGCGGGCTCCGCCGGCGTCCTGCCGCCGCCCAAGGGCTATCTGGAGCGCCTGCGCGCCCTCTGCGACCGGCATGGCATCCTGCTGATCTTCGACGAGGTCATCACTGGCTTCGGCCGGCTGGGCGAGCCCTTCGGGGCCCAGGCCCTGGGCGTCACCCCGGACATCATGACCACCGCCAAGGGCATCACCAACGGCGCCCTGCCCATGGGCGCGGTCTTCGCCCACCGGAAGGTGCATGACGCCATCGTCCAGGGTCCGCCCGCCGCCATCGAGTTCTTCCATGGCTATACCTATTCCGGGCATCCCGTGGCCTGCGCCGCGGCCCTCGCCAGCCTGGAAGTCTACCGGCGCGACGGCCTCTTCACCCGGGTGAAGTCCCTGGCGAGCCCTTGGGAGGACGGCATCCACGCCCTGCGCGCCAAGCCGAATGTCATCGACATCAGGAACATCGGCCTGATGGGCGCGGTCGAACTCGCCCCCCGGGCGGACGCCCCCGGCGCCCGCGGATACGAGGTGCTGGTGAGGGCGCTGAAGGCCGGGCTCCTGATCCGGGCAACGGGCGACATCATCGCCCTGTCGCCCCCGCTCATCATCAGCGAGGATGAGATCGGCAAGCTGTTCGACATCCTGGGCAGCGTTCTGGACGACCTGGCCTGAAGTCGCCGGGCGTCGGGTTGACATAAAGACATAAAGATATCTTTATGCGCTCATGTTGAACGCTGACCGCACCGTCGACGTCCTGCGCGCTGCGGGAGAGCCCTCGCGGTTGCGCATCCTCGCCCTGCTGGCGCGGGAGGAATTGGCGGTCCTGGAGATCTGCAAGGTGCTGGACCAGAGCCAGCCCCGGGTCTCGCGCCACCTGCGCCTGCTCGCTGAGGCCGGGCTCGTCGAACGGTTCCCGGACGGGGCCTGGGTCTTCTACCGCCCGGCCGCCGAAGGCGAACCCCGCACCCTCGCAGATCGCGTCCTCGCCGCCCTGGATGGGGCCGATCCAGTCCTGGTCCGTGACGCCGAGCGGCTGGAAGCGGTGCGCGGCGAGCGCCGGACCGCCGCTGACCAATACTTCGCGCGTAATGCCGTAACCTGGGACGAGATCCGGTCGCTGCACGTGGCGGAGGACCGGGTGGAGGTCGCCATACGGGACGCTGCCGGGCCGGGGCCCTTCCACCGGCTGGTCGACCTGGGGACCGGGTCGGGACGCATGCTGACCCTGCTCGGGCCGTGCGCCACCTCCTGCCTGGGCCTCGACCTCTCCCAGCAGATGCTCAACGTCGCCCGGGCCCGGGTCGAGGCGGCGAGCCTGCCCGCCTGCGACCTTCGTCACGGGGACATCTTCGCCACACGCCTGCCCGACGGCTGTGCCGACCTGGTGGTCGTCCACCAGGTCCTGCACTTCCTGGGCGACCCCGCCGCCGCGGTACGCGAGGCCGGACGCCTGGCCGCCCCGGGCGGACGGCTGGTGATCGTCGACTTCGCCCCCCACGCCCTGGAGGTCCTGCGCGAGCAGCACCAGCACCGCCGGCTGGGCTTTTCCGCCGCAGAGATGAAGCGGTGGCTGTCGGCGGCGGGCCTGCGCCAGACCGGCCTGGAGATTCTGTCCCCCGCCCGCAGCGACGGCCTGACCGTCTGCGTCTGGACCGCCGAACGGAGCCCTGCATGACCAACACCGCTCTCGGCCCCATCGCCCGCGCCGGCGCGGGCCTCGCCACCCCGCCCCGTGTCTCCTTCGAGTTCTCGCCGCCCAAGACGGAGGAGGCCGAGCTCGCCCTGTGGGAGGCCATTCGTCGCCTTGCTCCGCTCAACCCGGCCTTCGTGTCCGTCACCTACGGTGCCGGCGGATCGACCCGGGACCGGACCCACCGCACGGTCAGCCGCCTGCTGGCGGAGACTAACCTCTCCCCCGCCGCCCACCTGACCTGCGTCGACGCCAGCCGGGCCGAGGTGGATGAGGTGATCCACGACTACTGGGACGCCGGAGTCCGGCACATCGTGGCCCTGCGCGGCGATCCCCCCGGCCAGATCGGTGGGGTTTATGTCCCGCGAACGGACGGTTACCTGAACGCCACGGAGCTGACCTCAGGCATCCGCGACATCGGCCCCTTCGAGGTCAGCGTCAGCCTCTACCCGCAGACCCATCCGGAAAGCGGCTCCATCGACCACGACATCGACGTGCTCAAGGCCAAGATCGATGCTGGGGCGACCCGGGCCATCACCCAGTTCTTCTATGACGTCGACGGTTTCCTGAGGTTCATGGACCGGGTCCGCAAGGCTGGCGTCACCCTCCCCATCTCGCCAGGCATCATGCCGGTGTCGAACTTCAAGGGCCTGAAGCGCATGGCCGGGCCCGTGGGCATTCCCCTACCCGCCTGGCTGGGCGCCCTGTTCGAAGGCCTGGACCGCGACCCCGATACCCGCCGCATGATCGCCGCCGGTGTCGCTGCCGAAATGTGCGTCAAGCTGGCGGAGGAAGGCTATTCCGACTTCCACTTCTACACCCTGAACCGGGCCGACCTAGTCTATGCCATCTGCCGCATCCTCGGGCTCCGTGAGTCCACCGGGGAAGGAGCCGCCGCATGAGAACCGCCCTGATTGCCGGCCTCCTGGCCGCAGGTGCTGCCGTCGCCGCGCCCACCAGCCCGCCGGAGTGGAGCGCGCCGACCGATCCCTTCCGGGTGGCCGACAACCTCTACTACGTAGGCACTGCGGGCATCTCGGCCTGGCTCATCACGACGCCCAAGGGGCACATCGTGATCGACGGCGCCATGCCGACCAGCGCGCCCCTGATCCAGTCCAGTATCCGCCAGCTCGGCTTCCAGCCGAAGGATGTGAAGATCCTCTTGAACACCCACGCCCACTTCGACCACACGGGCGGGCTGGCCGACCTCAAGCGCGACACCAGTGCCCGCCTTCTGGCCAATCCCGCCGACCGAAAGGCCCTGGAGACCGGGACCTATCCAGGCTGGGAGGAGATGCGCGGCCTCGACTTCGCCCCCGTCAAGGTCGATGCCGACCTGAAGGACGGCCAGCCCGTCCGCCTCGGCGACGCCGTCCTCACGCCCCGCTTTACCCCCGGTCATTCCCCCGGCTGCACCACCTGGACCTTCCAGGCAAAGGACAGGGGCCAGCCGCTGAACGTGCTTCTCTACTGCTCCACCTCGGTGGCGGCGAACCGGCTCGTCTCGCGCGACCGCGGACCCCAGTATCCCGGAATTGTCGAGGATTACCGGCGCAGCTTCACCCTCCTGAAGACCCTGAAGGCCGACGTCTTCCTGGCGCCCCACGCCGAGCAGTTCGGCCTTGAGGCCAAGCGCGCGCGCCTGAAGGCCGGGGGTGCCAACCCCTTCGTCGATCCGGGTGAACTGGCCCGCAGGGTGGCCGAGAGCGAGGCGGATTTCCGCAAGGACCTGGCCCGCCAGGAGGCGAGTGCAAAATGACCCGGACTGAACGCATCGCCGCCCTCAAGGCCGCCTCCCGGGAGCGCATCCTGGTCCTCGACGGCTCCTGGGGCGTGATGATCCAGAAGCGTGGCCTGGAAGAGGCCGATTTTCGGGGCGAGCGCTTCGCTGGCCATCCGGGCCAGTTGAAGGGCAATAACGACCTCCTCTGCCTCACACGGCCGGACATCATCACAGAGCTGCACGACGCCTATTTCGGCGCCGGGGCGGACATCTCCGAGACCAACACCTTCTCGTCCACCACCATCGCCCAGGCGGACTATGGCCTGGAGGCGGCGGTGCGCGACATCAACCTGGAAGGTGCCCGCCTGGCGCGGGCCTCCGCCGACCGCTGGACCGCCGCCGAACCGCACAAGCCGCGCTTCGTCGCCGGTTCCATCGGTCCCCTGAACAAGATGCTGTCCATGTCGCCGGACGTGAACGACCCCGGTGCCCGCTCGGTGACCTTCGAGGAGGTCTACCAGGCCTATCGCGAGCAGGTCATCGCCCTGAACGAAGGCGGGGTGGACCTCTACCTGGTCGAGACCATCACCGACACGCTGAACTGCAAGGCGGCGATCAAGGCCATCATGGACCTCGAGGACGAGGGCTTCGAGCCCCTGCCGATCTGGATCTCGGGCACCATTACGGACCGGTCGGGACGCACCCTGTCCGGCCAGACGGTCGAGGCCTTCTGGAACTCGGTCCGCCACGCCCGGCCCTTCGCCATCGGCCTGAACTGCGCCCTGGGCGCGGACCTGATGCGCCCCCACATCGCCGAGCTGTCCCGGGTGGCCGACACCCTGGTCAGCGCCTATCCCAATGCGGGCCTGCCCAACGCCATGGGCGAGTATGACGAGCAGCCCCACGAGACCGGGCACTCGCTGCACCAATGGGCCGAGGACGGCATTGTCAACATCGTCGGCGGCTGCTGCGGCACGACCCCGGACCACATCGCCCACGTGGCCCAGGCGGTGCAGGGCCTGGCCCCGCGCAAGCCGGCCGTGCGCCCGCGGGCCATGCGCCTGTCGGGCCTGGAGCCCATGGAGCTGTCATGAGGCCCACCTTCGTCAACATCGGCGAGCGGACCAACGTCACCGGCTCTGCCCGCTTCCGGAAGTTGGTGGCCGAGGGAAACTATCCCGAGGCCCTTTCGGTCGCCCGCCAGCAGGTGGAAGCCGGTGCCTCCATCATCGACGTCAACATGGACGAGGGCCTGCTCGACTCCGTTCGCGCCATGACGACCTTCCTCAACCTGATCGCCGCAGAGCCCGATATCGCCCGGGTGCCATTGATGATCGACTCCTCCAAGTGGGAGGTGATCGAGGCGGGCCTGCGCTGCGTGCAGGGCAAGGCCATCGTCAACTCCATCTCCCTGAAGGAGGGCGAGGCGGCCTTCCTGAAGCAGGCCCGGGCCTGCCTGCGCTATGGTGCGGCGGTGGTGGTCATGGCCTTCGACGAGAAGGGCCAGGCCGACACCCTGACGCGCAAGACCGAGATCTGCGCCCGCGCCTACCGGACCCTGGTGGACGAGGTGGGCTTCCCCCCCGAAGACATCATCTTCGACCCCAACATCTTTGCGGTCGCCACCGGGATCGACGAGCACGACAACTATGCCGTCGACTTCATCGAGGCGACCCGCTGGATCAAGGCCAACCTGCCTAATGCCCGGGTCTCGGGCGGCGTCTCCAATGTCTCGTTCAGCTTCCGGGGCAACGAGCCCGTGCGCCGGGCGATCCACGGGGTCTTCCTCTACCACGCCATCGCCGCAGGCCTGGACATGGGCATTGTCAACGCCGGTGACCTGCCCGTCTACGACGACATTCCCTTTGACCTGCGCGAAGCGGTGGAGGACGTCATCCTTAACCGGCCCCGGCGCCAACCGGCCCTGTCCAATACCGAGCGGCTGGTGGAGCTGGCGCCGATCTTCAAAGGCGGGAAGTCCGAAGTGAAGGGCCCGGACCTGGCCTGGCGCCAGGCGGCGGTGGCCGAGCGTTTGGCCCACGCCCTCGTTCACGGGGTCACCGACTATATCGAGACGGACGTGGAAGAGGCGCGGCTGGCGGCGGGGCGGCCCCTGGAGGTCATCGAAGGCCCGCTGATGGACGGCATGAACCGGGTCGGCGACCTGTTCGGCGCGGGCAAGATGTTCCTGCCGCAGGTGGTGAAGTCCGCCCGGGTGATGAAGCAGGCCGTGGCCTGGCTCCTGCCCTTCATGGAGACCGAGAGCGCGGGCCAGGAGCGCAAGAGCGCCGGCCGGATCCTCATGGCCACCGTCAAGGGCGACGTCCACGACATCGGCAAGAACATCGTCGGCGTGGTCCTGCAGTGCAACAACTACGAGGTCTTCGACCTGGGGGTCATGGTCCCGGCCGACCGCATCCTCGACGAGGCCGTGCGCCTGAAGGTGGACATGGTCGGCCTGTCGGGCCTGATCACCCCCAGCCTGGACGAGATGGTCTTTGTCGCCTCGGAGATGCAGCGTCGGGGCTTCCACATGCCCCTTCTGATCGGCGGCGCCACCACCTCCAAGACCCACACGGCGGTGAAGATCGCCCCGGCCTACCCAGCGGGCTCCACCACCTACGTCCTCGACGCCAGCCGGGCGGTGGGCGTGGTCTCGGCCCTGCTTTCGCCCA
This sequence comes from Phenylobacterium sp., assembly GCF_037138395.1. Classification (GTDB taxonomy): domain Bacteria; phylum Pseudomonadota; class Alphaproteobacteria; order Caulobacterales; family Caulobacteraceae; genus Phenylobacterium. Next base: position 20,666 of record NZ_JBAXIM010000034.1, read on the forward strand.
CCGAGCACGACCGTTTCACCGCCGAGACCACGGCCGAATATGTCCGGGTCCGCGAGCAGTTCGAGCGCAGCCAGGACAACCGGGGCCGGATGAGCCTGGCCGACGCCCGCCGGCGCGCCTTCGCCACCGACTGGAGCCGGAACACCCCGTCGCAGCCGTCCTTCACGGGCCTGCGGACCTTCGAGGACTGGGACCTG
>NZ_JBAXIM010000035.1:0-20675 GCF_037138395.1 Phenylobacterium sp.
CAGTTGCTGGTCCGCACCCTCGCTTGCGGCATCTGTGGGTCGGACCTCCACGCCCTGCACCACATGGAGCACATGATCGAGACCGCGGCCCGAGGGAATGGCGGTTTTGCGAGTGGTTTCGACCCCACAGCAGACACGGTCTTCGGCCACGAGTTCTGCGCCGAAGTCCTGGATCACGGCCCGGGCTCGACCCGGACGATCCGGACCGGCGCCCGGGTGGTCTCAGTCCCCGTCACCCTGACAGAGACCGGCGTGGAGTCCCTCGGCTTTTCAAATCGCCTTCCCGGAGGGTTTGCTGAACGCATGCTGCTGACCGAGGCCATGGTGCTGGAGGTGCCGAACGGCCTCACCACCGACCAGGCAGTCCTGACAGAGCCCTTTGCGGTCGGCGAGCACGCTGTCGCCAAGGCCCGGCTCGACCGCGATTCGGTCTGCATGGTGGTAGGCTGCGGCCCGGTGGGCCTTGCGGTCATCGCGGCCTTGAAGGCGCGTGGGCACGGGCCGGTGATCGCCACCGACTATTCGCCCCGCCGCAGGGCGGCGGCGGAAAGGCTTGGGGCCGACCTGGTGATCGATCCTTCCAAGGAAAGCCCGCACGCCCGGTGGGACAGCTACGGTGTCCCGGTGCAGCGCGCGGCCCAGTCCATGGCCCGGATGATGGGCAAGTCTTTCGGTCGCCCGGTGGTGTTCGAGTGTGTCGGTGCCCCGGGCATATTGCAGACCCTGATCGAGGCTGCACCCTCTGGCGGCCAGATCGTCGTGGCCGGGGTGTGCATGGAGACCGACAAGATCGAGCCGGCCATCGCCATCACCAAGGAAATGGAACTGACCTTCGTGTTCGGCTACACGCCGGACGAGTTCGCCCATACCCTGAGGCAGATCTCGGAAGGGATCATAGATGTGTCCGGCGTGGTGACGGGCAAGGTGGGCCTGGAGGAAGTGGCGGGCGCTTTCATCAGCCTTGGGGACCCTGAGGCGCACGTAAAAATCCTTGTTGAACCTACGAGATAATAAAGAGAATGACCGATCCATCTGCGCCTGATCCTGATGTCGAGTCGGCCCGCTTCCGGCGAAATCGGCTGCTGGGTCGACTCCTGCTGGTTGCGCTGGGGTTCCTGCTCCTGGCCCAGATGATCCCCTTCGTCCTACGCGCCTGATCCCGGAGTTGGCCCGATGAGACTTTCCGCCCCCCGTATCGCCCCCTTGGCGGACTCCGAGATGGACGCCGACCAGAGGGAGCTCACAGCCCCCATGGCTGCGACCGGCCGGGTGCTGAATATCTTCCGGACCCTGGCCCGGACACCCAAGGCCGCGCGCGGATTCCTCGCCTGGGGCAACTACATCCTGTCACGCCGGAACGACCTGCCGCCGCGGCAGCGCGAGCTTGTGATCCTGAGGGTCGGTTACCTCTGCAAGTCGGGGTACGAATGGACCCAGCACGTGGAGATCGGACTGCGGGACGGCCTCACCGCCCCTGAGATCGCCCGTATCAAACAGGGTGCGGACGCCGGTGACTGGTCGGAGGACGACCGCCTCCTCCTCCGGGCCACCGATGAACTCCATACCGATAAGTTCATCTCTGACGCCACCTGGGCGGCGCTTTCGGCCCATTTCAGCGAGAAGCAGCTGATGGACCTCGTCTACACGGTCGGCCAATACACCCAGGTCTCAATGATCCTGAACACCTTCGGGGTCCCCCTCGACGCCGGGCAGGTCCTGGATCCTGATCTCAAGGGGTTCTGAGGGCGGTCAGCGGGGCGTGCGCCTCTGGGCCAGGGCCGCGCAGCTGGCGAAACCGATCGATCCCTCGGGATCATGGAGCCAGCATTCGCCCACTGCGACGCCATCGGTGGCCTGGTGGTTCACCGACTGGAAGCCAATCCATTCCGACGCCGGGAGCCGGTGAAGGTACACCGTGACGTCCGTATTGATGTAGCCGAGGCCCTGGTCAGACGAGGCGTGGGCGAAGGGACTGGCGAAGTCTGCGGCGACGGCCACGCGCTGGAACGGGGTCAGGGCGACGCCACCCACAAGCTCGCGCACCTCCCGCATCCAGACCTGCCGGTCGCCCTCCGCGCCGAACCCGCCCTTGATCGGCTTCACGGCCCACATGCGCCCCATGGGAGCCTGCGACGGATCCGGATCCGGGATGGAGTCAGGGTGGGGTGCGTCCCAGTCCCGCGGGCTCCGGGTCTTGCCGGGTGCATTTTCTGTCCGCCGGAGAAACTGGCAGGAGGCCTTGGCTGAACTCTTGCCGCCGGACAAAAGCTCGGCTTCGGCCATGCGGATACGACCACCTTCCCGGACCAGAGTGGTCCTGACCTCAATGGGGTCGAAGTTTGGCAGGCGGTACATGTCGACGGTCAGGCGGGCGGGGATGAAGTCCTCGGACCCGAAGGCGGTTTCCAGGGCGTGTCCCATCAGGCCGATGACCACCCGTCCATGAAGAGAGTCCGGATTCCAGGGTCCCCGTCCGGAGGCCTGGGGCAGGAAGGCTTCACCGTCACGCAGAAAAAAGGGCAGTTCAGTCATCAGGAAATGTCCGGCAGAAAATCCAGTGGGTCGGGTTGGGATCAGGAAGCGTATGCGGCGAGGTTGCGCCGGATGCGCGCGGCGATGTCCTGGCCGGGCGGCGGGATGTCGAAGGCCTGGCCGGTAATCCGCTGGAAGGCATCCACATAGACATCGGAGGTCTGCTCGATCATCTCGGGGGGAATGGCCGGGATCGGGTCGACATAGGGATCGCAGCGCCCGGACACCCAGCTGCGTACAAAGTCCTTGTCGAAGCTGTCGGGTCTTTGCCCGGCTGCGAAGCGCTGTTCATAGCTGTCGGACATCCAGTATCGGCTCGAGTCCGGGGTATGGATCTCGTCGGCGAGCAGGATGCGCCCGTCCCGGTCGAGGCCGAACTCGTACTTTGTATCCGCCAGGATGAGACCCCGTTCCGCCGCCAGAGCCTGGCCACGCTCAAAAAGGGAGAGGGCGCATGTGGACACCTCCTCCCACTGGGCGGGGCGGAGGAGTCCCTGGCCCAGGATCTCTGCCGGACTCAAGGGCTCGTCATGGCCACCATCGAAGGCCTTGGAGGTCGGGGTCAGGATCACATTGGGCAGGCGCTGGTTGGGCCGAAGGCCATCCGGAAGCCGCACGCCGTACATCTCCCGGGCTCCCTGGCTGTAGAGGGTGAGGACCGAGGTTCCCGTGGTTCCCGCCAGGAAGGCGCGGACGACGATCTCGACAGGCAGGATGTCGAGGCGGCGCCCCACGACGACATTCGGGTCCGGATACTCCAGGACATGGTTCGGGCAGATGTCGGCGGTCTTCTCGAACCAGTAGCGTGCGGTCTGGGTGAGCACCTGGCCCTTGTAGGGGATGGCCGCAAGGATCTGGTCGAAGGCGGAGAGCCGGTCGGTGGCAATGAGAATTCGCCGACCGTCGGCCAGATCATAATTCTCACGGACCTTGCCCCTGTAATGCCCAGGGAACCCAGAAAGATCGATCTGGTCGAGAACGGGTCGCAATGGCGGGCTGGTCATCCTATATCCCGGTCAGCGTGGTTTCCGCGCCGGCCGGACCTACCGATCGACCGCCGTGAACTAGCCCAACCCTAACCGTTTTGGCAGTCGTTTCGACCGCCCAGGAGGAAATTCGATGCTTCGTAACGCCCTGCTCGCCACCGCCGTCGCGGCCATCGCCGTCGCCGCCTCCCCCGCCGCCGCGAAACTGGCCCCTGGTGCCAAGGCCCCAGACTTCACCGCGCCCGCCTACCTGGCCGGGAACGCCTTCACCTACAAGCTCGCCGACAGCCTGAAGAAGGGGCCCGTGGTCCTCTATTTCTTCCCTTCGGCCTACACCTCCGGCTGCAATGTCGAGGCGCACCTGTTCTCCGAGGCGGTAGATGAATTCAAGGCCAATGGAGCAACCGTGATCGGCGTCACCTCCGGCAAGCTCGAGCGGCTCGCCGAGTTCTCCAAGGACACCGAGCGCTGTGGTGGCAAGTTCCCGGTGGCGGCGGATACCGGCGCTTCCATCGCCAAGAGCTACGCCGCCCCCCTGAGCATGAACGGAATGTCCATGCCGGGCCTCTCGGGCCGTGTTTCCTATGTCATCGCGCCGGACGGTACTGTGATCCACGCCTACGACAACCTCGATCCCAATGACCATGTCGAACAGACCCTCGGTGCCGTGAAGGCCTGGAAGGCTGGTAAGCGGAAGTAGGATTCCCAAAAGTCCGCGCGGGGCCGGTACCGGAGAAGACGCCCGTCTTCCTTGCACCCGGCCCCGCTTTCCTCTAAGGACCGCGGCTTCAACGGAAGGCGGTCACGGGTTGGAGCGCCAAAGGGACGGGAAAGCCCCGTCCGCCAGCCCGGGATCCATCGTATCCTCCGGTTACCCGCCGAAGGACACGCCGCCCTCCAAATGGGATAAAGGACACATGGCGCTCTACGAGCACGTCGTCATTTCGCGGCAGGACATTTCGCCGCAGCAGGCCGAAGCCCTTAACGACCAGATCAAGTCGGTTATCGAGGAACACGGCGGTGCCGTGGCCAAGATCGAGTACTGGGGCCTGCGTAACCTGACCTTCCGGATCAAGAAGAACCGTAAGGGCCACTATTCTCTTCTTGCCCTCGACTCCCCGGCCCCGGCCGTCAAGGAAATGGAGAGGCAGCTGTCCCTGAATGAGGATGTGCTGCGCTTCATGACCATCCGCGTCGACGAACTCGATCTCGAGTTGTCCCCGATCCTCGCCCGCCGCGATCGCGAACGCGAGCGCGAACCCCGTCGCGACGACTCATACTGAGACCGGAGGCCGAACCCATGACCGACGAAACCGCAGCCGCCGCGCCCGCCGCGACCGCCCGCCGCCCCTTCTTCCGTCGCCGCAAGGTCTGCCCGTTCTCGGGCGCCGGCGCTCCGAAGATCGATTACAAGGACGTCAAGCTCCTGCAGCGCTACATTTCCGAGCGCGGCAAGATCGTCCCGTCCCGCATCACCGCCGTGTCGGCCAAGAAGCAGCGTGAACTGGCTCGCGCCATCAAGCGCGCCCGCTTCCTCGCCCTTCTGCCCTACGTCGTGAAGTAAGGAGATCCCAACATGAAGGTTATTCTTCTGGAGCGGATCGAAGGCCGCGGCGCCCTCGGCGACGTGGTCACCGTCAAGGACGGTTTCGCCCGCAACTTCCTCCTCCCCCGGGGCAAGGCCCTGCGCGCCAATGCGTCGAGCATGAAGGTGTTCGAGGCCCAGCGCGCCGAACTCGAAGCCCGCAACCAGCGCACTCGGGAACAAGCTGCCGGGTCCGGGGAAACCCTGGATGGGACCGCCTACATCCTCATCCGCCAGGCGGGTGAGAGCGGCCAGCTCTATGGCTCGGTCAGCGGCCGGGACGTCTCCGACATCATCAATGCGGGCGGCGGTAAGGTCGAGCGCTCGATGGTGGTGCTGGACAAGCCCATCAAGACCCTTGGCCTCCACGAAGTGAAGGTGAAGCTGCACGCTGAAGTCTCCGTGACCGTCACCCTGAACATCGCCCGGTCCGAGGACGAAGCCCTGCGTCAGGGCCGGGGCGAGAACATCCTCGAGTCCCAGTTCGCTGAAGACCGGGCGGCGGCCGAAGAGACCGCCAATGACATGCTTGCGGGCGGTGCCGGCAAGCAAGAAGGCGACTACGAAGGCTGATCGGCCTTCTGCCTGGATAAATGGGGCGCGGATCCGAACGGCTCCGCGCCCTTTTCTGTGCGCCCGGGTCCGGCCTGACCGGACCCGGCGGCCCTTTTCCACAGGCTGCGGAATCCTGTGCATCGAGGCGGGTGACGCCTTGACCCCAGCCCTCGCGAGGCGATCTCCTAAAGGGATGGCGCTCGCATCGGCTCTCGACCTGATCTCCCCCCACAACGACGTGGACCTGCCGCACCCTCCGGCCAACGTGGAGGCCGAGCAGGCCCTGCTGGGCGCCCTGCTCTACGACAACGCGGCCTTCGAGCGCCTGGGCGACAACCTTGAGGCCCGGCACTTCTACGAGCCCTTCCATCAGCGGCTCTTCACCGCGGTCCAGACCCAGATCCGGAAAGGCCAGCTGGCTGAGCCCATCCTGCTGGCCGAGCAGTTCAGCCGGGATCCGGCCTTCGAGGCCCTCGGCGGTGTCCGCTATTTCGCCGACCTGATTGACCGCGCCCCGCCGGCCGCCAATGCCCCGGACTATGCCCGCGCCATCTACGATCTGGCCCTCCGCCGGGACCTGATCCGGATCGGCGGGGAAATCACCGTCCGGGCGCAGTCCCCCGAAGATGCTGAGTCGGCGATGGACCAGATCGAGGCGGCGGAGGCGAGCCTCTATACGCTGGCGGAAACTGGGGGGACGTCCCAGGGCTTCATCCCCTTCGTGGATGCCCTGGGCGGTGCCCTGGAGATGGCGGCCGAGGCGCACCGGCGCGATGGTGGCCTTGCCGGCGTCTCGACCGGCCTGATCGACCTCGACCAGAAAATCGGCGGACTGCATGCCTCCGACCTGGTGATCCTCGCAGCGCGTCCCTCGATGGGAAAGACCTCGCTGGCGGCCAACATCGCCTTTCATATGGCGCGTCATTATGCCTGGGAACCGCAGCCCGACGGTACCAAGCGCACGGTTTCCGGTGGTATCGTCGCCTTCTTCTCCCTGGAAATGTCGGCAGAGCAGCTGGCCATGCGCCTGCTGGCGGAGGTCTCCGGCGTCTCCAGCGACCGGCTCCGCAAGGGAGAGATCGACGCCTCGGAGTTCGCCCGCATCCGCGAGGCGGCACTCGAGATCCAGGAAGCCCCGCTGCACATTGACGCAACCGGCGGCCTTTCCATCGCCAAGCTGACCGCCCGGGCCCGGCGCCTGAAGCGCCAGCATGGCCTCGATGCGATCTTCGTCGACTATCTCCAGCTGATCACCTCGGGCGACAAACGCAACGAGAACCGGGTCCAGGAGGTCTCGATGATCACCCAGAGCCTCAAGGCCCTGGCCAAGGAGCTGAACGTTCCCGTCATCGCCCTCTCCCAGCTGTCCCGACAGGTCGAGAACCGGGAGGACAAGAAGCCCCAGCTGGCGGACCTGCGGGAGTCCGGCTCCATCGAGCAGGACGCCGACATGGTGATGTTCATCTACCGGGAGAGCTATTACCTCAGCCGCCTGGAGCCCCGCGAGGGAACGGCGGAGCACCTCACCTGGCAGGAGAACATGGACAAGGTGGCGGGCATGGCCGAGATCATCATCGGCAAGCAGCGTCATGGCCCGATCGGAACGGTCAGGCTGTCCTACAAGGAAGAAATCACCAAGTTCGGAAACCTGGCCCGGGATCCAGGCCGGTACGAGATCCGCTAGAGCCTGTTCCCTTCAGACGGAACGTCTGGAGGGGCAAAACAGGCTCTAAGACCAAAAAGTCAGATCCTGTTTGGATCCGATAACCGGTTCCCACTTATCGGAACAGGAGCTAGCCGAGACGTCTGGCATTGGGTATCCGGGGGCCATGCCGCATCGCGCCCGACTGACCGTCGACCTTTCCGCCCTGGCCCGGAACTTCGGGACCCTTGGAACCGTCGCGGCAGGCGCAGAGGTCGCACCTGTCGTTAAGGCGGACGGCTACGGATTGGGCGTGAAGCGGACCTCGGAAGCCCTCTGGAGCGCGGGTGCGCGGTCCTTCTTCGTTGCGAGGCTGGACGAGGGCGAAGCCCTCCGCCGGAGCCTGGGCCCTGCCCGTCCCGCCAGGATCTACCTGCTCGACGGGCTTGTCCCGGGCACCACGGCCCGGGTCCGGAGATCGGGCCTGACGCCCATGCTGGCCGACCCCGTTCAGGTCGCCGCGGCCCGGAGCGCAGCGACGGATGGCGGCCCGCTGGAGGTCGGCCTCCACGTGGACACCGGCATGAACCGTCAGGGCCTGTCGCAGGACGCCCTGTCGGACCTCTCCCGAGACGGTGCCCGGGGCCTCAACCCCGTCCTGCTGATGAGCCATCTGGGCTCGGCGGCAACGCCGGAACACCCCCGCAATACGCTTCAGCTCCAGCGGTTTCGCCAGGCCCGGAGCCTGTTTCCAGCCCTGCCCGCAAGTCTCTCAGCCTCGGCAGGCACATTCCTGGGTCCAGACTGGCGCTTCGACATGGTCCGCCCTGGCGTGAGCCTGTTCGGCGGAGGACCATTCGAGCGGCCAGATCCGCGGATCGAGGCTGTGGCGACCCTGGACGCCCCCATCCTCTATGTGCGGACTATCGAGGCTGGCGAATGGCTTGGCTATGGTTCGGGCCTGAGGCTGGATCATCGCATCCGGGTCGCGGTCGTGGCGGCAGGCTATGCCGACGGGTTGCTGCGCCGGGGCGGAGGCCGTGCCTCGGCCTGGTTCGCCGGCGCCCGACGGCCGGTCCGCATCGTCAACATGGACCTCATGGCCATCGAGATCGGCGATACCCCCGCCTGGCCTGGCGACCGGGTCGAACTCATGGGCGCCAACCTGCCTATCGACGACCTGGCCACGGCGACCGACACCGTCGCCCACGAGTGCCTCGTGCGACTCAGCACCCGCGCCCGCCGCCGGTATGTCCGATCCTGACGCAAGCGGGGCTAGACTGACCCTGGCGGGCGAATCAGGAGACCTCCATGGCCAGAGACGGCGCGTCCTATGTCTGCCAGTCCTGCGGCGCAGCCCAGAGCCGCTGGAGCGGGCAGTGCCCCGCCTGCGAGACCTGGAACACCCTTGTCGAGGAGAGCGGGCTGAAGCCCCCCGGGGCCCTGTCGGCCAGCCGCGCCACGCGGGTCCGAGGGCTCGACTTCCAGGGTCTGGCCGGCGAGATCCAGCCCCTTCCCAGGATCCAGACCGGCATCGAGGAATTTGACCGGGTCTGCGGCGGCGGCGTGGCCAGGGGTTCGGCCCTGCTCGTGGGCGGGGACCCTGGTGTTGGCAAGTCCACCCTGCTCATGCAGGCCGTCTCAGCGGCGGCCATGCGGGGTGCAGCCTGCGCCTATGTCTCAGGGGAAGAGTCCGTGGACCAGATCCGCAGTCGGGCCCAGCGCATGGGCCTGGGTGCCGCCCCCGTCCAGCTCGCGGCTGAGACCAGCCTCAGAAACGTCCTGGATGGCCTCAAGCGCTCCAAGTTCGACCTCGTGGTGATCGACTCCATCCAGACCCTCTGGAGTGACGCCCATGATGCGCCACCAGGATCCGTCACCCAGGTGCGAGCCGCCGCAGCAGAGCTCGTCCGCCTGGCCAAGCGCGAGGGCGTTGCGATCATCCTCGTCGGCCATGTGACGAAGGAAGGCGCCATTGCAGGCCCGCGGGTGATCGAACACCTGGTGGATGCGGTGCTGACCTTCGAGGGCGAGCGCGGGTATCCCTTCCGGGTCCTGCGGGGGGTCAAGAACCGCTTTGGCGCCACCGATGAGATCGGCGTCTTCGAAATGGGCGACGCAGGCCTGCGCGAGGTGGCCAATCCCTCCGCCCTCTTCCTGGACACCTCCGGCGAGCGGGCGGCGGGCGCTGCCGTCTTTGCGGGCATAGAAGGATCCCGACCGGTGCTGGTCGAATTCCAGGCCCTGGTGGCGCCTTCAGCCTACGGCAACCCTCGCCGGGCGGTGGTGGGCTGGGACTCCGGCCGGCTCGCCATGGTCCTGGCCGTCCTCGAGGCCCGCTGCGGCCTCTCACTCGGAGCGAGGGACGTCTATCTGAACGTGGCGGGCGGCCTGCGGATCAGCGAACCGGCGGCGGATCTCGCGGCGGCAGCGGCCCTGGCCTCCTCCGCCCTCGATGTCGCCCTTCCGCAGGACTGCGTGGTCTTTGGCGAAATAAGCCTCTCCGGCGAGATCCGCCCGGTCAGCCGGACGGAAGCGAGGGTCCGTGAGGCGGCCAAGCTTGGGTTCCGCCAGGCCCTGGCCCCCCGGGACGCCGATGCCGGCGCCCTGAAGCTTGCTGGGGTCTCACGCCTCGCCGACGCCATCACAAGGATCGGCGATGGCGGCTGGAGCACCCTGCCATGATGCCCTTCGACCTCATCATCCTGGGGATCCTGCTTCTCTCGGGCGTCCTGGGGTTCGCCCAAGGGGCAGTGAAGGAACTGGTCTCCCTGGTCTCGCTTGTCGTCGCCCTGGTCCTGGCCATGCTCGGGCTGAAATTCGTCACGCCGCTGATCGAGGCCCGCATGGACCCTGACTGGGCCGCTGCGCCCATCGGCTTCCTGGTGGTCTTCGCCCTCGCCTATCTGGGCCTTCGCCTCCTGGGCTCTGGCCTTACGGGAGGCATCCGCCAGGCCCGGCTGCTGAGCGCCCTGGACCGGGCCCTGGGCTTTGGATTTGGCCTTGTGAGGGCGGCGCTCTTCCTGGGCGTGTGCAACCTCGCCTTCACCGCGGCGACGCCGCCAAGCTATGCGCCTACCTGGCTGCAGGGTTCGCTTTTCTACCCCCTCACCGAACGCTCCGCCGGGATGATCCGTGCGTTGGCGCCCCGGGGTGCCAATCTTGCTGGGCGAATTGCCCCCGCGATCGAGAAGGCGCTTGGTGAGGGTCACAAGGGTGACAGGCCGGTCGCCGGGCGATATGTAACCAACGCCCCTTCTGGTCGAGATAAGGCAGCGGAGACGCCCCGGTGAACACCCCCGCCGATCGATGGTCGCCACGTGATCCTGACGACGACGCCCCGAGGCTCGAATGCGGCGTATTCGGCGTCTTCGACGTCGAGGATGCCTCTGCCGTCACCGCCCTGGGGCTCCACGCCCTTCAGCACCGGGGACAGGAAGCCTGCGGCATCGCCAGCTTCGACGGCAATGGTTTCCACACCGAGCGGCACATGGGCTATGTGGGCGACGCCTTCGCGGGCGGCGATCTGACCACCCGGCTTCCCGGTGCCTTCGCCATTGGCCACACCCGCTACTCAACGGCGGGCAGCAGCGTCCTCCGCAACGTCCAGCCCATGTTCGCTGACCTGGACACGGGCGGCATCGCCCTGGCCCACAACGGCAACCTGACCAACTTCCTGACCCTGCGCCAGCAACTGGTGGCAGAGGGCCGGATCTTCCAGTCTACCTCGGACTCCGAGGTCATCCTGCACCTCATCGCGCGGTCCCGCCGGCCCCGCCTCGTGGACCGGTTCATCGACGCCCTGCGGGAGATCGAGGGTGGCTATGCCCTGGTGGCCATCACCAACAAGAAGCTGATCGGCGTCCGGGACCCGCTCGGCATCCGGCCTTTGGTCCTGGGTGACCTGGATGGCCATCCCGTCCTGGCGTCGGAAACCTGTGCCCTGGACATGATTGGCGCCCGCTTTGTCCGGGACATCGAGCACGGCGAAATGGTGATCATCGACCACGAGGGCATACACAGCCTGCGGCCCTTCCCCGCCGCCCGCGCCCGCCCGTGCATCTTTGAGTACGTCTACTTCGCCAGACCGGACAGCGTTGTGAACGGCAAGTCCATCTATGAGGTCCGCAAGCGCATGGGCCGCCGCCTGGCCCAGGAGATGCCTGCGGACGTCGACGTGGTCGTTCCCGTCCCCGACTCCGGGGTCCCGGCCGCGCTCGGCTTCGCCCAGGAGGCGGGCCTGCCCTTCGAGATGGGGATCATCCGAAATCACTATGTAGGCCGGACCTTCATCCAGCCCACCCAGGGTGCGCGCGAATCCAGCGTGCGAATGAAGCTCTCTCCGAACCGCGCTGTGCTGGCCGGTAAGAAGGTCGTGCTGATCGACGACTCCATCGTCCGCGGCACCAATTCCATGCGGGTGGTCCGGATGGTGCGCGAGGCCGGGGCCACAGAGGTTCACCTGCGTTCCGCCTCCCCGCCGATCCAGTGGCCGGACTTCTACGGTATCGATATGCCCGACCGGGATAAGCTGCTGGCTGCCAACAACAGCGTCGAGGACATCGCCCGGATCCTGAACGTGGACTCGATGGGCTTCCTTTCCGTGGACGGCCTCTACTGGGCCATGGAGGCGGGCCCGCGGGACCCCGCAAACCCCCAGTTCACCGATCACTATTTCACGGGTGACTATCCGACCCGGCTCCTCGACCGGGAAATCGCCGAAGGGCGTAACGCGGTCACAGATCGGCAGCTGTCCTTCCTGGTTGACGCGTGAGCCCTGCGCCTGTCGGCCGCTGGCTGACGAGGCTGAAGCCCGACGTCTACATCCTGCTGATCCTGGGCATGGTGGTACTGGCGACCCTTCTTCCAGCTCAGGGTGAGGCCCGCCCGTTCCTCAAGGTCGCCGTCTCTCTGGGCATCGGCCTGGTCTTCTTCCTGCACGGTGCCCGCCTGTCCCGGGAAGCGGTGATCGCCGGTGCCACCCAGTGGCGACTGCATGGCATGGTCCTGGCTGCGACCTTCCTCCTCTTCCCGGCCCTCTGCCTTCTGGCCCAGGGCCTGCCAGCCTGGATCCTGCCGGCCAGTCTCGCACCCGGTCTTCTCTTCCTTGGGTGCCTGCCCTCGACCATCCAGTCTTCCATCGGCTTTACAGCGATTGCCCGGGGAAATGTGGCCGCGACCGTTGCGGCGGCGACGGCTTCCAACCTGCTAGGCATCATCGTCACGCCAGTGCTCGCCGGCCTGCTGCTGCACAGGACGGGCGGGGGGGTCTCCCTGGACGGGCTGCAGACCATAGTGCTCCAGCTCCTGGTACCCTTCCTGGCGGGGCATCTCCTGCGCCCCTGGATTGGTGACTTTGTATCCCGCCGAGCCGGTATCCTGTCCAAGCTGGACCGGGGCTCGATCCTGCTGGTGGTCTACGCCGCCTTTTCAGATGCCGTGGCTGGCGGCATCTGGTCCCGGCTTGGTGCCCTGGACCTCGTCAGGTTGACCCTGGTCTGCGGCATCCTGCTCGCCATCGTCCTCTGCGCCACCCTGGCCGCCGCCCGTGCGGCGCGCCTGTCCACGCCTGACGAGATCACCCTGGTCTTCTGCGGGTCCAAGAAGAGCCTGGCGAGCGGGGTTCCCATGGCGGGCGTCCTGTTTCCCGGCGACGGGCTAGGGCTGGTCCTCCTGCCGATCATGATCTTCCACCAGATCCAGCTCATGGCCGCCGCTGTGATCGCGCAGAGATACGCGGAGCGACCAGGGTCTGAGGGTGACGCCCCGGCTGCGACGGGCTAAGGGGGCGACATGACCGCCGACACGCCCCTCGCAGACAAGATCGCCCTGGTGACCGGTGCCTCCCGGGGGATCGGACGCGCCTCAGCCCTGGCCCTGGCCGGGGCCGGAGCCCACGTCGTGGCCACGGCCAGGACCCAGGGCGCGCTGGAGTCCCTGGACGACGAGATCTTTGCCCTGACCGGGCATCACGCCACGCTCGTCCCCCTGGATCTTGCCGAACCCGCCGGGCTCGACGCCCTGGGACTCGCCCTTCACCAGAGGTTCGGACGGTTGGATATCGTCATACATGCGGGAGCCGTCCTGGGCGCCATCACGCCGGTCAGCCATGTGGAGCCCGGTCTCTGGGACCGGGTCATGACCGTGAACGCCACCGCCTCCTGGCGTCTGATCCGGTCGATGGAGCCCCTGCTGAAGGCTTCGGGCGCCGGCAGAGCCCTGTTCGTCACCTCCAGCCGGGCGGCGTCCCCACGGGCCTTCTGGGGCCCCTACTCTGCCTCCAAGGCCGCCATGGAGGCAATTGTCAGGGCCTGGGCGGATGAACTGGAACACACTGGTGTCCGCGCAGCGATCATCGATCCGGGAGCCATGCGCACCCGCATGCGGGCCGAGGCCTATCCCGGCGAGGATCCTGCAGACCTGCCGGACCCCTCGGAGATCGGTCCGATGATGATCGAGCTGACGCTCTCAGACCCCGGCCTGCCGACGACTGTCAGGACTTTCCGGGCTTGGAAGGCCGACCGCGTGGCGCTGACCCCTTCGACCTGACGGCACGTCCAGAGGCGGGACGCCCCTTCACCTTCCCCGGCCTCGCGCCGGCGCGCGACGCTGGCTTGGATCCGGCGGCTGGCCGGGAGCGGCCTGATACCTTGGTCACCTTGGCAGGTTTAGCGGACTTGGCGGACTTGGCGCTCTGGGCGGACTTGGCGGTCTGGGCGGTCTTGGCGATCTGGGCGGTCTGGGCCGCTGCCTTGGACCGGGCCGTTCCGGAAGCCTTCCGAGGCCCAGCCCGCGCCCGTACGCCTCCCGCAGGGCCTGCCGCCTTGGGTGATGGACCATCCACGAAGGGATTACGGCTGGATCTGACGCTCACGCGGATTGGCACTCCGGGCAGGTCGAAGCTTTCCCGGAGGGCGTGCACCAGATAGCGCCGATAGTGGTCGGGCAGCTGCTCGGCCCGGGTGGCGAACAGAACGAAGGTCGGTGGACGCGCCTTGGTCTGGGCCATGTACTTGGGCCGGATCCGCCGTCCGTTCACGGCGGGAGGCGGGTGCCTCTGGATCGCCATAGCCAGCCAGTCGTTCAGGTCGCGGGTCTTGACCCGGGTGGACCAGTTCTCGTGGACCTTGAACACGGCGGGCATGAGCCGGTCGACGTTCCGGCCCGTCTCCGCGGACAAGGCCACGAGGGGCGCGCCGCGCACCTGGGGCAGTTGCCGGTCGAGGGTTTCCCGAATCTCGGCCAGACGGCTCTGGGGTTCATCGATGAGGTCCCACTTGGCCAGCACGAAGACCAGGGCCCGACCTTCCCGCTCGACCAGGTCGGCGATCTGCAGGTCCTGGATCTCGAAGGGGTGGGTGGCGTCGACGACCAGGATAACCACCTCGGCGAAGGTGATGGCCCGGATGGTGTCCGCAGTGGACAGCTTTTCCAGTCCCTCCTGGACCCTGGCCTTCCGGCGCAGCCCCGCAGTATCGACCAGCCGGATCGCGCGCCCGCCCAAGGACCAGTCCACGGGGATGGCGTCGCGGGTGATCCCCGCTTCCGGCCCGGTCAACAGCCTATCCTCGCCGATCAGCCGGTTCACCAGGGTGGACTTGCCCGCGTTGGGACGCCCGACGATGGCAATACGGAGGGGGCGGTCGTCGGCGGCATCCGCCTCGAGATCCTCTTCCTCCCCGGCCTCACGTTCGGCGGCCACCACGGCCTCGAAGTCCGCCTCGTCGGCGTCTTCCGACTCTTCGGGATCGTCTGCAAAGGCCCTGAGCGCGGCATAAAGGTCTGCAAGACCCTCCCCATGCTCGGCCGACAGGGGAATCGGTTCCCCAAGGCCCAGCCGGAAGGCATCGTTGGTGCCCTCGTCGCCCTGCCGCCCCTCAGCCTTGTTGGCGATCACGATGACAGGCCGGTCATGCCGGCGCAGGACATCGGCGAAGATCTCGTCGAGCTGGGTCACCCCCACCCGCGAGTCGATGACGAAGAGGGCCACGTCACATTCCCGGATGGCCGCCTCGGTCTGGGCGCGCATCCGGGCCTCAAGGCTTTCGTCGGTGACGTCCTCGAAGCCGGCGGTGTCGATCAGTTCGACGTCAAGGTCGCCAATCCGACCCGTTCCGAAGCGACGATCTCGGGTCACGCCAGGGCGGTCGTCGACTATGGCCAGGCGCTTGCCCGCCAGACGGTTGAACAGGGTCGATTTGCCGACGTTGGGCCGGCCGACGATGGCGAGTCTGAGGGTCATGGGCGGTACCTAACGGACCGCAATGAGCCGGGCCTCATCGGTCACGAAATAGAGGGTGTCGCCCAGGGCGATGGGGCCGACGGTCACCGGTTCGCCCAGCTTTACCGACTTTTCGACCTCGCCAGAGCGGGCGTTGACAGCGACGAGTTCACCGGTGTTAGACGCCAGGACGATCCGACCCGAGGCTAGGATTGGCGAGGACCAGATCGGGCGCGTACCGGCCTTCTTGGTCTTCGAGGACTTGCGGCCGAGGTTCCCGAAAAAGCCGGACTTCTCGCGTCCCACACCCAGGTCGGTGACCCAATAGGCCAGACCCGTTTCCCGAGCGAGGCAGTAGAGCTTGCCTGCCATGTCCACCACATAGACAACGTCGCCCGCAACCCAGGGCGTGGTGATGCCGGTGATCGGCAGCGACCAACGGGTCTGGCCGGTGCGCAGGTCCGTCGAGGACAGAACGCCAGAATGGCTGACCGCCACCACGTCGCCTTGGTAAATGACGGGGCGTCCCGCGATATCCCGGATTTCTGAGAGGGCGTTGGTGCGGCTCGCCCGGGACAGGGAGTCGCTCCACAGGTCATTCCCGTTGGCGGCGCGGAGGGCGATCAACTCACCCGACCCGAAGGCGGCGACCACGGTATCGCCAGAGACCGCCGGACTTGAGGCGGCGAGGATACGGGCGGGTTCCGAGAGGGCCTGGTAGGTCCATCCCTCCTTGCCGGTCGCGAAGTCGAAGGTCAGCAGGGTGTTGTCGATGGCGACGGTAAAGATCCGGCCGCCGGAGATGGTCGGGGCGGAGTGGATCGGCTGCTCGACCGCGGTCCGCCAGAGAACCGCGCCGGTGTCAGCATTCAGCTGGGTGACGAAGCGGTAGCCGGAGGTCACCACCACCTTGCCCTCGGCGATTGCAAGCCCCCCGCCAAAGGCGACGGTGTCCCGGCGGGCCTTGCCGCGCAGATCGACCTTCCAGACCTGGGCACCCGTGCGCGCGTCGAGGGCGCTGACGGCGGCATGGCCGTCCATCACGTAGATCTTACCATTGACGGCCACGGGCGGGGACATGACATGGGCGTTGCGACCCCGTGTGGACCCGAAGCCTCTCTTCCAGCCGACGGTCAAGGCCTTGCCAGCGTCGGCATGCATCGGAGCCTGCTCGGGCGTCCCCCCCGGCAGGGCCCACTGGTCCAGGGCGACCGGATCCGGGAGATAGAAGCTCGCGCCCTTGAGCCCCGCCTCAGGCGTAACCTCCTGGTCAAAGCCGCTAAGCGGAATCCGGTTCTCCGCCTGGGCGGTTTCCTTTGGCCCCTTGTCCCCGAAGTTCAGCAGACTCTGGGTCTGGGCGCAGCCAGAAACCAGCATCGCCGTCGCCAGAACGGTGAGGATCATGGAGCGGGAGCGGATCATTGGGCGGGTGCCTGCATGGGAAGCCCTGGGATCCCAGGCGGGAGGGGACGGGGTGGCGGCAGGGCCGCAGCGGCCTTGACGAGATCTGCAGTGGCCTTCGCAGATCCGCTGTCGATGAGGGCGATGGCTGCAGTGGCCCGGCTGCGGGCGCCTTCGGCGACGTCAGGGGCCAGGGAGACGACCACGAAGTCCGAGCGCGCGCCTGCGGTATCGCCAGCCAGGAGCTTTGAGAAGGCGGCGGCCTCGCGGGCCTGCATCCGGAAGGGACGTCCGGCCTTGAGGAGCGGCTCGAGCCGGGTGTCGATCTGGGCCCGGGGCGCCGTGTCGAGGAGGGCGTAGACGGCCTTCAGGCGGGCTGCATCGCCGATCAGCGGATCCGGTGCCGCCTTCGCCGCCTGGTCGAAGAGAGCGACGGCGCCGTTTACGTCACGCTCGCCAAGACGGAGTGCGCCAAGATGCTGCAGGGCCAGGGACTTGTAGGCCGGGCTTGCGCTCTTCGAGACGGTCTCCCAGGAAGCCTTCGCATCGGCGGGCCGACCGGCCTGAAGGGCTTCGAGCCCCTTGGCGTAGATCTCTGAGGCCTTGCTCGACTGGCTCTGGGTCCAGGCCTTGTAGCCCTGCCATCCCCCGACACCCGCCAGCACCAGGACGACGAGACCGATGAACGCCGGCAGCGCCTTCAGCGCCAGGGCGCGATAGCGGTCGGAGCGGATCTGCTCTTCGACTTCTTCGAAAACGTCGACCACTCTGGAGACTCCGCATTGAGGTGCCGCGACCCGGCGCGGCGGAAACTATAGCGCCGGCCGGTTCGCCGCAATGTCTCGAGGGTGAAGCGCACCCATGGCGGAACCGTGGCGCCCGGGAAACCTGGCAGCGAAGGTGCCCGGCAGGGTGCCTGACCCGCGCCCTGAGTCGAGAGATGTCACCAGAAACCCTGGGCTCTTGACGTCCAGTAGGTCCCCTCCCGGGGGAAAAAGGCGCATCTGACGACGATAAACAGGCCCTCTGCCGACCTTCAGGACTCCAGCGACACGGGATGGCGACCTTCAAGCCGCCTCCAGAGCCCTCACCAAGGCCAGACCGAGCACTGTGAGACCCGCGCAGACCGCGAGGGTTCCGACCATGCCGCTTCCGAGGGCACCATCAAGGGCGCGGACCAGGGCTTTGCCAGAGGCCATGTCGATGATCGCCTGGGTGGCGGGCGCCGGAACGCCGGTTTGCAGGAAGCTGCGAATGGCGATGCACAGGCCGATGAGCCCACCGAGACCGAGGACCAGGGCCCTCACGCGCTGGCGCTGGACCAGGCGGGCCAGGATCCGGCCCTCGAGCTCTGGGCTTTCCAGCCCGGGCAACGGTGCGTCGAACAGGGCCGTGAGCTGGCGGTCGAACGCCTCAGAGCCGGTATCACTGTCTTGGGTCATCGTTGGGTTCCCAGGTCCTGCCGCAGGCGCGCCAGCCCGCGGAAGATATGTGACTTCACTGTGCCCTCCGGCAAGCCCAGGGCCAGTGCAATCTCCGAAGTGGTGTAGCCGGCGCCATGCTGGAGGCTGACGCAAAGACGCTGAGCCTGGGGAAGACGCTCGAGGGCGGAATCCAGGTCCAGGGCGAGACCGATATCCGGGGCGGGAGAATAGGCCTCGGGCGCGAGGTCCAACGGTTCGAGGCGCGCGTGCGACCGGATGACCCGCAAGTAGCGCCGGGCGGCGATCCTGCGCACCCAGGCGATGAAGGCACCCTCGCCGCGATAATCCCCGATCCGCTCGAAGGCGATGACCAGGGCGTCCTGGGCTAAGTCATCCGCAAGGTCGGCGGCAGCTCCCATTCGCCGCAGAAAGCTCCGCAGCCGGGGCAGGCTCCGCCGGACCAAGACCGCGAAGGCCCCTGTGTCACCAGCCGCAGCGTGGCTGGCGAGGATGGCGTCGGGAACTCCCTCCTCTGGGTGTGACGAAGGGAAGGCCACCGGATCAGGACGACTTGCGACCCAGGAAATGCAGGAGGATCCCCGCAATGCCAATACAGCCGGGAATGGCGGCGACGCCCGTCAGGGCCGTGCGCGCCTCCGTATCGATCGCCCCCATGATCTGGCCGAAGATGGCGAAACCCAGCCCTGCGCACAGGGCGATCAGTCCCCAGCGCAGGTCGCTGGGCGGCTGTGAACGCGGGGTCTGGCGCGCCACCAGCTCGACAAGCTCCGGGGGTGCGGGCTGTCCCTGGCGCATGGCCAGTTCGATGGTCTCGTGGACGCGGGCGCGCTTACGGGCCTGGAAGTATTGGCTGCCCAGGATGATTGCGGTGATGAACCCGAAAACGATGAAGGCTGTAAGGACTGATTCGACCATGAGTTTGCTCCCAAGCTGTGGCGGTCCTTGAAGGACCCGATACGCCTAGGAGCCTCCGGAGGGCGATCCGGATGCAATCCGGGGGATCACGCTTTCGTGATCACCCCGGACGCGATTGGAGATCAGTCCCGCAGGCTGGCCGGAACGATGCCGCCGTTCTGCTCAAGCGCGACCCAGACGGCCTTGATCAGGGCCAAGTTCTGCTCGGCGCTGCCGTGGGCGCCCGCATTGACGGCGAGCTCGCCGGCGAGTTCCTTGCGGGCGTTCAGGCTGGAGTCGATGTCGAGCATCTTCAGGAGGTCGACGATTGAGGTGCGCCAGTTCCCACCGCCGCCCTTCGAGGCCGCAAGCGCGGTCAGGACGGCTTCCACGTCAACCGGGGCTACAGGCGCAGGCGGGGGTGCAGCAGCGGCAGCCGGCGCAGCCGGGGCCGCCGCAACGGGCTTGGGTTTGGGCGGAAAGATCTTGCCCATGATGGAACTGAAAATGCCCATGGCGGTCTCCTGGAAGGGTGTGCGCCCGGTCCCAGCGACCGGGGTCCCGGTTTCATGCCAACTTTCGCGGATTTCACAATGCGCTTGATTGGTTCAGCCCAGAAAAGTTATATTATAACATAATTAGAACCCAGGCACCGGACCCTCGAATGACCAGGCGCGACCCCTATGTCCTTTCCGCCGGCATGCTCGGTTTGGTTTTGGCTGGCACGGCGGCCAACGCGGCGGAAACCGGGAACCGGAAGCCTACAGAAGTCGAAGAGGTGGTGGTCACGGCCGCGCCCTATGCTGTCTCTCTCGACACGGTGACCAGCAGCGTCGACGTCGTTTCGGCGGCAGAGCTGGGGCGCGCACCTCCGGCGGGCATCGGGGACCTGCTAGCTGGCCTGCCCGGCCTGCGCTCCACCGCCTACGGCCCGGGCGCCAGCCGCCCGGTGATCCGCGGACTTTCCGGCCCGCGCGTGCTGCTGCTCCAGAACGGGGTGGGCATGGTGGACGCCAGCTCGCTGTCGCCAGACCACGCCGTTCCCAGCGAGGCCGGCCAGGCCAGCCGGATCGAAGTGTTGCGCGGCCCCTCTACCCTCGCCTATGGCGGCGCCGGGATCGGAGGCGTCGTCAACGTGATCGACGACCGAGTGCCGTCCCGACGACCCGACGGACTTGCGGACGGCCACGCTGCCCTGTCCTGGTCCGGAATCGACAACGGACGATCGGCCTCGGGCGCGGCGACCGTGGCCGTCGGGCCCCTCGTCCTGGCCATGGACGCCACCCGGCGCAGGTCGGGCGACTACGATACCCCGGTCCCGCCGGTTTCGGCCCGGCGGACCGCGGCGACCGGCCTTCCTTCCGACGGCGGCAAGCGGCAGAAGAATGTGGCCCTGGAGGCCGACTCCTGGGGC
>NZ_JBAXIM010000036.1:0-20086 GCF_037138395.1 Phenylobacterium sp.
TCGGTGTTGTTTTCAGACGGCTTTGCCCGGTCCTCGCCGGAGGTCTCCTCGTGGCGCCCATGGCGGCCCAGGCCCTGACCGTGGTTCCCGAACGCGACATTCCCCGGATGGTCAGCTTCGGCGGTGCCTGCGTCGGCTGCGACCTTTCCGGACGGCAGCTTTCCGGCGCCCGATTCCAGGGGGCGGACTTCTCGGAGTCGATCCTCATCGGCGCTGACCTCAGGGACGCCAGCCTGAGGGGCGCAGACTTCAGTCGTTCAGACCTCTCGAGCAGCGACCTGACCGGCGCCGATATCACCGGCGCTGACTTCGAGGGCGCACGCCTCAGGGCAGTCCGCCTGGACAGGTCCTGGATCCGCGGCGCCAGCTTCTCCGGTAGCGACCTGGAAGGGGCCAGCCTGAAGGGTGTGGTCTTTTCGGGCGTCGACCTGCGCGGCGCTCGGAACCTCAGGCAGGAACAGCTTGATGCCGCCTGCGCCCAGGGCGCCGTCAAGCTTCCCAGGGGTCTGGTCCTCAGGGCCTGTGCCGGGGGCACCTCGCCCCGCTGACCCCGGGGGCTAGGCCTTGAGCGGCAGGGCCGTGCGGATGTGCAGTTCCTTGAGCTGACGCTCATCCACCACCGACGGCGCGCTCATCAGCAGGTCCTGGCCCTGCTGGTTCATCGGGAAGGCAATGACCTCGCGGATGGCGGTCTGGCCGGCCAGCAGCATGACGATCCGGTCGATGCCGGGCGCCAGGCCCCCGTGCGGCGGCGCGCCGTAGCGGAAGGCGTTGAGCATGCCACCGAAGGCGCTTTCCACATCCTCAGCGCCCATGCCGACGATCTCGAAGGCCCGCAGCATGACGTCCGCCCGGTGGTTCCGGATGGCGCCCGAGCACAGCTCATAGCCATTGCAGACGATGTCGTACTGGTAGGCGAGAATATCCAGCGGATCGCGGGTGTTCAGCGCCTCCAGCTCGCCCTGGGGCATGGAGAAGGGGTTGTGGGAGAAGTCCACCAGCCCTGTTTCTTCGTTCAGCTCGAACATCGGGAAGTCGACGATCCAGACGAACTCGAAGCGGTTCTCGTCCACCAGGCCCAGCTCGGTCCCGACCCGGGTGCGGGCGAGGCCCGCGAACTTGGTGAAGACCTTGGGGTCCCCGCCCACGAAGAAGGCGGCGTCGCCGACCTTCAGGCCCAGCTGTTCGCGAATGGCTTCGGTGCGCTCGGGGCCGAGGTTCTTGGCGATCGGCCCTGCCCCGCCCTCCTCGCCCTCACGCCAGAAGATGTAGCCCAGGCCCGGCTGGCCCTCGGACTGGGCCCAGCTGTTCATGCGGTCACAGAAGGCCCGGCTGCCGCCGCCCGGCGCCGGGATGGCCCAGATGGCGGTCTTCGGGCTCTCCAGCATGCGGGCGAAGACGCCAAAGCCGCCACCCCGGAAGGGCTCGGAGACGTCCTGCATGACCAGGGGGTTGCGCAGGTCCGGCTTGTCGGAGCCGTACTTCTGCATGGCCTCCCGGTAAGGGATGCGCGGGAAGGGATAGGGGGTGACCGGCTTGCCCTCGGCGAACTCCTCGAAGACCCCATGCATGACGGGCTCGATGGCGGCGAAGACGTCCTCCTGGGTGACGAAGCTCATCTCGACGTCGAGCTGGTAGAACTCCAGGCTGCGGTCGGCCCGCAGGTCCTCGTCCCGGAAACAGGGGGCGATCTGGAAATAGCGGTCAAAGCCCGACACCATCAGCAGCTGCTTGAACTGCTGGGGCGCCTGGGGAAGGGCGTAGAAGGTCCCGGGGTGCACCCGCGAGGGCACCAGGAAGTCCCTAGCGCCTTCCGGCGACGAGGCCGTCAGGATCGGGGTCTGGTACTCCAGGAAGCCCTGGCCGATCATCCGGTTGCGGATCGAGTGGATGACCTTCGAGCGCAGGACGATGTTCCGGTGCAGGGTCTCGCGCCGCAGGTCCAGGTACCGGTGCTTGAGCCGGATCTCTTCCGGATAGTCGGGCTCGCCGAACACCGGCAGGGGCAGTTCAGCGGCCTCGGACAGGACATCGACGGCGCGCACCCGCACCTCGACGTCACCCGTCCCAAGGTTGGGGTTCACGGTCTCGGGGGTGCGGGCCACCACCTCGCCGTCGATCCGGATGACGCTCTCCGCGCGCAGCCGCTCGATGGCGGCGAAGCCGGGGGTGTCCGGCGCGAAGACAAGTTGGGTCAGGCCGTAATGGTCGCGCAGGTCCACGAAGACCAGGCCGCCATGGTCGCGCTTGCGATGGATCCACCCCGACAGACGGACGGACTGACCGGTGTCGCCGGCGCGCAGGGCGCCGCAGGTGTGGGTGCGATAGGCGTGCATGGGGTCGCAAGGGCTCCGGAATCCAAGGCGCGGAAGGGCGCACGCAAGGGGCGGAAAGTCAAGGTTTCCGCCCCCCGCGAACGTCCGGAAGGACCCGTTGCGAACCTACTTCGCCGGGTCGACCAGGGCCTGGTAGGTCAGGGTCCGGGCGGCCGTGCCCAGGTCTTCACCGCCGGTGCCGCCGAGGCGCTGGACCATGCCGATGAAGTAGAGGTCATTGGTCGGATCGACCCAGAACCAGGTCCCGGCGGCGCCGCCCCAGCTCATGGTATTCTTGCCTTCGAGGTTGCCCGCGGCCCGGGGGTCGACATCGACCATGAAGTCCAGGCCAAAGCCCACGGCCTCATTGAAGCGCGAACCGGAGGTGCCGTTGGTGGTGACCAGGACACTCTTCGGGATGACATTGGTACCCATCAGCTCCACCGAAGCCGGGGAGAGGACCCGAACGCCGTCCAGCTCGCCGCCGTTCAGCAGCATCTGCGAGAAGCGGCCGTAATCGCTGGTGGTCGAGACTAGGCCGCCACCGCCGGACTCCATGACCGGAGCCTTGGTGTAATCCGGGGGCGAATTGCCGAACAGGGCCGTCGCCGGGACGTTCTTGTAGGTCTTGGGGTCCGTCATGTAGAGGGCCGCGAGACGGTCAATCTTGTTGGCCGGGACATAGAAGCCTGTGTCCACCATCTTCAAGGGCTTGAAGATCCGCTCGTCCATGAAGGCGCCCAGGGTCTTGCCGGTGAGCCGCTCGACGATGGCGCCCTGGATGTCCACGGACACCGAATAGGACCAGGCCGTGCCGGGCTGGAACATGAGCGGGATATCGGCCACCCGGGTGACCATCTCGTTCAGCCCGTTGGAGGCCAGGACGCGGCGGTCGCGGAACATCCGGTCCACCGGGTGCTTGTCGCCCAGTCCGTAGCCGAAGCCAGCGGTGTGGCTCATGATCTCGCGCATGGTGGGCGGCCGTTCGGCGGGCACGGTGATCATGTTGCCCTTGTCGTCGACCCCGGTCATGACCTTCAGGTTCTTGAATTCCGGGATGAACTTGGTCACCGGGTCATCCAGCTTCCACCTGCCCTCTTCAAAGAGGATCATCATGGCCACGCCGGTGATCGGCTTGGACATGGAGTAGATGCGGAAGATGGTGTCCGTCTCCATCGGCGCGCCGGTGGCGAGGTCTTTCTTGCCGTAGGTCTTGAAGTCGACCACCTGGCCGTGGCGGACCAGGAGAGTGGTCATGCCGGACACGCGTCCGTCGGCGACGACCTTGGCCATGGCCTCGTCCAGGCGCTTCAGGCGCGCGGCGTCAAAGCCAACGGCCTCTGGCGCCCCAGCGACGGCCTTTCGTGGCGCCGCCTGGGCGGCGGGAGCAGACAGTACAGCGGCGACGGCGACGGCCGAGGCCAGGCTGCGGAAAAACTGAGTCAATGGAATCTCCCCCTAAAGAATGAGGCGCACACTACCTGCCGCCTGCAACAGGCGCAAAGCCGGGAATTGGGTTTAGGCCTCAGGCCGGTCGGAAACGGCGGCTGGCGGGGAACCCCCTCGGTGCGGCGCGGCCGGAGCTCGCCCGGCGTCCCGTCCAGTCCCGCCACTCCGTCCAGGTGCGGGTGCGGCCTGCGGCGTCGATCCAGGCGGCACCGTCCTCGGCGCGGAACATCAGGGCGTCACGCAGGCCACCCTCCCGGTAGCCCTGAAGCCTGACCCCCTTGCCGCGGGGCATCTCCGGCAGCTCCTCCAGTGGAAAGACCAGGACCTTCCCGTTGTCACCGATGACGGCGAGATGGTCGCCCTCAACAGGAAGGGCGAAGGCGGCCTTGCCCTTGCCGACGGTCAGGACCTGCTTGCCCGCCTTGCGCATGGCGACGGCCTCGGCCTCTGGCAGGAGGAAGCCGTAGCCCTCGGTCGAGGCAATCAGCCGACGCGTGCCGGGGCGATGCGGGAAGACCGCGATAATCTCCGTCCGGTCGTCCAGTTCGAGCATGAGCCGGAGGGGTTCGCCATGGCCCCGCCCTCCCGGAAGCTTGTCGCAGGCAAGGGTGAAAAACCGCCCGTCAGAGGCAAAAAGCAGAATTTTATCCGTGGTTTCCGCCGGGATGATGAAGCCCTGGGCGTCGCCTTCCTTGTACTTGATCTCAGAGGGGTCCTCGACCCGGCCCTTGATGGTGCGGATCCAGCCCCGCTCTGACAGGATGACCGTGACCGGCTCGCGGACGACAAGAGCCTCCAGGGCGGCGCCGGGGTCCACCAGGGGCACCGTCTCGAAGTTCGAGCGGCGGCGGGTCAGGGCACCGTTCTTCTCGAGGAGGTCCCGGACATCCCTCAGGCCCAGGCCCACCAGCTTCCACTGGGCCTTTTCCGACCCCAGGAGGGCGGTCAGCCCATCCCGCTCCTCGGCCAGTTCGGCATGTTCGCGCCGGAGCTCCATCTCCTCGAGCCGGGCCAGCTGGCGAAGCCGGGTGTTCAGGATCGCCTCGGCCTGCAGGTCCGAGAGCTCAAGGATCTCGATCAGCCGGGCCTTGGGCTCGTCCTCCTGCCGGACAATGCGGATCACCTCGTCAAGGTTGAGGAAGGCGATGATCAGGCCGTCGAGGATATGGAGCCGGGACTCGATGCGGGCGAGCCGGTGGCGGGCCCGGCGGGCGATCACCTCCCGCCGGTGATTCAGGAAGGCCTGCAGGAGCGCCTTCAGTCCCATCACCCCGGGCGTGCCCCGGGCGTCCAGGACATTCATGTTGACCGGAATCCGCGCCTCGAGGGCGGAAAGCCGGAACAGGCTCTCCATCAGCACTTCGGGTTCGACATTCCGCGACTTGGGCTCCAGCACCAGCCGGACGTCCTCGGCGCTCTCGTCCAGGATGTCGCCCAGCAAGGGCGCCTTCCGCGTCTCGATGAGGTCGGCCAACTGCTCGACCAGGTCGGCCTTCTTCACCTGGTAGGGGATCTCGGTAACGACGATACGCCAGAGGCCGCGCCCGATGTCCTCGCGTTCCCAGCGGGCACGCACCCTCACGCCGCCCCGTCCGGTCTCGTAGGCTTCAAGCAGGCTTTCAGAGGACTCGACAATCACGCCCCCGGTCGGAAAGTCAGGGCCGGGGACCAGGGCGAGGAGTTCCGCCGTCGAGATGTCCGGTTGCTCGAGAACCCGCAGGCAGGCCTCGATCAGCTCGGAGACATTGTGCGGCGGGATGGAGGTCGCCATGCCCACCGCAATACCGCTCGAACCGTTGGCCAGGAGGTTCGGGAAGCCTGCCGGCAGGACGACGGGCTCTTCTTCCTCGCCGTCATAGGTTTCGCGGAAATCGACTGCGTCCTCGTCGATCCCCTCCAGCAGGAGCTGGGCGGCCAGGGTCAGCCGGCACTCCGTGTACCGCATGGCGGCCGCGTTATCGCCGTCGATATTGCCGAAGTTCCCCTGCCCGTCCACGAGGGGATAGCGCTGGGCGAAATTCTGGGCGAGGCGGACCAGGGCTTCGTAGACGGCGGAATCCCCATGGGGATGATACTTGCCGATCACGTCGCCGACGACGCGGGCGCACTTCTTGGTGGTCGAGGTCGGGTCCAGCCTCAGCTGGCGCATGGCGAAGAGCAGCCGCCGATGGACGGGCTTCAGGCCGTCGCGCACATCCGGCAGGGCCCGGCCCGTGATGGTCGACAAAGCATAGGCCAGGTATCGGCGCGACAGGGCCTCGGTCAGTGGCTCATCAATGGTGCGGTCGCCCTCGGGGGGCGGAGCCAGGGTGTCGGTCATTGAGCGGTCGGTAAGCGAATCGCAGGAGCCAGCATCTGGTCCTGCTTAGGGTGCCGGCGCCCCCGCGTCACCCGGCGTGCAGGCGCTAGAGCCGGTTCGCCTCCGCGAGTCGGTCATAGAGCCAGACCCGGGCCGGCGGCAGGGGGCGATTCAGAGGCGCGAACAGGCAGGTGTCCAGGAAGTGGCCCGTCAGTCGAAGCCCCGCCCCGATGTCGCCGGCAGAGAGCCCCCCCTGCGCCGACAGGAGGAAGGGCGGCAGGACAAGTAGCCGATCCCGGTAGGGTTCACCCGCGGCGCGGGACACCGCACGCCCGGTGCGGGGCGAGACCCAGACCAGGTCATCCGTCGATCCCGTCGCCGCGCACCTGGAAAGATCCAGGCCGAATCCGAGGGCCTGGAGAATGCCCGCCTCGAACCGGACATAGACCGCCGGCCAGACGTCCGGATGGCGCAGGGCACCGCTGAGGGACTCAAAGGCAGCAAAGGCACCGGGCTGGGGTTCGCGCTCCGGGAGGGCGCCTGCGGCGACAGAGGCGGCGGAGGCCAGGCCCGCCAGGGCCAGGGAATCGTCGAACAGGTCGGAGGGATCACCCCCTCCCCCCTCCAGGCTCGCCGATCCCAGCTGTTCGCTCGTCCTGGACCGGAAACGGGCGCGGACCCGGGTCCCCGGCTGCAGGAGCGGCCGCACGCGCCGGGAGCCACCGCCCGCAATGAAGGCGGGGTAGCGGCCGTGGTCAGCGGTCAGCAGTTCAGCGATGGCGCCATTCTCTCCGTGGGACCGGGCCGACAAAACAAAGGCGTCGTCCTCGAACTCCACGCCCTGCCCCTAGGCCTCGAAATCGAGCCCGACGTCGCCGTAGAATTCCCGGCGGTCGGCCCAGCGCTCGTCGACCTTAACGGTCAGGAAGAGGTGTACCGGGCGGTCCAGGAGTTCGGTCAGTTCCTCCCGCGACTTCTGGCCGATCCACTTCAGCGTCTGGCCATTCCGGCCCAGGACGATGGGGCGCTGGCTGTCGCGCTCGACATAGAGGGTCTGCTCGATGCGGACGGAGCCGTCCTGCCGCTCGCTGAAGGCGGTGGTCTCCACCGCGGCGGCGTAGGGAAGCTCTTCGTGGACCCGCAGGTAGACCTTCTCCCGGGTGATCTCGGCGGCCAGCAGGCGCACAGGCAGGTCGGCCGTCTGGTCGGCGGGATAGAGCCAGGGGCTCTCCGGCATGAGCTCGGCCAGCCGCTGCAGGAGGTCGTCGACGCCGGAGCCATCCGCCGCGGAGATCATGAAGACCTCGGAATAGACGCCGGTGTCGAAGAGCCGGGCAGAGAGGGCCAGAAGGCGCTCACGCTTGACCCCGTCGATCTTGTTCAGGGCCAGGATCGTTTTACGGCCAGACCGATTCAGGCCCGCGATGATGGTCTCGACGTCCTCGTGGGCCTTGCGGTCCGCGCCACGGGCCTCGCCGGCGTCCATAGCCAGCTCCGCCTGGACATCCACGAGATGGACCACCGTGTCGGCTTCGTCAGCCCCGCCCCAGGCCGAACGCACCATGGCCCGGTCCAGACGCCGCCGGGGCGTGAAGATCCCGGGGGTATCGACAAGCACGATCTGGCTCTCGCCAGACAGGGCAACCCCTCGGACGGGGAAACGCGTCGTCTGCACCTTGCGGGTCACGATGGAGACCTTGGCGCCCACCAGGCGGTTCGTCAGGGTGGACTTGCCCGCATTGGGCGCGCCGATGATGGCGGCGAAACCGGCGCGGGTCATGGCTGGATCTTCTCCCTTTCGAGGAACAGTGCGGCGGCGGCCTTCTCGGCCTCGCGCTTGGAACGGCCGGCGCCAGAGGCCGGCTCAAGGCCCGGTAGGCGGGCCTCGATGGTGAATCTGGGATCGTGCGGCGGGCCTTCGGCAGACACCACCACGTAGGCCGGCGGCGGCAGGCCCAGGCCCATGGCCCATTCCTGAAGGCGGGTCTTGGAGTCGCGGTCCGGCCCAGCGTCCAGGCTGGCGGCGAGGTCGCCCCAGCCGATCCGGAAGAAGCTCCGCGCCGCTTCCGGCCCGCCGTCCAGGTAGAGGGCCGCCATCAGGGCTTCGCAGGCGTCGCCGAGGACCCGCTCGCTGTCCCGGGCGCCGATCCGGGCGGCGCTGGCGTCCAGCCTGAGGGCGTCGGGAAGGCCGATGTTGCGCGCCACTTCGGCGCAGGCACCGGAATTGACCAGCCGGTTGAGCCAGCGGGCGAGTTCGCCCTCCCGAGCCGCCGGGAAGGCCTGGCAGAGGTGCTCGGCGGCCATCAGGTTCAGGACACGGTCGCCGAGGAACTCCAGGCGTTCGTTGTCTCGCCCTGGGGTGCCACCATTGCCGACACTGGCGTGGGTCAGGGCGCGCTCGAGGAGATCGCGATCTGTGAAAACCCTGCCGACCCGCGCCTCGAGCGCCGCGACAGCCGCCTTGCGCCTGTCCGGCCGTGTCAGTGCAGCACCTTGCCGAAACGGCTCGGCCGCAGGTTCAGGACCCAGGTCCAGGGCTTGAAGAGCGAGGCACCCGGCGACCAGGACAGCAGGACCAGACGGGCCCGGCCGACCAGGTTCTCCCGAGGCACGAGGCCCACGCCGATTTCCGAGGGAAGGCGGCTGTCAGCCGAGTTGTCCCGGTTGTCGCCCATGAAGAAGTAGTGGCCTTCCGGAACGGTGACTTCCGGCGTGTCGTCCAGGTCACCATCGGTCCCGAAGTCATTGGTCATGAACTTTCGACCGCCCGGGAGGGTTTCCTCGACCCGGGCCACGGGGCGCACGATTCCACTGCCACCCGTCTCGGTGACCAAGGCCTTCTGCTCGCGCGGCACCGGCTCGCCATTGAGGTAGAGCAGGCCCTGCCGGACCTGGACACGGTCGCCCGGAACGCCGATCAGCCGCTTGATGTAGTCGGTGCGGTTATCCCGGGGCAGCTTGAAGACGATGATGTCCCCGCGCTTGGGCTCCTGGGCAAGCACCCGGCCGTCGAAGAACGACGGGCTGAAGGGAATGGAGTGCCTGGACCAGCCATAGTCGTACTTGGTGACGATGACATAGTCGCCCTCATAGAGGTTGGGTTCCTCGGAAGCCGAGGGAATGGTGAAGGGCTGGAACAGCAGCACCCTCAGAAGGAGGGCGATCAACAGGGCGACGGCGACGGTCTTGACGATCTCGATCGTCTCGTTGCGTTCGTCCTCGGGCGGTGAAATCGTCTCTGTCATGGGCCTTCCGGATAAGCGTTCGGTCCGGACATACCGCAAACCGACAGACCCGCACGTGAAAACTTGGAAACGCCTAGGCCTCCGGGACGGCCTCGATGATCACGAAGGCCTGGGCGTAGGGGGCGTCGTCGGTCATGGACAGATGGATCACAGCCGTGTGCCCGGGCGGCGTCATCTCGGTCAGCCGGGTGGCCGCCCCGCGGGTCAGGGCCAGGGTCGGCTGGCCCGAGCGCAGGTTCACCACCCCCATGTCGCGCCAGAAGACGCCCCGCCTTAGGCCGGTACCCAGGGCCTTGGCGCAGGCCTCCTTGGCGGCGAAACGCTTGGCGTAGCTGGCCGCGGCGTCGGGCTTGGCCTCCGAACGACGGCGTTCAATCTCGGTGAAGCACCGGTGGCGGAAACGGTCGCCGAACCGGTCCAGGCTGGCCTGGATGCGCCGGATATCGGTCAGGTCCGAGCCTATGCCCAGGATCATGCCACAGCCGTAGCCCGGGCTGCATCCATGCGCTCGCGCATGCCGCGGATCGCGGCGGGCAGGCCCAGGAAGACCGCCTCACCGATAAGAAAGTGGCCGATGTTCAGCTCGCGCATCTCAGGGATGACGGCCACGGGGCCGACAGTGGCATAGTCGATGCCATGACCCGCATGGACCTCCAGGCCAGCGTCCGCCGCCCTGCGGGCCGCCCGGGCCAGCAGGGCCAGGTACGCGTCTGCCTCTGGATCACCGGCCCGGACCGCGTCGCAGAAGGGCCCCGTGGTGAACTCCACAATCTGGGCACCGGCCGCTGCGGCGGCGTCCACCTGGTCGTCCCGGGCGTCGATGAAGCATGAGACCCGGATGCCTGCGCCCGCCAGACGGCGCACGGCTGGAGCTATGCGGTCGAAGCCCCCGGCAAGGTCCAGTCCGCCCTCCGTCGTGACCTCCTCGCGCCGCTCCGGCACGAGGCAGGCGGCGTGGGGCGCCAGCTTCAGGGCCAGGGCCTCCATCTCGGCGGTGACCGCCATCTCGAAGTTCAAGGGCCGCCCAAGCCGCTGGCACAGGGCTGCCAGGGCGGCGATGTCGGCATCGCGGATGTGGCGGCGGTCCTCACGGAGGTGGGCGGTGATTCCGTCCGCCCCAGCCACGATGGCGACCTCGGCGGCCCTCAGGGGGTCGGGATAGGTGTCACCACGGGCGTTCCTCAGGGTCGCCACATGGTCGATGTTCACGCCAAGCCGGAGCGGGGTCACTTGGACAGCCGCCGGCTGCCCGGGTCCTCGATCGGGATGGCCGCAAGCTCGGGCGGCAACTCGTCAGCCGGATAGGCAGGGACGTCGAGCTGGGCCAGGGAGACCAGGCGCGCGCCAGGGTCCGCCCGGCCGCCAGAGCGATCGACGATGCAGGCGGCGACCACGACATTCCCCCCGGCCTTGCGGATGGCCTCGACGCACTCCCGGGATGACAGGCCCGTGGTGACGATGTCCTCGACCATGGCGACCCGGGCACCCTCGGGGATCTCGAAGGCGCGGCGCAGGCGGAACTCGCCCCCTTCCCGCTCGACATAGACCGAGGGAACGCCCAGATGCCGGGCCGTCTCATACCCGGGGATGATCCCGCCAACGGCCGGCGAGACGCAGATATCGACCTCGCCGACCGCCGCGCGGATCTTCTCCGCCAGGGCCAGGCAGAGCCGTTCGGTTCGATGGGGATGCTGGAAGACCAGGTTCTTCTGGAGGAAGACGCCGGAATGTAGCCCGCTGGACAGGACGAAATGGCCCTCCCGTAAGGCACCGGCGGCGCGGAATTCGTCGAGGACCTGTTCGGTGTTCATGGCAGCGCTCCTTGCCCGTGGGATTAGCCGACCGCGCCGCCCCTGTCACGCCGGAGGCCGAGACCCGGAAGGCTGTTCATGGCTAGGCCGGCGATCACCAGGGCGGCGGCGGCCAACTTCCACGGCGGAAGCGGCTCGCCCAGGGCCAGGGCCGACGCCGTCAGGCCGAAAACCGGCACCAGCAGGGCCCAGGGTGAGACCACCGACGCCGGGTTTCGCGCCAGGAGCCAGCCCCAGACGGCATAGCCGAAAAGGGTATTGCCAAAGGACTGGTAGAGCAGTTCGGCCCAGAGGGTCGGGGTCATGGTCGCCAACGTGCTGATCATCGCCGGTGCGCCCTCGAACACCAGGGCCAGGATCAGCAAGGGGGGAATGGAAAACAGGCTCGCCCAAACAACGAAGGCCAGGCTCGGCGCCTCAGGGGTCGCTCTCTGGACCATGTTGCCGAGCGCCCAGCTCATGGCCGCGACGAGGACGAGGGCAAGGCCCAGCGAGGTCGTCGTCGCATCCAGGTGCAGCAGGATCACCCCCAGGCCCGCGGCGGCCAGCCCGAGAGCGAGCATCTGGCGCAGGGCCAGGCGCTCCCCACCCAGCCAGATGGAAAGCCCGATGGTGATGAAGACCTGGCTCTGCACCACCAGGGAGGCAAGACCCGGCGAGATGCGCCCGTTCATCGCGAAATAGAGCACGCCGAACTGGCCAACGCCGATCAACACCCCATAGGCCGCAAGATTGCGCCAGGGAACCTGCGGGCGCTTCAGGAAGAAAGCGGCCGGTAGGAAGGCGAAGGCAAAGCGCAGGGTCGCGAAGGTAAAGGGCGGGAAGTGCGCGAGGGCCGACTTGATGACGGCGAAATTGGTTCCCCAGACCGTCACCACGGCCAGGGCCAGAAGGGCGTGGCGCCAGGACAGTGCGTTCATCTCGGGGCCCTCCACCTACGCTGTCGCCAGACCACCCTTTGCAGTGCTTTGCAACCGGGCCGCCGCCGGGCATTGTGAGCCACCGCCAGAGGGAGCCCCGCATGAGCCTGACCATTCGCAAGGTCGCCGGAGCCCTGGGCGCCGAGATTTCTGGTGCCGACCTGTCCGCTAACCTGCCCGATGGCGTGATCACCCAGATCCGCGCCGCCCTGGTCGAGCACCAGGTCATCTTCTTCCGCGACCAGTCCCTCTGCCCGGAAGACCAGGTGGCCTTCGGACGGCGGTTCGGGCCGCTGAACATCCATCCTTATGTCCGCGGCATGGACGGGCATCCCGAGGTCATGGAGATCATCAAGGAACCGGCGGACAGGACCAACTTTGGCGGCGGCTGGCACTCGGACACCTCCTTCCTCGAACGGCCCGCCATTGGCTCCATCCTGTATGCGCTGGAACTGCCCGAATGGGGCGGCGACACCCTCTTCTCCAGCCAGGTTGCGGCCTACGACGCCCTCTCGCCGGGCCTGAAGGCGACGCTGGAGGGCCTGAGCGCCGTACACTCCGCTGGCCGGGAGTATTCTCCCCAGGGTCACTCCGCCCAGAAGCGGTCCTCGATGAGCGTGGCCGAGGCCGAGGGCGCAGTGGGTGAGTTCATCCACCCGGTGGTGCTGGTGCATCCGGAATCCGGTCGCAAGGCCCTCTACGTCAACCCCGCCTTCACCCTACGGTTCGAGGGCTGGACGAAGCGGGAGTCCCGCCCCCTCCTCGACTTCCTGTTCGAGCACTGCCGCTACGAGGGCTATACCTGCCGCTTCAACTGGCGACCGGGATCCGTGGCTTTTTGGGACAACCGCCAAGTCTGGCACTTCGCCCTGAACGATTACCCCGGCCAGCGCCGGTACATGCGGCGGGTCACCGTCGATCCGGCCTGAGGTCCTCAGCCTGCGCGCTTGGAGCGCTCGACCGTCTCGATGGCTGGATTGGCCCGCAGGGCCGCAGCAATGTTGGTCAGGTGGCGGGCGTCCTTGACCTCGATGTCAAAGTCGACGTCGAAGAAGTCCGTCATCCGCCGATGCATACGCAGGTTGACGATGTTGCCCCCCGCCTCGCCGATGGTGGTACAGGCTTGGCCCAGAACGCCGGGCGCATTGCGGATTGTGGCGGTGAGACGAGACTGGGTCAGGGTGCCGCGCTCGGCCTCTCGGGTCCACTGCAGGTCCCGCCAGAGATCCTCCTTCTCCTCGAAGGCAGCCAGTTCGCCGCAATCGATGGTGTGGACAGTCAGACCCTGACCATCACCCTCAAGTATGCCGACGATCCGGTCGCCGGGGACGGGCGTGCAGCAGGCGCCGAAGTGGAGGCTGATCCCCGGGGTCAGGCCCCCGCCCCGGACGTAGAGCCGGGCGCCAGCGCCGCCCTCGATGCGCCGGACTGCCGTGGCCGCCTCACGCGCTGAAGGATCCAGGCGGGGGAAAATGATGTCGAGTACCTGGGCGGGCGTGATCCCGCCCCGGCCCAGACGCCCGAAGAGTTCCTCCTCCGAGGCCACCGCAAGCCGTTCAAGGGCCGGGGTCAGCGAGATGTCGCTCCGTGACTTTCCGGCTCGGCTGAAGGTCTGGTCAAGGGCGGCCCGGCCCAGGCGGATGAACTCTTCCTTCTCAGTCTGCCGGATGTGACGGCGGATGGCCGAGCGGGCCCGGCCCGTCACGGTGAGCGAGCGCCAGTCTTCGGGCACTACGGGCTTGGGGCCGCGCACCACCTCCACCACATCTCCGTTCTGAAGGGGCGTGCGCAGGGGCCGCGGCTCACCGTTGATCTTCACCCCGATACAGGTGTCGCCAATGTCGGTATGGAGGGCGTAAGCGAAGTCGAGGGGCATGCCGCCCCGCGGCAGACTGACCAGGCGGCCCTTGGGCGTGAAGACGAAGGTCTGGTCGAGGTACATCTCGAGCTTGGCGTGTTCGACAAGCTCCTCGACGTCGCCGCCGTGCTCGAGGACCTGCACGAGGTGGCGGAGGTTGACCAGGGGATCGCGCCCGCCCTGCTCGGCCTGGTGTTCGGCATCGAAGCCGTAGGAGGCATCCTTGTAGCGCCAGTGGGCGGCCACGCCCTCCTCGGCGATCCGGTCCATGGCCTCCGTGCGGATCTGCATCTCGATCCGCATGCCCCTGGGACCGACCACCGTCGTATGCAGGGACCGGTAGTTGTTCCGCTTGGGGGTCGAGATATAGTCCTTGAAGCGGTCTGGCAGCGAGGGCCAGGCCCGGTGGGCCACGCCCAGGGCGCGGTAGCAATCCTCTTCGGTATCGACGATCACCCGGAAGGCGTAGATGTCCGAAAGCTGTGAGAAGCCGATCGACTTGCGCTGCAGCTTTCGCCAGATCGCATAGGGGTTTTTCTCCCGGCCGAAAACTCGGCTGGGTATGCCTGAGGCCTGTAGCCGGCTGACGATCTCCTGTGACACCAGGGTCACCGCCCCGCCCTGCTCGTTTCTCAGGGCCGCCAGCCGCCGGATGATGGCGTCCCGGGCGAGCGGGTTCAGGTGGGTAAAAGCCAGCTCCTCCAGCTCGGTACAGATCCGGTGACAGCCGATGGACCGGGCGAGCGGTGCGTAGATGTCCAGGGTCTCCCGGGAGATGCGCTCGCGCTTTGCCGGCGCCGCGATGTGCTGGAGAGTCCGCATGTTGTGCAGACGGTCCGCCAGCTTGACCATCAGGACCCGGACGTCCCGGGAGATGGCGAGGATAAACTTCCGAAGGTTCTCGGCCTGGCGGGTGTGCTCGCTGTTCAGTTCGAGCTTGGTGAGCTTGGTGACCCCCTCCACAAGTTCGGCGATCTCCTCACCGAACAGGCGCCGGATCTCGGCGGAGGTGGCGTCCGTGTCCTCGACGGTATCATGGAGCAGGGCCGTGATAATTGTCGCCGCATCCATCCGATACTCAGTCAGGATGCCCGCCACCTGGATCGGATGGGCGAAATAGGGGTCCCCGGAAGCCCGCTTCTGGGAGCCGTGCATGCGCATGGCGTAGACATAGGCGCGGTTGAGAACCGCCTCTTGGGCGCTGGGATCGTAGGAGAGGACCTGATCGATTAGCTCGTATTGCCGAAGGACAGGGCGGCGGCCTGACAGTTCCGTCGTCGAGGGCGCAAGCGCATTACCCGCCTCTGCGGCCTGTATGCCCTCAGCCGGGGCAAGGGCCTCAGGCGATCCCTGCGCTGTTGCGCCCGGGCTCAGTAGCGCTCTTCCTGTCCGCCGTCGCGGTCACTCTGAAGGGCCCGGACCAGTTCCAGCTCGCTCATCTGCATGTGGGTCGGGTCGGCGAGCAGGGCCAGGGTTTCCGCCTCTTCCTCGGCCTCGGAGCGCTCGTCCACCCGTTGCAGGGTGCTGATCAGGCCTTCCTTCAGCTCTTCGGGATCAACCATGTCTTCGGCCACTTCGCGAAGGGCGACGACAGGATTCTTGTCATTGTCGCGGTCGACAAGAAGGGGAGCTCCAGCCGAAATGCCCCGGGCCCGGTGCGCAGCCAGGAGGACCAGGCTGAAGCGGTTCGGGACCCTCTGGATGCAATCTTCGACGGTGACGCGGGCCATGACTACCTCAGAAGGAGAAAGGAGCGCACGTTCATAGAGGTTCGGCGCTCCTTGTGCAACGCCACAGGACCCCGTCGCGGCATCAGCCGGTGCCGATCACCGTCCGGGCGATGTCATCCATGGTGGTGAAAAGGAAGGTCGGCCGGTGGGCCTCGAGGATCTCCGGGCGCGCATATCCCCAGGTCACCGCCCCGGAATCGATCCCGGCGCGGGAGGCGGCCTCGATGTCACGGGTCTCGTCGCCGATGGAGAGGACCTGAGCGTGGCGGGCGTTGGCCTTGCGGATCACGCTCCGGAACTTGGGCGTCTTGCCGAACATGGACGCCCCACAGGCATAGTGGGTGATGCAGTCGGCGAGGTCATCGCCGAGGATGCGGCGAACATTGGCCTCGGAGTTTGAACTGACGAGGGCCAAAACGACCCCGGCTTCGTGCAGCCGCCGGATGAGGGCGCGGGACTCGGGGAAGAGCGGGATTTTCGCCGCGTTCTTGGAGACCAGTTTCCGGGTGTGACGCGCGATGAAGGGCATCTTCCAGGCCGGGACGCGCATATAGGCCACGACTTCGCGACTGGAGCGGCCGCGCAGCATGGCAACCTCTTCCTCGCTGATCTGCCGGAAGCGGAACCGCCGGGCGACCTCGTTGGAAATGCTGATGAACCAGTCCGCGCTGTCGGCGAGGGTTCCGTCAAAATCGAAAATGACGAGCCGATAGGTCAAGCCCGTTCCTCCGGCCGACGACGCTTCGTCCACGCCCATTCTCGTTTTCTGATGCTGCACGATTGGCGCGCCGGGCGCCAGTCCCCTGGAAAGACTTCCCGGTGCGCTTCCCTTCACGGCGCTCACCTCGCAGGCCGGGCATCGCGCGCGACGCTCGCCGAAGCCGCGAGTGCAGAAGCCGTCAGGCCGAGGCCGGGATGCCGCCAGTCAGGCGCGATCTCAGACAGGGGACCCATGACGAAGACCCTTTCGTGGGCCCTCGGGTGCGGCAGGGTCAGGCGTGGCGACTGCATCACGAGCCCCGCATGATCGATGAGGTCGAGGTCAAGGGTGCGGTCGGCGTTCCGTTCGCCGCGGCTGCGCCCGAACCGGGCCTCGATCTCCAGGAGCCGGCCGATTGTTGCCCCGGCATCCATCCTCGCCTCGACAATAGCGACTCCATTGCGATACTCATTTCCAGACGGGTCGGGCCAGGCGGAGGATCTCCACCAGCACGATCGACGCAAGACCGGCAATCCTGCCCCTGGAAAGAAAGAGAGAGCGGCTTCAAGCAGGTCCACCGGCGAGGCGTAGCCGCCAGACAGATTGGATCCCAGCGCGACAATTGCCCGAACGGGCTGTAACGCGCCGACGCCAGACTCCGGAAACTCCAAACTCAATGACCTTTTATCCTACCGACAGGCTGGCGCTCTTCATCGACGGGGCCAACCTCTACTCCGCCGCCAAGGGCCTTGGCTTCGACATCGACTACCGCAAGCTCCTCGAGGAGTTCCGCAAGCGGGGGGTCCTCGTCAGAGCCTACTATTACACCGCCCTGGTCGAGGATCAGGACTATTCCCCGATCCGCCCCCTGGTCGACTGGCTCGATTACAACGGGTTCCGCCTCGTCACCAAGCCCGCTCGTGAATTCACGGACGCCCAGGGCCGCAAGCGCTGGCGCGGCGACATGGACGTTGAGATCGCCGTCGACATGATGGAGATGAGCGCCCACGCCGACCACATGGTGCTTTTTTCGGGGGATGGCGACTTCCGGGTCCTGCTCGAGGCGGTCCAGCGCCGGGGTGCCCGCGTCACGGTCGTCTCCACCGTCAAGTCGCAGCCCTCCATGGCCTCCGATGACCTCCGGCGCCAGGCCGATGCCTTCATCGACCTGGCGGACCTGGCCGACATCATCGGGCGGCCCTCGCGCCTGCCCCGCTTCCTTCAGGAGAGCCGGGCCGGCGCTGACCCCGACGCACCGGACGACTGACCTTGGCGCCCACGTCGCCCGCAGTCACGGCTGAACCTGCCCGGGACTGCGGCCTCTGCCCGCGCCTGGTCGCCTATCGCCAGGAGAACCAGGCCCGCAATCCCGACTGGTGGAACGGGCCTGCACCGTCATTTGGCGACCCCGGGGCGCGCCTTCTGGTCCTGGGCCTCGCCCCCGGACGGACCGGTGCGAACCGGACGGGACGCCCCTTTACCGGCGACCATGCCGGCGTGTTGCTGTTCGAGACTCTCCTGAAGACCGGTTTCGCCCAAGGCCGCTACGAGGCCCGGCCCGACGATGGGCTGGCCCTGGCCGATTGCATGATCTCGAATGCCGTGCGCTGCGCGCCGCCGGGCAACCGCCCAGAGACCTCCGAGGAAGCCGCCTGCCGGCCCTTCCTCACCGCCCGGCTGGCGGCCCTGCCCCGGTTGGAAGTTGTGGTCACCCTGGGCGACGTGGCCCGGCGCAATTTCCTCAGGGCCCTTGGCCTTCCCGCCTCGGCAGGCATCCCGGGACATGGGGCGGAGTTCACCGCCGGACCCTACCGGGTGATCAACAGCTATCACTGCTCGCGCCTGAACACGAACACCGGCCGCCTGACCCCGGAGATGTTCGAGGCGATCTTCCGGCGCGCCCGGAGCCTGCTGGATGGCTGACAACCGCCCCGGGGAAGGCTAAGCCGGACGCCCCTTCCCGTCGGTCCCGGAGCCCTACCTTGCGCGTCCTCGCCTTTGCCCTGGCCCTGCTTGCTGCCACACCCGCCTTGGCGGCGGCCCCTGGGCCTGCGGACTCCGCCCGCGCCCTGGAAATCCTGAAGACCAGCATCAGCTACCGGACCACCGCCAGCGCTGGGCAGGAGCCCATTCTCGCCTATGCCGGGTGGATCAAGGGCGTCCTGGTGGCGGCGGGCTATTCGCCCTCCGACATTGTCATCGAGCCGGTCGCCGGCACGGCCACCCTCGTCGCCCGCCTTCCGGGACGGGACCCGGGTCGCAAGCCGATGGTCATCTCCGCGCACATGGATGTGGTCGAGGCCCGCGCCGAGGACTGGACCCGCGACCCCTTCACCCCCGTCGTCGAGAACGGCTACGTGTTCGGCCGAGGGGCCTCGGACAACAAGTTCGATGTCTCCATGGTCGTCGCCACCCTGGCCCGCGTGCGGGCAGAGAACTGGCGCCCCGGACGCGACGTGATCCTCGCCCTGTCGGGGGATGAGGAAACCTTCATGCGCAGCACCGCCGTGCTGGCCGGCAAGCTAAAGGGCGCCGACCTCGTCCTCAACGCCGACGGCGGCGGCGGCGAACTGGACAGCTCGGGCAAGGCCGTGTCCTTCGGCATCCAGGGGGCGGAGAAGACCTATGCCGACTTCACCCTGACCGCGACCGATCCGGGCGGCCACTCCAGCCGGCCCACACCCGGCAATCCCATCTACCGCCTCGCCCGGTCCCTCGAGCGGGTTGAGGGCCACCGCTTCCCGGTCCAGTCGAACGAGATCACCCGCGCCTCCCTCGCCGCCAGCGGACGCGACCAGCAAGGTCCCGTCGGCGACGCCCTGAGGCGCTTTTCAGCCAATCCGTCGGACGCTGCGGCGGCGGAGATCCTGTCCTCCGACCCGGCCTGGGCGCCCTACCTGCGGACGACCTGCGTGGCCACCATGGTCAGCGGCGGCCACGCCACCAACGCCCTGCCCCAGCGGGCGTCGGCCAACGTCAACTGCCGCATCTTCCCCGGAACACCCTCAGCATCGATCCTGAAGACCCTCGAGGGCGTGATCGCCGACCCGACGATCTCGGTGACCCGGAACGACGACGGGTCCATCGACAGCCCGCCCTCGCCTCTCCGCCCCGACGTGGTCAAGGCCGTGACCCGGGCCGTGCACGCTGTGCATCCCGGACTGCCCATTGTGCCCGCCCAATCGACGGGAGCGACGGACAGCATGTACTTCCGGGCCGCAGGTGTGGCGAGCTACGGGGTCTCGGGCCTCTTCACCCGTGACGACGACACCTTCGCCCACGGTCTCAACGAGCGGGCACCCCTGGCGGCCATTCCCGGGGCCCTGGTCCACTGGGACTCCCTGATCCGGGATCTCGGCAAGTAGTTGCGGACGGAACCCTCGGTGGTGATGGCGGGATGAGCCAGGGCGTCTGCTGCGGACCGATGAAGACGACCGGCGCCAGGACCGGGGCGGACTTCGCCAGGGCGGCCGTGCGCGCCAGAGCCGCCGGGCGCCCCGACCTGCCCGCGGACCTCACCCTGATATCCCTGCCGGGCGGTGAATTCCTCATGGGCAGCGATGCCGGGGAAGGCGAGCCGGCCGATGGTGAGGGGCCAGCGCGCCCCGTCCGGCTGTCGCCCTTCCGCATCGCGCGCACCGCCGTCACAAACCGCCAGTTCGCCGCCTTCGTGGAGGCCACCGGTTATGTCACCTATGCCGAAGAGGTGGGCTCCAGCTTCGTCTTCGCCGGGCTCCTCCCCGACGACTTCCCACCCAC
>NZ_JBAXIM010000037.1:0-20013 GCF_037138395.1 Phenylobacterium sp.
TGGAGTTGCCAGCAAGCAGCTTCATCGGGACTCTCCACTTCATTTTGCCTTGCCCGGCTTTTATCAGGGCGCGGGAAGGGGGCAAGGCCCCTCCCGGTGGAATCCCATCAGACCAGGGCGATGGCCGACAGCAGGCGTCCGAAATCAGGTTCCCGAAGGTGGAGGGCCCTGCGGTTCGAGAAGAACAGCTCGGGATCGGAATAGGTGTCGGCACCGATCCACTCAGCCTGTTCCACCCCCGCCCGCTGGAGCCTGTCGAGGGCATAGGCGGGCAGGTCGAAGGCGATGGAATAGCTGTCGGTGGCGTGGAAGCGTAAGGCGCTGGCGGGATCGGCGTCCAGGAAGGTTTGGCGGAAGTCCTCGCCGACCTCGTAGGACTGCGGGCCGATGCAGGGGCCAACTGCTGCGACTATGCGTCCGGGAGACGCCCCCAGCCCGGTCATGACCGCGACCCCGGCCTCGATCACCCCGCCGAGGGCGCCGCGCCAGCCGGCGTGGACGGCGCAGACCACCCGCGCCGCAGGATCCGCCATCAGGACCGGGGCGCAGTCCGCTGCAAGGGCCCCGCACAGCACGCCCGGCGTAACGGTCGCCACCCCGTCACCCTCGGGACGTTCATCCCCAAAGGCCTGCTCAGCGACATGCACCCGAGCGGAGTGCACCTGGTAGGCCATGGCCAGGGAGCCGGCCTCAAGGCCGAGGGCTGCTGCCGCCCGCGCCTGGTTCTCCAGGACCGCGGCGGGATCATCCCGGGACCCGCGGCCCAGATTGAGGCTGGCGTAAATCCCCGAGGAGACCCCGCCCTGGCGG
The DNA here is from genome assembly GCF_037138395.1 of Phenylobacterium sp. Classification (GTDB taxonomy): domain Bacteria; phylum Pseudomonadota; class Alphaproteobacteria; order Caulobacterales; family Caulobacteraceae; genus Phenylobacterium. The sequence continues at coordinate 811 of NZ_JBAXIM010000037.1, forward strand.
GTGAAAAAGGCATGCCGCACTCCAGCCACGTCAAGGCGGGGCGAGGTCAGGAAGGTCGGAGGGGCTCCGCTCATGTCTGGGTACCGAACCCCGGCGGCCTGAGGCCGGGGGAGTGAAGGGCAACGGCCAGGAAGAGGTCGCCCATCTGGCCCGCGCCGGCGAGGCGCTCAACCTGTCGCCGGATCCGCTCTCCGGATTCGGGCTGGGCCAGGCTAAGGGCCCTCGCGCGTGCCTCCAGGCCCAGGGCCCTCAGGAAATCGCCCTGCGCCATCGGACCCCGGGTCTCGACGCCCTCTCGCCGGGCTGCGGCTAGGACCGAGGGAAAGTCGGCATGGACGGTCAGGTCGACCTGGCCAGGGCGCTCGAGCGGGTCGACCTTGCGGTGTCCGGACACGGCCTGAAGGGTGTCGCCGAGACCCGGCGCCTCGCGCCCGTAGTCGACCAGAAGTGCGGCCCCGCCCTCACTGGCGATCCGGGCGCCAAGTTCTGAAGCCAGGGCCTCCTGGGCGGGCGAATGTTCGAAGACCGCTCCCTCGGGCGCCATCTCCGGCGCGCCTTCGAGGCCCGGAGCCGGAGCGAGCCCAAAGACCAGCTGGTCTCCGGCCAGACCGATACGGCGTTCGCGCCAGGCACCCTCGCGGCGTTCCCACTGCCGGGTCGGCAGGCAATCGAGGACCTCGTTGGCGACCACGAGCAGGGGCGCGCCGCCGGGAACCTCGTCCAGGCTTTCCGCATGGCGCGCCACGGCGCCCAGCTTCTGTACCTGCTGTACCCGCAGGGGGTGGGAGGGCTCCACCAGCCAGAGGTCAATGGCGGCCGCAAAGTCCGGCTCCAGCCGGGCGGCCCGCAGGAGATCCGACATCAGGGTCCCGTCGCCGGGGCCCAGCTCGACAAGCCGGACCGGATCGGGCCGACCCATCTGCCTCCAGACCTCGATCATCCAGAGGCCGATCAGTTCGCCGAAGATCTGGCTGACCATGGGCGCGGTGATGAAGTCGCCGTCAGCCCGGATCGCTGGACGGACCGCGTAATAGCCATCGCGGGGGTCATGCAGGCAAAGGTGCATGTACTCGGCCACGCTGACCGGTCCGGCGCTTCGGATCCGATCTGCGAGGCGTCCGGCCAGGCTCACGGCGCCCGGTCGCCCGGGACACGTCCTCGCCGGATCAGCCAGGCGCCGAAGGCGACCATGGGAAGGCTGAGGAGCATGCCCATGGTCACGCCCATGGGGAAGGCGGGCATGTAGATGTCAGGTTCGCGGAGTGTTTCCACGAGGATCCGGACGAGGCCGTAGCCGGCGAAGAAGATCCCCGCGACGACCCCCGGCCGCGCAAGCCAGCGCCGGTTGTGCGTGGCCCAACGCAGGACCAGGAACAGGAGCACGCCCTCCAGCAGGGCTTCGTAGATCTGGCTGGGGTGCCGGGGTTCGGGGCCCGCCGCCGGGAACACCATCGCCCAGGGCAGGTCCGTGGGTCGGCCCCAGAGTTCGCCATTGATGAAGTTTGCGATGCGCCCGAGGAAGAGACCGATGGGAACCACGGCGCAGATCAGGTCTCCGACGGAGAAGAGGTCGAGCCCCCGACGCCGGGCGAACAGCCCGACCGCCAGGAGGACCCCCAGGCAGCCGCCGTGGAAGCTCATGCCTCCGTTCCAGACCCTCAGTACTTCCACGGGATCAGAGAGCAGGATGCCGGGGGTGTAAAAGAGGACGTGGCCCAGCCGTCCGCCGGCGATGATCCCCACGGTGATCCACAGAACGAGGTCCTCGAGACCCGGCTTATCCACAGGCGGTCCCCGCTTCGCCCACAGGTCCGCACGGTCTATCAGGGCGCTCGCATAGCGCCATGCGGCCAGGATGCCGACGATGTAGGCCAGCGCATACCAGCGGATGGCCAGGGGCCCGATCTGGATCAGGACGGGGTCAATCTGCGGATAGGGCAGGGCCAAGGCAGGTCTCCGTGTGAATACGGATAAAACTCTATCCGAGAAGGCCTTCGTTTTCATCCCTGATGGGGCCATATTGCTCCCATGCAGACACAGAACCCCTTCCTTGATGAGATGGCCCGGCTGACCAACGCCGCCATGGGACTGGCGCAAAGCGCGGGCGAAGAGGCCAAGGCGGCCTTCCGCGTCCAGGCCGACCGCTGGGTGGCCGAGCTTGACCTCGTGCGTCGCGACGAAATCGAAGCCCTCCGGGCCGAGGTCGCCGCCCTCCGCGAGGAGGTCGCCAGCCTCCGCGCTGCGGCCCCGCCGCGGGCTCCGCGTAAGCCTGCGGCGAAATGATCCACAGGTCTGCGCCCTGAAGGCGCGTCGACAGGGTAAATCCCACTGTAGGGAATCTCCCGATCCGGATTAGCGTCCTCCCGACCGATCGACGATTCGATCCCAGCGCGGAGGCATTCGGGCGCATGGAATCCTTCCTGTCCGAGGACGAGGGCCTATTTAGCGAAGACCCCCTGGACGTCGTCGAGCATGTCCTCGAGGCTGAGAACTTGCAGTTTGACCGGACCGAGCGCGGAGACGTCGCCTTTACCCTTACCGGTGGTTGGCGGGATTTCGGCCTCTGCTTTACCTGGCGGCCGGACGTAGACTGCCTGCAGGTCAGCCTGTCCCTGGACATGCGTGCACCGCCATCCTTGCGCGCCCAGGTCTACGAGCTCCTGTCGGGCGTGAACGCCCGCGCCTCTCTCGGCCTTTTCGAAATGCGCGAGGATGGCGAGATCCTCTTCCGTTTCGGGACCCCCCTTCTGCCGGGCGAATACCCCGGGCTGGGCCAGACCGCCGGCATGATCGACGTGGCCATGGAGGCGGCGGACCGGTTCTTTCCGGCCTTTGATTTCCTGGTCCGGTGCGGCAAACCTCCGGCGGAAGCCCTCGCCGCCTGCATGTTCGAGACGGTCGGCGTGGCCTGAAGCCGTCCTGTCGGGCGGAACCGGAGGCGCGAATGAAACCTGTCCTTATGCTCGGCGCTGGACGCCTGGGTGGTGCCCTCATCGAGGGCTGGCTTGGTTTTGGCGGGCCAGCCACCGGCGACCTCATGATCCTCGATCCCTCACCGTCCGAAGCCGCCCTCGGGGCGATCCGGGCCGGGGCTCTGCGGGATCCGGGCCCTGGGGCGATTGCACGGGTGGGGACCGTCCTTCTCGCGGTCAAGCCGCAGGCCTGGCGGGAGGCGGTGGTGGCCGTCGCCCCCCATCTTCCGCCTGACGCGGTGATCGTCTCTGTGGTGGCCGGGGTGAGGGCTGCCGACATCTCCGAGGCCTTCGGCGGCCGGCGGGTGGCCCGCGTCATGCCCACGACCGCCGTCGCCGTAGGCCGGGGCGTGGCCAGTCTGTTTGCAACCGATCCGGAGGCTGCCAGCCGGGCCCGGAGCCTCTTTGCCCCTGTGGGCGTGGTGGTGGACCTGGCCGAGGAGGGACTGCTGCACGCCGCCACGGGCGTTTCCGGGTCTGCGCCGGCCTATTTCTACGCCTTCGTCGAAGCCCTCGAGGCGGCGGGCGCTGCAGCTGGCCTGCCCGCAGACGCCTCCCGGGACCTGGCCCGTGCCACCATGATCGGCGCGGCCGCCCTTCTCGACGCGACCGGCCAGACGCCTGCAGAACTGCGCCGGCAGGTCACTTCGCCAGGGGGAACCACCGAGGCGGCGCTCAGCGTGCTTGGCCGGGAGGCCGGTCTGGGGCCGCTCCTGAAGGACGCCGTCGCCGCCGCCGCCAGCCGGTCGGCGGAACTCGGCGGCTAGATCCGATTCCGATAAGTGGGAACCGGTTATCCCATCGAAACAGGATCTAGTCGGCCTGGGTCCAGGTCTGGGCCTGACAGATGACGGAAACACAGCCCTCGACCTTCAGGACGCCTTGCGCCGATAGGCTCATCTTCGAGGCATAGGTGCGCCCCGAATTGGGATCATAGATCTTGCCTCCACCCCACTTGCCGGGACCCGCCGGGGTGAAGTCGCGGATGATCTGGAGGCCGATGATTGGCCGCGATCGCAGGGCGGGATCGGGGTTGACCTCGTCCCGCGCCGCCGCAGCGGACCCGCTGGCGCGGTCACGGGCCCAGATGATCTGGCCGCAGAGCTTCTGGCCGCAGGGCGCGATCCGGACCTTGGCGCTGCGATCCTGGGTGTACCAGGTCCCTACTGGGGATTGTGCAGCGGCCGCAGCCGAGGCTGCCAGGAGCAGCGCAGAGGCAGCGGCGGCGCAGAGGCCTTTCGTAACCGGGGCGCGGATCACGCCTTCGACGGGACTGGACATGACGGTCGGCTCCTCGGGGGCTGGGTACTGGGAAATTTACAACGTAAAACTAATTGCAGCTTGGGGATCCTGTCAATCCCACGGGATCATGTAGCGCTCCGGTGCGGGGTGTTGACAGGTGAACGAAAGGTCTGGACGGCGGGGCGACTAGCTGCCCGCCGGCAACCGCAGGACAGCACGCAGTCCGCCCAGCGGCGAGTCCTCCAGGCGCACGTCGCCGCCATGCCCCCGGGCGGCGTCCCTGGCGATGGCGAGGCCCAGCCCCACACCCTTGGCATTCTGGTTGCGGGAGTCGTCCAGCCGGTTGAAGGCCAGGAAGGCCTCTTCGCGCCGCTCGGGGGGGATGCCGGGTCCGTCATCGTCGACGGTCACCGTGACGCCCCCGTCTGTGAGGCTTACGCCGACCTGCACCCGCTCGCCATGGGCTGATGCGTTGGAGATGAGGTTGGCGAGGGCCCGCTTGAGGGCGCCGCGACGACCCCGGTAGGGAACGCCGTCCGCAGGCAGAGTCACCTCGATCTGCGATCCGCTCCGCCGGGCACCCTCAGCCGCCTCCCGGACCAGGGCCCCCAGGTCCATATCGACAGCCTGCTCACCGCCCTCCCCGCGGGCAAAGGCCAGGTATTCATCGATCATGTGCTCCATCTCAGCGAGGTCGCGCTTCATGGCTTCAGTGGCGGGCCCGGGGTCTGTCATGGCGAGCTCGAGGCGCAGACGCGTCAGCGGCGTCCTCAGGTCGTGGCTGACCGAGGCCAGCAGCGCCGTCCTCTGTTCGATCTGCCTCTGGATACGCGCCTTCATGGCGAGGAAGGCCTTGGCGGCCTGACGCACCTCCCGCGCCCCGTAGGGCTTGAAGGCCGGGGCGTCGCGACCCCTACCGAAGTCTTCAGCCGCCTGGGCAAGCCGCTCGATCGCCCGGACCTGGTTGCGGATGAAGATCAGCGAGACCCCGGTCAGGATCAGGGTCGCCGCCGCCATCCACCCCAGGAAGATGCCGCCCTGGGTCGCCACTGCCCGCTCCCGGGGCGCCAGGACGCGAAGCACGCCGCCATGGGTCTGGACCCGAATGTCCACATAGGCCGGGTAGCGGGTGGTATCGAACCAGAAGGGGGCGTCGATCCGCGCGGCCAGCGCCTGCCGCAGGGAAGAGTCCACGGCGGCCAGGGCGTTCCGCCTGCGGGTCTCCGGCAGCGGCCTGTCAGGCAGGTAGGCGATGGAGAGGCTCATGGACCGTTCCGCCCGTCCCGCCGTACGTGCAAGGCCGGCGGGGGAGGGATCATCCTCGTAGCTTTCCAGTGCCCAGGCGACATCGCCCGCCAAGCCCTCAGAAAGCCGCATGGTCACGGTCCGCCAGTGGGCGTCGAAGAATACCCAGGCCACCGCAAGCTGCATGAGAGCGACCGGCAGGACAATGATCAGGAAGGTTCGCCCATAGAGCGTGGCGGGCAGGCTGCGCTTGATCAGCCGCCTCCAGGCCTCCGGCGCGGGGAAGGATCGCGCCATTTCAGTCCGGCGCCAGCAGATAGCCGATCCCGCGCACAGTCAGCAGGTAGCGGGGCGACTGGGGGTCGAGCTCGATCTTCCGTCGTAGGCGTGTGACCTGGATGTCGACGGCCCGGCCGCCCGGGTCGACATCGGCGTGAATCAGGTCCTGGCGATCGACGGGTTCATGTGGGGTCTGGGCGAGGCGGCGCAGCAGGCTGACCTCGGCCTCTGTCAGGCGCACGGGGTGGCCCTCGCGGGTCAGTTCGCCCCGTGTTGGGTCGAAGCTGCAGGGCCCCAGGCTGAGGCCGCCGCCCGCGCCGGACGGCGCCTCGGCGATGCGCCGGAGGATGGCCTCAATCCGCAGTACCAGTTCCTCGGGCTCGAAGGGCTTGGCCAGGTAGTCGTCCGCGCCGATCCTCAGGCCTTCGATGCGGTCGCTGGGATCCCCGCGGGCGGTCAGCATCAGGACCGGCAGACGACCTGCCGACCCCGGGCGGCTCCGCATCCAGGCGGCCAGGGACAGGCCATTCTCGCCGGGCATCATGACGTCGAGGATGGCGAGGTCGAAGTCCAGGGACTCTAGCAAGCGCCGGGCCGCCTCTCCCCCCGGCGCCGCCGACACCCGGAACCCTGCGCGGGTCAGGAAGGCCTTCAGGAGTTCGCGGATCCGGTCATCGTCGTCCACGACCAGGAGATGTCGGACCCGCCCGGTGGTAGCGTCCTTCACCATGGCCGCACCCCGCGTCTGCGCCGGTTATGCCATTGACGGCGCGCCCACGCAGGGCTGTAAGGAACGGCCTGCGAGAGGAGATACGTTCCCAATGTCACTTGTTCCCTTCGACGACCGCGATGGATGGATCTGGCTGGACGGCCAGTTTACGCCCTGGCGCGAGGCGAAGGTGCACGTACTGACCCACGGCCTCCATTACGCTTCGGCCGTGTTCGAGGGCGAGCGCATGTATGGCGGGGAAATCTTCAAGCTGCGCGAGCACACGGAACGTCTGTTCAAGTCGGCCGAGATCCTGGATTTCGAAATCCCGTTCACGGTGGACGAGATCGATCAGGCCTGCAAGGAGACGTGCACCCGTAACGGGCTTGAGGACGCCTACGTCCGGCCGATCGCCTGGCGGGGCTCGGAGATGATCGGGGTCTCGGCCCAGAACACCCGGATTCACGTCGCCGTGGCTGTCTGGGATTGGCCGTCCTATTTCTCGCCAGAGCAGAAGGCCCAGGGCATCCGGATGTGCTGGGCGAAGTACCGCCGTCCTTCGCCCGATTCAGAGCCGGTGCACGCCAAGGCTACGGGCCTCTACATGATCTGCACCCTGTCCAAGCACGCCGCCGAGAAGGCCGGCTACACCGACGCCATGATGCTCGACTACCGCGGCTACGTGGCCGAGAGCACCGGTTCGAATGTCTTCTTCGTGCAGGATGGCGCCCTGGTTACGCCGACGCCCGACTGTTTCCTGGACGGCCTGACCCGGCAGACGGTGGTCGCCCTAGCCCGTTCAAAGGGCTTGGACGTGATCGAGCGCCACATCCTGCCCGAGGAACTGGCCTCATTCTCGGAGTGCTTCGTGGTGGGGACCGCCGCCGAAGTGACCCCGGTGTCAGAGATCGGTGATTACCGGTTTACCCCCGGCAACATCTCGCTGAGCCTGATGGACGACTACGCCCGGCTGGTGCGCCGCCAGGCCTGAAGGCCGGGCTCAGCCCTTCCTGTCGCCCCAGAAGCGGACTGTTCGTTTTGCGACATCACGGGGCAGGGCCTCATAGATCTCGCCATACTCGCGGGCGCGACCCATGGGGTTGTTCTCCCGGCCAAGTACGAGCACGGCTATGGTAATGAAGATGGCGCGGTCAAACCCTGCCGCCTTGCAGACGATGGACAGGGCGTCGAGTTCCCGCCGCTCGTGGATGGTACGCGCCGTCTGGAAGTCGGTGCCCGCCAGCTTCGAGATTGCGACCAGGTAGGCGGTCGTGTCACCGCTCCTGAGGAAGCCAACCAGGACATTGGGGCTTATCGTGCCCCTGACCTCCAGCGCCTTGACCGTCTTTTCAGCCTTGGCGAAATCGGGGGGATAAACGGTCTTGCGGTTGGCCAGGCGGTCCCGGCTCTGCTTGAGGGCCTCGTCCAGCTCCTCCGGTTTGATCTGGGCGTTACGCTGTAGGATGACGTTGCGCATCCGCGCCTCGACGACGAAGTACATCTCGTTGAGCAGGTCGACGGGCAGCTTGGCGTAGCGGACCACGGCCGCCTGCAGGGCGGGATGTTCGACGGCGCGGTCAACGAGGCGCTCGTGGGCCTCGCGGGACAGGTTGGCCGAGGCGTTGGCCAGCAGCACCTCCAGCGTGCCCTCGCCCCCCCTGTCGACAATAACATCTGTAACGCTTGTGGGGAGGTTCGAACGTCTCGAGATCGCCTTGAGGTGGGCGTCGCCTCGGGTTTGCGCCAGGTCGATCAGATCCTCTTCCGATACCGCCCGGGAGAGCTGGAGGATGGGACTGGCGACATCGATGATCTCGTCCCGGGCAAGGGTGCGGATCAGGCGGACAGGCGGAGTACGGGCCAGAGCCATCCGGTTGGCGAGTTCCGCACGGACCCGGCTCTCCATTTCCTGGGCCAACTGGCTCAGGACATCGTCGAAGAGTGCAAGCTCCGGATCATCGATCCGGGGTCCGAACTGGAAATACATGTCCGCAACGCGATGCATCAGCTCGCGCCTGTGTTCGCCGGATTTCTCCTTGGCGAGGTCCATGAGCTCGGCGGCGCTTTGCTTCATGCCCAGGTGACTCTCAGAGGCTGCATTTTCGGCCTGTCTCAGGAGATTGTCTCCCTCAAGTATCAGACTATGGGGTGGCCGTTAACCTCGGCCTAACGGCCACGCCACCACCGCAGGCCAGCACCTTCCAGCCGCTCGAGCCCCGCATGGACCGCGACACCCATCACCGCCAGCACCACCAGGGCGGCGATCATCCGGTCAGTCTGTAGCTTGTTGCCGGCGTCCAGGATCTGCCAGGCGAGGCCCCGGACGCCCCCGGAGCCCGCGGCGAACTCAGCCACCACCGCCCCAATGATGGCCAGGCCGGCGCCGACCTTCAGGCCCTCCATCAGGAAGGGAACCGCCGCAGGGAGCCGCAGCCTGAGGACCCTCTGCAGGCGACTGGCGCCGTAGAGATCGAACAGCCGCTCGAGGTCGGGGTCCGCTGATCTGAGTCCGGTCACCGTTCCGGAGAAGATCGGGAAGAAGGCCACAAGGACCGCCAGGGCGATCACTGCGCGCTCAGGATGGTCGATCCCAACCCAGATGAGGATCAGGGGTGCCACCGCCACCACCGGCGTGACCTGGAGGGCGGAGGCCAGTGGGCGCACGGCGCGCTCGAGAAGCGGGCTCAGGCCGACCAGCAGGGCGAGGGCCAGGGCGGCCCCGGCGGCAAGGACGAGGGCGACCAGGGCGACGGAGAGGGTATTCCAGGCGGCGGGCACCAGGACTGTCAGCCCGGATGCGGCGGCCAGCATCACCTTCGAGGGCGGCGGCAGGAAGTAGGCGGGAACGCCTGTCAGGCGACACGCCGCCTCCCATCCAGCCAGGAGCAACAGGATCAGGACTGCCGGGGCGAGAGCGTCGACGACCCGGTTCATGCGACGGCCTCAGAGCCTGCGGCGAGGAGGCCGGACACCGCCTCCGCCGCCTCGGCGAAGACCGGCCAGGCCCTGAAGCCAGGGGGCCTGGGCAGGGGTGCGTCGACCCGGACCTCGCCGGCGATGCGCCCCGGGCCGCGGGTCAGGACCACGATCCGGCTGGCCATATAGGCGGCTTCCTCGACATTATGGGTGACGAAGACGATCGCCGGCCGGGTCTCGGACCACAGGTGAAGGACGTCGTCGGCCAGGGTGCGCCGGGTGATCTCGTCGAGGGCGGCGAAGGGCTCGTCCAGCATCAACAGGCGCGGACGGGTCACCAGGGCCCGCGCCAGGGAGGCGCGCATGGCCATGCCCCCGGAAAGCTGCGCGGGTCGGGACTCCCCGACCCCGGCCAGGCCCACCCGCGCCAGGGCCTCGGCCGCCCGGGCCCGCGCTTCGGGGCGCGGGGTTCCTGCAAGCTCAAGGGGCAGGGCCACGTTGGCGGCGGCGCTCATCCAGGGCGCCAGGGTCGGGGCCTGGAAGACCACAGAGGTCTCTCCGCGCCCTACGGCCCGATGGACTTGTCCTCGGGTGGCCGGTTCGAGGCCGGCGAGAAGCCGGAGCGCCGTGGACTTGCCGCAGCCTGAGGGGCCGACAAGGGCGACGATCTCGCCCGCCTCTATGGTCAGGGACAGGGGACCGAGGGCGCGGCCCCGACCCTGGTAGTCGACCTCGACCTCCTGAAGGGCGGCGGTGGGACTCACGATCTACTTTCCCGCTGGCCGTACGAAGTCGAGGGTATAGGCCTTCGTGTAGTCGAGGCCCTTGGGATAGACGCCCTGGGCGATCGCCATCTCGGCGAAGGTCTTCCAGCGTCCGTCGGTCATGACGCCGATCCCACCGGTGGTGGCGTCTCCACCCTCGACCAGGTTGTACTGGCGCATCTTCTCCCGGGCCTGGTCGAGCAGGTCCTGGCTCATCTCCGGATTGTCCTTGAGGATCAGGGCGTCGCCAGGCTTTGGGTCGCCGGTCAGGTAGGACTTCCAGCCGGCGGCGCTCGCCTCGACGAAGGCGCGGACCCGGGCCGGGTCCTTGTCGATCAGCGACTGGGGAACGAAGATCATGGCCGCGTAGGACGGATAGCCGTTATCCGCCAGCAGGAAGACCCGGGGCTTCAGTCCGACGGTCTTCTCGATCGTGAAGGGCTCGCTGGTCAGGTAGCCTTGCTGGGCCACCGACTTGTCGGCGAGGAAGGGGGCGGCGTTGAAGGTGTACTTCCGGATCTGGGAGTCCTCGAACCCGTATTTCGACTTCAGCCAGACCCAGAAAGCCGTGACGGAGGCATCGGACAGCAGGATGGGATGGCCCTTGAGATCCTCGATCCGCTCGATCCCCTGGTCGGGGTGGGCAATCAGGACCTGGGGGTCCTTCTGCATCATGGCCGCGACGGCGCGGACCGGTACGCCCTCAGCGGCCAGGTTGAGGGCGATGAAGCTGTTGGAGCCCATGCCCGCCTCGACGGCGCCGGCGGCGAGCAGTTGCGGGACATTCACGCCGGGCCCGCCCTGGATGATCTGGACCTTCAGGCCCCGCTTCTCGTATTCGCCGGTCGCCAGCGCCTGGTAGAAGCCGCCCTGTTCAGCCTGGGCGCGCCAGTCGGTGGCAAACCGGATCACGCTGGCGTCCGCACCGGGCTTGCCTGCGTCCTGCCGGGGCGAGCAGGCCCAGGCGAGCGCGGCGACGGCGAGGAGGGTGAATGTCCTGAACAGCTTCACGGCGCGGCCTCCGGGGGTCTGGGTCCTCCGGGGCAAACTAGGCGCCTTTCAGGGGAAGGCAACCGCGAACGCGACCCCTGGGTTACAGGCCCAAATAGCAAGAGGGCGACGCACCGGTCACCCGGTCCGCCGCCCACTTTCAGATCCGTTGGGAGACCTGAGTCCCGAGGCAGGTCGGCTGTAGTCCGACGGGTCGCCCCGTCCTTCCCGCCGCGCCCGGGACCGCGACCCTGAACGGCTACCGAGGTTGCCCCCGATCACCACTCCGATCCGGCCCTTCCGCCCGGCCCCATCCGGGTTACCCCTTCCGTCACCGCGCGTCGCCTTTCGACAAACCCACGCTCCCATCCGGCAGCCAGGGGAGCAAGACCACCAAGGCCCCGCACCGTGGGCGCTTCCGTGCAGGGCCGGTGGACAAGGTGTGGATCACCGGTGAAGTCTGCGAGATCCGTGAGGAAAATCAGGAACGAGGAGATATCCACGGCTCTGGCTCAGGACCCTGGATCGCCTCCAGCCAGACTGGCCTTGAGTTCTTCGATCTCCAGCCACTCGGTCTCTGCAGCGTCCAGGCGATCCCGGGCGCCGGCCAACTCTGCAGTGAGGCGGGTGAAGCTGCCGGGGTCACGGCCGTAGAGGCCGGAATCCGAGAGACGCAACTCCAGGGCCGCGATCTGAGCGGGCAGGCCGGCGATCAGCGCCTCGGCGGCCTCCAGCCGCCTCTGGTCCCGGTAGGAAAGCTTGGCCGGCCGGGCGGGAGGGGTCGCCACAGGTCGCTCCGCCGTCCTGCGCGCTGGCACCGGCGCGCGCGAGGCCACAGGCGCCAGGAAACCGGGGTTCTGCGCCTCAAAGTCCCGCCAGCCTCCCGGGGTTTCGACGATGTCACCGCGCCCGTTCAGGGCGATGGTGGAGCTCGCCAGGCGGTCGATGAAGTCGCGGTCGTGGCTGACCAGCAGCAGGGTGCCAGCATAGTCGCCCAGGGCCTCCTCCAGAAGGTCCAGGGTGTCCATGTCCAGGTCATTGGTCGGCTCGTCCAGGACCAGCAGGTTGGTAGGCGCGGCCAGGACCCGGGCCAGCAGCAGTCGGTTGCGCTCGCCCCCGGAAAGGCTACGCACCGGCTGGCGTAGCTGGGCATCCGTGAAGAGGAAGGACTTGGCATAGGCAGCAACGTGCCAGGGCTTGTCCCCCACCAGGATCTGGTCGCCCCCGAGGGGCGCCAGGACCTCTCGCAGGGTCATCTCGGGCTTCAGGTCCGCCCGGGTCTGGTCGAGATAGCCGATCTCTAGCCCCGTCCCCAGCTTCACGCTGCCGGAGTCTGGCTCCAGCTGGCCGACCAGCATCCGCACCAGGGTGGTCTTTCCCGCCCCATTGGGCCCGACCACGGCGACCCGGTCGCCCTTCTGGATCCGGGTGGAGAAGTCGCGGATCACGGTCCGACCCGCCCAGGACTTGGAAATCTGGCGCACCTCGATCACCCGCTTGCCAGAGCCCTCCGAGGTCGCCGCCTCCAGGCCCATCGAACCCCGGGACTGGTGCAAGAGTTCGGCCCGCTCGGCCCGCAGGTCCAGCAGCGCCCGCCGGCGGCCCTCATTCCGGGCGCGCCGGGCGGTGACGCCCCGCTGCATCCAGTGTTCTTCCTGCTCCAGGCGCTTCTGCAGGCGTCGGGCGTCCTCTGCCTCGGTCGCCGCAATGCCCTCGGCCCAGGCCTCGAAGTGGGTGAAGCCCCGGTCCAGCTTCCGGACCCGGCGGCCCTCCAGCCAGAAGCACCGGTCAGAGACGCGCTCCAGGAAGGCCCTGTCGTGGCTGACCAGCAGGATCGCCGCCCGGCTGGAAGCAATCTCACCTTCGAGGGTGGCGATGGCGGGAATGTCGAGGTGGTTGGTCGGCTCGTCCAGCAGCAGGACGTCGGCGTCCCGGGCGAAGGCCGCGGCCAGGGCCGCCCGCCGGACCTCGCCGCCAGACAGGCCTTCGGAAGGCTTGGAGGGAGACAGGCCGAAGGTCTGCAGGGCGGCCTCGGCTTCGTACGTCGCAGCGCCGGCGGCGATCAGGTGATCGAGGACGGTTGGGCCGGTGATCACCGGCTCCTGGGGGACCCAGGCGATGCGCAGGCCGGGAACCTGGGTCTTCTCGCCATCGTCGACCTCCACCTCGCCGGCCAAGATTCTGAGCAGGGTGGTCTTGCCCGCCCCGTTTCGGCCGACCATGCAGGCGCGGCAGCGGGGGTCGAGGGCAAGGTCGACCCCGTCGAACAGCATGCGCGGCCCGTCTGCGAGACGGACCTGCCTGAGAGCGAGGACCGGTGGCTTCATCGCGCCCCCTTAACCCCCGTTGCCCTATCGTCCAAGCCCCGCTGGGCTGCGGGGTGGCGTCGCCCTCGCCTCCCGGCTAGACAGATCCCATGACGCGTCCCTTCTGGGAGACCACCTCCCTCGAGCGCATGAACCGCGAACAGTGGGAAAGCCTCTGCGACGGCTGTGGCCTGTGCTGCCTGATCCGCTTCGAGGACGTGGACAGCGGCGAGGTGATCCCGACCCGGGTGCATTGCCGCCTGCTCGATGCCGCCACCTGCAGCTGCTCGAACTATCCCGGCCGTAAGCGCGAGGTGCCAGACTGTATTTCCCTGACCCCGGCCATCATCCCCAGGCTCGGTTGGATGCCGAAGTCCTGCGCCTATCGTCGTCTCCATGAGGGGCGGGGGCTCGCCGACTGGCATCCTTTAATCAGCGGCGATCCGGAAAGCGTGCACCGGGCAGGCGTGTCGGTGCGGGGACAGACGATCTCGGAGTCCGAACTCGAGCACGAGGACGACATGGTCGACCACGCTGCGCCCGACCTCCTGGCCGAACGCGGCCGGGACACCTGAGGCGGTAGAACTTCCTAAGCGTTGCGATTATGCAACACTTGCCCTTGCGGACCTGACGTCGGACCCTAACTCAGAAGCCGGTTTGTTTTCCCAGCTGAGGTGACCCCCGTGGCGCGAGATCCCTACGAGGTGCTCGGCGTTCTGCGCAGCGCCGGGGCCGATGATATCCGCAAGGCCTTCCGGAAGCTGGCCAAGAAGCATCACCCGGATGCCAATCCTGGCGACAAGGCCTCTGAAGAGCGGTTCAAGCAGGTCAGCGCGGCGTTTGACCTTCTCGGGGACGTGGACAAGCGCCGCAAGTTCGACGCCGGCGAGATCGACGCCGATGGCCGGGAGGTCTTCCGGGGCTTCCCCGGCGGCCAGGGCGGCGGCCAGGGACCGGGCTTCGGCGGCGGCGGATTCGAGTCCGCTGATTTCAACGATATCCTGGGCGAGATGTTTGGACGGCGGGGCGGCCGTGCAGGCACCCGCGGCGAGGCGGGCCCTGGCCCCGGGTTCTCGGCTCGCGGATCGGATGTCCGCGCGCGCCTGGAGGTCGACCTCGAGGAGGCCATACTTGGCGGCAAAAAGCGCATCTCTTTCCAGGACGGCCGGACCCTCGACGTCACCATTCCCGCCGGCGCTGGCGATGGGCAGACCCTTCGTCTGAGAGGGCACGGCGAGGCGGGGCGGGGCGGCAAGGGCGACGCCCTGATCGAACTTGTGATCCGGCCTCATCCTGTCTTCCGAAAGGAAGGCGAGCAGCTCGTGATGGACCTGCCAGTCTCCATCCCGGACGCCGTGCTCGGCGGACGGGTCCAGGCTCCCACGCCAGACGGGCCCGTCAGCATTTCAGTGCCCAAGGGCGCGAATTCGGGACAGTCCCTTCGGCTCAAGGGCAAGGGGCTTGCGGACGGTCGCGGTGGGAGGGGCGACCTCATCGCCCGCATTCAGCTCATGCTTCCTGACGCCCCGGATTCCCAGCTTGAGGCCTTCGCCACGCGCTGGCGAGAGGACCGGCCCTATGCGCCCCGGCGCCGCTGAAGGCGGCGGTTCAGCCGGGGTTCATGCGATCCGTCACAGGATTACGCCATGAGCCGGACCCTTCCGATCGTTTCCGCCCGGGCGGCGGCCTTGCTGGCGACGGTGATGCTGGTGGCGGCATCCGGACCTTCGACGGCCCAGACGCCCCAGCGGCGGCCCGACCAGGACCGGGCCCGGGATGCCGTGCGTGAGGGAAGCCTGGCCCCCCTGTCCCAGGTCCTCGCCGCCATTGCCGCACGGACCCCGGGCGAGCAGCTGGACACCCGCTTCGGCGAGACCGTCGACGGCCGACCTGTCTACCTGATCACCTGGCGCACCTCCGATAACCGGGTGCTGGTCTTCGTGGCGGACGCCCGGACGGGTCGAATCCTCGAGCAGAGGGGAGGCTGATCCCGTGCGCCTCCTGCTTGCCGAAGACGACCCAGACCTGGCCCGCAGCCTCAAGCTCGCCCTCGCGGAGGCGGGATACGCCGTCGACCTGGCCTCCGATGGCGGAGAGGCGGGGTTCCTGGGCGAAACCGAACCCTATGACATCGTGGTCCTGGACCTGGGCCTGCCGGTGGTCGACGGCGTTTCTGTTCTGCGGCGCTGGCGGTCGGCAGGGGTTTCAACCCCGGTCCTCATCCTCACCGCCCGGGACGGGTGGGCCGAGAAGGTCGAGGGCTTCGACGCCGGCGGTGATGACTACCTGACCAAGCCCTTCAACACCGCCGAACTGTTGGCCCGGCTTCGGGCTCTCCTGCGGCGGGCGGCGGGTCGGGCGACGGCCAGCCTGTCCAGCGGCGACCTGGTCCTGGATCCCGGCGCAGCCTCCGTCACCCTGGCGGGCGAGCCGGTGCGCCTGACCTCGCTGGAGTACCGTCTCCTGCACTACCTCATCATGCACGCGGGGCGGGTGATCAGCCGGACCGAACTGACCGAGCATCTCTACGACCAGGATTTCGACCGGGACTCCAACACCATGGAGGTGATCATCGCCCGGCTACGACGGAAGATCGGGGCCGACCGGATCCTCACCCAGAGGGGCCTCGGCTACAGGCTTGGCGGCCCGCCGGGGCCTGAGCCGGCGTGACCGCATCCCCCGGCCCCTCCCTGGTCCGAAGGCTGGTCCTTCTGGCCGCCGTCGGGCTGACAGCTGTCCTGGCGGCCGCGACCCTGCTACTCGGCCTGCTCTTCGAACAGGCCGCTCTTCGCCGCTTCGACCAGGGCCTTGCAGACCTGACGGACAGCCTTGCCGCCGCCGCCCAGCCCGCCGCCGGGGAAGCGCTCACCGTCCGCGACCTCGGCGACCTGCGGACCCTCAGGGTCTATTCAGGTCGCTACTGGCAGGTGCTTAGGCCCCGGACCGGCGGCTCCGGCACCGTGCTCGCCCGGTCCCGATCCCTCTGGGACCTCGAGCTGTCGTCACCAGCCGGTCTGGCGCAGCGTCTGGAGGCCCAGCCCGCTGGCACGGTCAGCTACGAGGTTCCCGGGCCCTCCGGCCAGAAACTCCGGGTCCGCGCCACGCGGCTGGTCCTGCCCGGCGATCCGGCACCGGTGATCGTCCTGGCGGCCGAGGACCGGCGTCCCGTCGATGCGGACGTGAGGGGATTCTTCGCCGCGACCTCTGTGGTCTTCGTCCTCTTGGCGGCGGGCCTGGTTGCGGCGGTGGTGGTTCAGGTCAGGCTGGGGCTCAGGCCGCTCTTCGCCCTTAGTGACGAGGTCGCGGACCTCCGGTCGGGGCGGGCGGAAAGTCTTCTCAGGACCTATCCGCGCGAGCTGCGCCCCCTGGCGGACCAACTCAACGCCCTGATGCGCCACAACCGCGACACCCTGGAGCGCCAGCGCGCCCATGTGGGCAACCTCGCCCACGCCCTCAAGACGCCCCTCGCGGTGCTGACCACCGCCGCCTTTCGGGAGACGGGCGCTCTGGCCGACATGGTCTCGCAGCAGGCCGGGGTCATGGTGAGGCAGGTGGATCACCACCTCCGCCGGGCCCGGGCTGCCGCCCGCCATGCCGGGGCGGGCCAGTCCACCGGGGTGGCGGCCGTGCTCGACGAAATCGCCCGCACGCTTGGCCGGCTGTACGCGGAGAAGGGCCCCAGGATCGACTGGGACGCCCCGGAGGAGCTCATTTTCCTGGGCGAGCGCCAGGACTTGCTCGAGATGGCGGGGAACCTTCTTGAGAACGCCTGCAAGTGGGGCCGAAGCCGGGTTCGGGTGGTCGCAAAGGCTGTTGGGACCGACAGGCTCTTCCTGACCATCGACGATGACGGGCCGGGTCTGGCACCGGCGGAGCGCGAGGCTGCCATGGCCCGGGGCGCGCGCCTGGACGAGTCGGCCCCCGGTTCAGGTCTGGGCCTCAGCATTGTAAGGGACCTCGCCCGGGCCTACGGCGGCGACCTGCAACTCTCCGAATCTCCCCTTGGCGGCCTGCGGGCCCAGGTGGACCTGCCGCGTACGCTGGCCTGACGCGACGGCACCCCTCGCCCTTGCGCGCCAAACCGGCTACACGGCGCCGATGGTCGTTTTCTGGACGGCAGCGGGTCTGCTCTCGGTCGCCGCTGCGGCAGTCGTCTTCCTCAGGGCAGCCCGGTCCGCCGCGGAATCCGGCCTCACGGATCCGACTCTCGACGTCTATCGCCGTCAACTGACCGAAATCGACGATCTTGCCGAACGCGGTCTCATGGAGGCCGAAGAACGGGATGCCACCCGCGTCGAGGCCGGACGACGCCTGTTGGCGGCCGCAGAGGGCCCCCAGGCCGGCTGGACGGCGTCTGAGGCACAGAGACCCGTCGTCCTGGCGGCGGCGGCAGCCGTCGGTGTCCTGGCCCTCGCCGGCTATCTCGTCGTGGGCAAACCCGGGTTGCCAGACCAGCCCCTGCAGCGGCGGGTCGAAGCCTGGCGGTCCAGCCCTCTCACCGATCTCGACGCCCCCCAGTTGGCTGCCGTCCTTCGCCAGGCCCTCAAGGTGCGCCCCGAGGCCGAGGGCTATCGATTCCTCGCCCTTGCCGAAGCCCAGTCCGGCAATCCGGCCGCCGCAGCCAAGGCCCTGCGCCGGGCGGTCGCGCTCGCGCCGGAACGGGCCGACCTCTGGGAAATGCTGGGCCTCAGCCTGATCAGCGGGGCGGGGGGCGAGGTGACCCCCGACGCTCGGGAGGCCCTCACCACGTCCCTTCGCCTCGTGCCCGGCTCCCTCGTCTCCCGATTCCATCTTGCCCGGGCAAGAGCGGCGTCGGGCGACCGTGAGGGCGGGGTCCGGGACCTCCAGGCGATCGCTTCTGACCTTCCGGCCGGGGACCCCCGCCGGGCCGACATCGAAACGGCGATCCGTGAAGCCCAGGCGCCCGCCGGGCCTGTGGCCGACGGTCCGGCCTCGGAGATGATCGGGCGTATGGTGTCCGGGCTTGCCCAGCGCCTCCAGGCCAATCCGGACGACCCGGAGGGCTGGATCCGCCTGGTTCGCTCTTACGCCGTCCTGGGGGATGCAGCAAAGCGCGACGCCGCCCTCGACCGGGCCCGTCGGCGCTATTCCGGCACGCCTGACATCCTGGGGCGCCTGGAAGCGGCGGCTCGCACGGAGCCGATGAAATGAACGGTCTCCTTCCCAAATCCCCCCGGGCGAGACGGCGGCTGACCATCCTCGCGGCGGTGGCGCCCGTCCTGGTCCTGGCGGTGGGCCTCACCCTCTGGGGGCTCCGCGGGTCCATCTCCTATTTCTACACGCCCGCCCAGGCCGACGCCGCCAAGCCACCGCCGGGACGGTCCGTGCAGCTGGGCGGCCTGGTCGTCGCCGGCAGTGTGGTCAAGTACGCCGACGGGCGGGTCGAGTTCACCGTCAGGGATAATCAGGCCGCTGACCGTGTCCATTACCAGGGTGACCTGCCGGACCTCTTCCGGGAGGGACAGGGGATCGTGGCCACCGGAACCTTCCGCCGGGATGGCGCCTTCGAGGCGCGCCAGGTGTTGGCCAAGCACGATGAAAATTACATGCCCAAGCAGGTCAGCGAGTCCCTGAAGGCCCAGGGTGAATGGCGCGGCGACGGTGCGCCGGGACGGTACGCGCCATGATCACCGAGTTCGGCGCTTTCGCCCTGATCCTCGCCCTGGTCCTGTCCCTGGCCCAGGTGCTGCTGTCCGTCCTCGGCAGGTATCGGCGCTCGGGCCTCCTGGCGGGGGCGGGGGAGGGTGCGGCCCTGGCTG
>NZ_JBAXIM010000038.1:0-19932 GCF_037138395.1 Phenylobacterium sp.
CCGGGATAAATCAGGGGCCGCGGAGAGTGATCTCCGCGGCCCCTTTTCTGTGCGCCTTCAGGAGAGGCGGCCGCTCAGCGGATCTGGCGGACGGAACTGATCGCCTCGGCCAGACCGAACCTGTTGAGGTCGGGCACATCCCGGTCGAACACCTGGCAGCGTCCGCGGAAGTTGGCGTCTGCGCAGACCTCCCAGGTCCCGCCTCCGACGATCCTGAGGCTGTGGGCCGTATCGTTGAACTGCCTCGGCAGGTTCGAGTACTCTGAGCGGGCTTCGAAAGCTCCGCCCCCGAAGTTCACGGTCGGGTACATGGCCAGGGTCGAAGGCCGATAACCACCGCCGTTTCCGCCATTGTTTCCGCCGCCCCAGGGCGGAGGGGGAGGGGGGGGATAGCCTCCACCCTGGCTGTCTGTCGGACGCAGGGAGCTGATGGCGAAGCCGAGGCCGTAGCGACGCAGGTCCGGGACATCGCGGTCGAGGATCTGGCAGTTCCCGCGGAAGTTAGCGTCCGAGCAGACCTCCCAGCCGGTTCGGCCGGTGACCCGCAGGCTCAGGGCCTTGTCATTGAAATAGGCCGGGAGGTTCGAGTACTCCCGGTTCGTATCGAAGGCCTGGCCGCTGAAGTTCAGGCCGGAGAAGAGTGTGGCCTGGGGCTGGGCGTAGGGCGGCCTGCCGCCATTCGTCCCCCCGTTCCAGCCGCCGCCGGAGTTCCCCCCGGACCGGCACTCGAGGCGACCGTCGACATTGGTGATGTAGGTGCAGTTTCCAACCCTCAGGCTGGTGTTGTTCCAGCGCCCATACCGGTCCTGGCACTGGGCGGTCACAATGGCGTTGGGTCCATACCCGACCGTCGAGACGTTCCTGCAGGTCTGCCAGTAGTCGCCGGTCGGTGGCGGCGCACCTCGCTCCTGCGCGACCGCGGCTCCGGAGGGGACGCTGAACGCCAGTATGGCGGCGGCGATGAAGCCCGGAAGGCGCATCATTATGTCTTCTCCCTGATTTCGGGCGCGGCACCATTCGCCGGGCGGGCGCATCCTTGAATGACCGTGAGATCGGACGCAAGACCGCGCGCCCCTTGCTCAGCAGGGGAGGCGCTGCTAAACGAGCCGGCTCCGGAGAACCGGGCCCGGCAAGGGTCCGCGACCGGCGTGTCCGCGCCCCTCGGGGTCGGCGCACAGGAGTGTAGCTCAGCTGGTAGAGCATCGGTCTCCAAAACCGAGGGCCGGGGGTTCGAATCCCTCCACTCCTGCCACGGGCTGATTATTTAGGGTTCGGGCCCAAGGGGTCCGGACAAATGAAGAGAGAGAGTTACGGAACGGCCATGGCCAGGAACAAGGGCTCCAAGCCTCAGGCGATGAAGGAGCGTGCAGCGCGAACCGCTGCCGCTGTCGCGCCGAATTCCGCCCTGGCCACGGGGCCGGCGGGCGCGCCCAAAAAGCGCGTGGGCGTCCTTCAGTTCATGCGTGAGGTACGCGCCGAGGCGCGGCGGATCACCTGGACCACGCCGAGGGAGACCTGGATCACCTCGGTCTTCGTCGGCATCATGGTCGTACTGGCGGCGGTTTTCCTTCAGTTGGTGGACCTGTTCCTTGGCTGGAGCCTCTCGCTCGTTCTCAAGTTCGCAAACGGGGGTTGAGTCTGGTCATGAACACCGAGGCGCCCGTCGCGGCAAACCCGCGTCACAAGTGGTACATCGTCCACGCCTATTCCAACTTCGAGAAGAAGGTGGCGGATGCGATCCGCGATCAGGCCCGCACCCAGGGCCTTGAGGACAGGTTTTCGGACATTCTCGTACCGACAGAGGACGTGGTGGAGATCCGCCGCGGACGGAAGATCAATGCCGAACGCAAGTTCTTCCCTGGCTATGTCCTGGTGAAGATGGAGCTGACGGACGAGGCCTACCACCTGATCAAGAATACACCCAAGGTCACGGGCTTCCTGGGCAGCCAGAACAAGCCCCAGCCCGTGTCCGAGCGAGAGGTCGCCCGGATCATTGGTGCCATCGAGGAAGGTGTCGAGCGGCCAAAGCCGACCATCACCTTCGAGATCGGCGAGACCGTTCGGGTCACAGACGGCCCCTTCGCCAGCTTCAATGGCTCGGTGGAACAGGTCGATGAGGATCGCGCTCGCCTGCGCGTGACGGTGTCCATCTTCGGACGCGCCACGCCGGTCGAGCTCGAATACAGTCAGGTCGAAAAAGTCGCCTGACTGAAACCCGTCCCCGGGCTTCCGGCCGGGGGACTTCAAATCCGTGGGAGGGGAAGCAGGTCTAACCCCGTACCACGGCTCAACCGACCGGGCGTCCGGTCAAAGAGGAGAAAATGGCCAAGAAGATTCTGGGTTACATCAAACTGCAGGTGTCCGCGGGTTCCGCTACGCCCTCGCCGCCCATCGGGCCGGCCTTGGGCCAGCGCGGGGTCAACATCATGGGCTTCTGCAAGGAGTTCAACGCCCGCACCGAGAAGGAAGTTAAGGGCACGCCCCTGCCGACCATCATCACGGTCTACCAGGACAAGTCCTTCACCTTCATCACCAAGACGCCTCCGGCGACGCACTTCATCAAGTTGGCCCTGGGCATTAAGTCCGGGTCAAAGGCCCCTGGCCGCGATGTCGCCGGCAGCATTTCCCGCACCCAGCTGCGGGATATCGCTGAGAAGAAGATGAAGGACCTGAACGCCATCGATATGGACGCGGCCGCGCGCATCATCGAGGGCTCCGCCCGTTCGATGGGCCTTGAGATTGTGGAGGGCTGACGCATGAGCACCCAGACCAAGCGCAATAAGACCTGGACGGGCGACCGCCTAGCCTCCCATCCGGTCGACGCAGCCATCCGGCTCGTCAAGGAAAACGCCACAGCCAAGTTTGACGAGAGCATTGAGATCTCCGTCAACCTGGGCGTCGATCCCCGTCACGCTGACCAGCAGGTCCGTGGCGTCGTCAACCTGCCCTCCGGCACTGGCCGTGACGTTCGCGTCGCTGTCATCGCCCGCGACGCCAAGGCCGATGAGGCCACGGCCGCTGGTGCCGACATCGTGGGCGCTGAGGAGCTCGTCGAGCGTATTCAGGGCGGCTTCATGGAATTCGACCGGGTGATCGCCACCCCCGACATGATGGCCCTCGTGGGTCGTCTGGGTAAGGTCCTGGGCCCCCGCGGCCTGATGCCGAACCCGCGGGTCGGCACGGTGACCCCCAACGTGGGCCAGGCCGTAAAGGACGCCAAGGGCGGAGCCATCGAGTTCCGGACCGAGAAGACCGGCATCATCCACGCCGGTATCGGCAAGGCCAGTTTCACCGACGAGCAGATCGCCGCCAACGTGCACGCTCTGGTCGACGCCCTGAACAAGGCCAAGCCCTCGGGTGCCAAGGGAACTTATATCAAGAAGATCAGCCTGTCCTCGACCATGGGGCCGGGCTTCCGGGTCGACACCGGCTCTGCCAGCGCCTGAGGCACCGGATCTGAACGGACACAGGATTGGGCGCGGGGGAATGCCTCCGCGCCCTTTTCCTGTCTGGCCTGTCGGAGCGGCAGGGAAGTGAGGGTTGGACGCCTGCTGGGAGGACCCGCAGGGCGAGGCCCTGTTAATCCGAGCCGGCGCGGACCCGCCGCAGGCGGTTGAGCAGGACGCCCCCCGCGATTACAAGAAGGCGGAAGGCACTGCCGCCGCTGAGCATATGGTGCGGTGCCCCGCAGGGACAGGCCCTGCAATCTGGAGGACCACCCCATGAGACGTGCCGCCATCGTCAGCCCGATCCGCACCGCGGTGGGCAAGTTTCAGGGCAGCCTTGCCAGCTTGACGGCCGGCGAGCTTGGGGCCGTCGTCCTGCGCGCCCTCGTGGAGCGCACCGGGATCGATCCCGGCCGGGTGGACGACGTGATCTTCGCCCAGGGCTACGGTAACGGCGAGGCTCCCTGCATTGCACGTTGGTCGGCCCTCGCCGCTGACTTCCCGATCTCCGTCCCCGGCTACCAGCTCGACCGCCGATGCGGCTCGGGACTGCAGGCGGTGATCGACGCGGCCATGATGGTCCAGACCGGCGTCGCTGACGTCGTCATTGCCGGCGGCGTCGAGAGCATGAGCAATGTCGAATACTACTCCCTCGACATGCGCAGCGGAGCCCGCGCTGGCTCGGTGACAATGCACGACCGCCTGGCCCGGGGCCGGGTGATGAGCCAGCCCGTCGAGCGCTTCGGGGTGATCTCGGGGATGATCGAGACCGCGGACAACCTGGCCCGCGACTATCAGATCAGCCGCGAGGAATGCGATGAATACGCCGCGATGAGTCACCAGCGCGCCGCGGCAGCCTGGGCTGCCGGCAAGTTCGACGACGAGGTGGTTCCCGTTTCGGTGAAGCAGAAGAAGGGCGACCCGATCCTGTTCACGAAGGACGAAGGGGTCCGCCCTGAGGCGACCGCGGACTCCCTCTCCCAGCTGCGTTCCATCGAAAAGGGCGGTGTGGTCACTGCCGGCAACGCCAGCCAGCAGAACGATGCAGCTGCAGCCTGCCTGGTGGTTGCCGAGGACAAGCTCGCCGAGCTCAATCTCGATCCTATGGGCTGGTTCGTCAGCTGGGCGGCGGCGGGGTGCGACCCGTCGCGCATGGGGATCGGCCCGGTTCCTGCCGTGGAGCGACTGTTCGCCCGCACCGGCATGTCCTGGGACGACATCGACCTCGTCGAGCTGAACGAGGCCTTCGCCCCGCAGGTGCTGGCCGTCCTGCGCGGCTGGGGTTGGGATGACCGCGACCGGCTCAATGTGAATGGCTCTGGGATTTCCCTCGGCCATCCCATCGGCGCCACAGGCGGGCGGATCCTCGCCAACCTGCTGCGTGAGCTTGACCGCCGGCAGGGTCGCTATGGCCTGGAGACCATGTGCATCGGAGGCGGCCAGGGCATTGCGGCGATCTTCGAGCGCCCCTGACCCTCGGAGTGTCGATGGCGTCGATGCCCTTGCCATGCGGCGGCGCATCGTGTAGCCACCGCGCCTTCTAGAGTTTCGCCCCTCCCTCGGGAGGCGGCGGGTTCGGGGGTCCGCCCCCGATCCTGTCCAAGAACTGCGGGGTGCCGGGGTCGCCGGTACCGTAATCGCCGGGGGAGCCCCTCCGGAATCGCAGGGAGACGGGAAGATGAGGATGACCGGCCGGCGGCTTGCCGCGGACCGGCGCCGCGGCTTCTCACACGGACAGGTCGCCCAAGGGTCCTTTCGGGCCGGCGGGCGCGCGTACGGTTCCGGGAATCGTCCCGAAGCCGCTTCCGAGTATGGAGACCGCAATGGACCGCGCTCAAAAGCAGGTGACCATCGAAGCGCTCAAGGGCGATTTCGCAGGTGCCGGCGCCGTGGTCGTGACCCACAACCTGGGTCTGACTGTTGCGCAAATGACGGAACTTCGCGGACGCCTCCGCAAGGAAGGCGCCCACTTCAAGGTGGTCAAGAACACCCTGGCACAGAAGGCTCTGGCCGGATCCCTTGGTGAGGCGGGCGATGCCCTCTTCGCCGGTCCCGTCGCCATCGCCTTCGCACCTGACCCGGTGACCGCCGCCAAGGTGACCAGCCAGTACGCGAAGGAAAACGACAAGCTTGCCATCCGCGGCGGGTTCATGGGCGAGACCATTCTGGACGTCGCCGGCGTGGGGGCCCTGGCCCTCCTGCCGTCGCTGGACCAGCTGCGGTCCAAGCTCATCGGGCTCGTGCAGGCACCCGCGACCAAGATCGCCGGCGTGCTTCAGGCTCCGGCCGGCCAGCTCGCTCGTGTCTTCGGCGCGTACGCCGCCAAGGATGCCGCCTGACCGTCACTTTCCGAAAATCCCCTCATCCACTGATCCCAAGGAAACCTACCCATGTCCAAGCTTGAAAAGCTGGTTGAAGACCTCTCCGCCCTGACCGTCCTGGAAGCCTCCGAGCTTTCCAAGCTGCTCGAAGAAAAGTGGGGCGTCTCGGCCGCCGCTCCCGTCGCCGTTGCCGCCGCGGCACCGGGCGCTGGTGCTCCCGCCGAAGCCGTCGAAGAGCAAACGGAGTTCACCGTTATCCTGACCGGTGGCGGCGACAAGAAGATCAACGTCATCAAGGAAGTCCGCGGCATCCGTCCGGACCTTGGCCTGAAGGAAGCCAAGGACCTGGTGGAAAGCGCGCCCCAGAACGTGGTCGAGAACGTTTCCAAGCAGCAGGCCGAAGAGGTCAAGAAGAAGCTCGAGGAAGCCGGCGCCAGCGTCCAGATCAAGTAGTCGGACGGCGCCACTTCGCGTCACATCAGGCGGGCCCGGGGATCACCCCGGGCCCGTTTTGCGTCCGAGTGCCGAGAGGCCAAGGGCGATGAGATCCTCTTCCGGGGATGTCAGCACGGTCCGGCGGCCTGCGGGTCGGTCGGTCTCGGGCATTCCGTTCAGCGCCCAGGCGAGACTCTCCCCGGTCCGGCGATTCCAGAACAGGCCGGTCATCCAGCCGTAGGCGTCGCCAAGATGACCACGCCAGTCAGCGGAATCCGGGCCGAAGAAGGCGTCGCCTTCCGGGCCGCGCCTGCCTGTGAGGACCTGTACGCCCAGGCCATACGCCTGGAAGACGCCGCCCTCGTCATCCGCGCCCCCAGGTCCGATACGCCATGCGGGAACCTCCATCCTGGACATGGGCCCGGGGTCGGCGAGGAAGAGCCTGGCCAGCCTGTCCATACCTTCAAGGCTGATCCGAAGTCCGCCCTGGGGCGCGAAGGCGAAGCCGTTTTCGCCAGGCTGAATGTCGCCATCCGTCAGTCCGGGCCGTTCTTCCGCCGCCAGAAAGGTGGGTGCCGGCCAAGTGGGAGGTGCGGCGTCGACCTGGGCCACCCACGTCCCGCCTTCCCATCTCAGCCCAGGTGCCGCCAGAGACCGGGCCCGGGCGGTCACCCCACTCCAATTGTAGCCGGCGTCGATTCCCGCGGGGTCAAACAACCGCTCGCGCATCAACCGGTCAAAGCGCAGTCCGGTAACCTGCTCTGCCCACTGGGCGAGGAGGGCGTAATTGACGTCGGCGTAACCGAATCGCTTGCCCGGCGGAAAGGCGTCGGGTCCGAACCAGGCCCCAGCGTCATAGCTGCGCGCGCCCGGCGTGAAGGCCTCGACCAGGCGCCGCCCGGCGGGAACCGGATAGCTGGGACCATTCCGGAGTCCGCTGGTGTGGGACAGGAGGTGGCGTAGTCGGATCGGATGGTCTGGCCAGGCGGGTCGCCGGAGACGGAAACCGAGGTGATCAGAGACATCCGCTTCCAGGCCGTCTGGCAGCGCCTGAGCAATAGGGACGATAACTCGGGCCGCCATCAGCTTGGAGACGGAAGCGATCCTGAAAGGACGGTCCAACCGGAAGGCGCGGCCATCTCCGGTCTCGCCACGGACCTGGGTGAACCGCGTCAGGGGCGAAGATGCGATGATCCCGCTGCAGGGCCCGAAGCTGGGCCCTGGGGGACCTGCCATGGCAGTTGCCTTGCCCAGGCTCGCCGCCACGCCGGCGGCACTCACCGCCGCGATGAGGCGTCGGGAGGGGAGGGCAACCGCGGAGTGTTGGCGGGTGTCGAAGGGGCTTCGGCCGAATTCTTTCGCAGGCATCTTCCTTTTCTTCTCACGATCGCCTATTCCCCGCCACTCGCGAATCCGCTGGTCATGGCCAGAGGATTCGAACGCCTAGGTTCCGAGGCACGGCATTTCGCCCTCCCGCCGTGCGAGGGAACGCCCCCGGCGTAAAGGGGGCTTCCAGCGTCCGGTCTCCGGTAACACGGAGGTTCGAGGGTGGACGCCAGGAAACAGATTCCAGCGCACGGGGACCTCCCGCGCGCGGTTCAAGGGTAGACAATGGCTCAGTCCTTCACCGGCAAGAAGCGGATCCGCAAGTCCTTTGGCCGCATCCCCGAAGCCGTCCAGATGCCAAACCTCATTGAGGTCCAGCGTTCGTCCTACGAGCAGTTCCTGCAACGTGAGACCCCCGTGGGCAATCGTCGGGATGAGGGCGTGGAAGCGGTCTTCCGGTCGGTGTTTCCGATCAAGGACTTCAATGAGCGCGCGGTGCTGGAGTACGTCTCCTACGAGTTCGAGGAGCCCAAGTACGACGTCGAGGAGTGCGTCCAGCGCGACATGACCTTCGCCGCTCCGCTGAAGGTCAAGCTCCGTCTGATCGTGTTTGAAACCGACGAGGAAACCGGCGCGCGGTCCGTCAAGGACATCAAGGAGCAGGACGTCTACATGGGCGACATCCCGCTCATGACCGAGAAGGGCACCTTCGTTTCTAACGGCTCCCAGCGCGTCATTGTCTCGCAGATGCACCGCTCGCCCGGCGTGTTTTTCGACCACGATAAGGGCAAGACCCACGCCTCGGGCAAGCTGCTGTTCGCCGCCCGGGTCATCCCCTACCGCGGCTCATGGCTGGATTTTGAATTCGACGCCAAGGATGTGGTCTTTGTCCGTATCGACCGGCGCCGGAAGCTGCCAGCGACGACCTTCCTGATGGCCCTGGGCATGGACGGCGAGGAGATCCTCGGGACCTTCTATGACACGGTGACCTGCCAGAAGCGTGAAGGGGGATGGACCACCCCCTACCGTCCGGACCGTTGGCGGGGCGTGAAGCCCGATTTCGCCCTGGTGAATGCAGAGACCGGGGAAGAGGTGGCGCCAGCCGGCCAGAAGATCTCCGCCCGCAATGCCAAGCGCTTTGCGGATGCCGGCCTGAGCAGCCTTCTGCTGCCGCCAGAGGCCCTATCGGGACGCTATATGGCCCGGGACCTGGTCAACATGGAAACAGGCGAGATCTATGCCGAGGCGGGTGACGAACTGGACCCCGGCGTGATCGCTGAACTTGAGGCCCAGGGCTTCTCCAGCTTTGACCTTCTCGACGTCGATGACGTGAACATGGGGGCCTATATCCGCAACACCCTGCGGGTCGACAAGAACACCGCCCGGGAAGATGCGCTGTTCGATGTCTACCGGGTCATGCGCCCGGGCGAGCCCCCGACTGTCGAGGCGGCGGAGGCGATGTTCAAGTCACTGTTCTTCGACTCTGAACGCTACGACCTGTCGTCAGTCGGCCGCGTGAAGATGAACATGCGACTGGAGCTGGATTGCCCAGATGACGTCCGCGTGCTTCGCAAGGATGACATCCTGGCGGTCCTTAAGACCCTGGTCGGCCTTCGGGACGGCCGCGGCGAGATCGACGACATCGACAACCTCGGCAACCGCCGGGTGCGTTCGGTGGGGGAACTGCTGGAGAACCAGTACCGGGTCGGCCTGCTGCGCATGGAGCGCGCCATCAAGGAGCGCATGAGCTCTGTCGACATCGACACGGTCATGCCGCACGACCTGATCAACGCCAAGCCGGCGGCAGCTGCCGTGCGCGAGTTCTTCGGCTCGTCCCAGCTTTCCCAGTTCATGGACCAGACCAATCCGCTGTCGGAAATCACCCACAAACGGCGCCTCTCGGCCCTCGGCCCCGGCGGTCTTACCCGCGAGCGCGCCGGCTTTGAGGTGCGCGACGTGCACCCGACCCACTACGGCCGGATCTGCCCCATTGAAACGCCAGAAGGCCCCAATATCGGCCTGATCAACTCGCTTGCGACGCACGCAGTGGTCAACAAGTACGGCTTCATTGAGAGCCCTTACCGCAGGGTTAAGGACGGTAGGATCACCGACGAGGTGGTCTACATGTCCGCGATGGAAGAGGCCAAGCACGTCATCGCCCAGGCCAACATCAAGATTGAGAACGGAGAGATCGTCGAGGACCTGGTCCCGGGTCGGATCAACGGCGAACCTTCGCTGCTCCCCAAGGCCGATGTCGATCTGATGGACGTGTCGCCCATGCAGGTGGTCTCGGTGGCCGCTTCCCTGATCCCCTTCCTCGAGAACGACGACGCCAATCGCGCCCTGATGGGCTCGAACATGCAGAAGCAGGCCGTTCCGCTGATCCAGTCGGACGCGCCCCTCGTGGGCACGGGCATGGAAAGCATTGTCGCCGTGGACTCTGGAGCCGTGGTCGTCGCCCGGAGGACCGGCGTTGTCGAACAAATCGACGGTACCCGGATTGTGATCCGTGCGACCGAGGAGAGCGATCCCTCGAAGTCTGGCGTCGATATCTATCGACTGCAGAAGTTCCAGCGCTCGAACACCTCGACCTGCATCAATCAGCGCCCGCTGGTAAGGGTGGGCGACCGGGTCGCCACCGGCGACGTGATTGCCGATGGACCGTCGACCGACCTCGGCGAACTGGCCCTCGGCCGGAACGTCCTGGTCGCGTTCATGCCCTGGAATGGCTACAACTTCGAGGACTCGATCCTCATCTCAGAGCGGATCGTTCGCGATGACGTCTTCACCTCGATCCACATCGAGGAATTCGAGGTCATGGCCCGCGACACCAAGCTCGGGCCAGAGGAAATCACCCGCGACATTCCCAACGTCGGCGAGGAGGCGCTCCGCAACCTCGACGAGGCTGGCATCGTCGCCATCGGTGCCGAGATCCTGCCTGGGGACATCCTGGTCGGTAAGGTCACGCCTAAGGGTGAGAGCCCGATGACGCCGGAGGAAAAGCTCCTGCGCGCCATCTTCGGCGAAAAGGCCTCTGACGTGCGCGACACCTCCCTGCGGCTGCCGCCAGGCGTCGCTGGAACGGTGGTCGAGGTCCGGGTCTTCAACCGGCACGGCGTCGACAAGGACGAGCGGGCGCAGGCTATTGAGCGCGACGAGATCGAACGCCTGGGTAAGGACCGGGACGACGAATTCGCTATCCTGAACCGGAACATGACCGGTCGTCTTCGCACCCTGCTGACCGGTAAGGTCGCCGTCTCCGGTCCCAAGGGCGTGAGCCGCGGCGAGATCACCGCCGGTAAGCTTGAAGACGTCTCGCCGGGGCTGTGGTGGCAGATCGCCCTGGACGACGAGAAGGCCATGGGCGAACTGGAGGCAATGCGTCGGCAGTTCGACGAAGCCCGCAAGCGCCTCGACCGCCGCTTTGACGACAAGGTCGAAAAGCTCAAGCGTGGGGACGAGCTTCCTCCTGGCGTGATGAAGATGGTCAAGGTCTTCGTGGCCGTGAAGCGAAAGCTCCAGCCTGGCGACAAGATGGCTGGCCGTCACGGGAACAAGGGGGTCATCTCCAAGATCCTGCCGATCGAGGACATGCCCTATCTCGGGGATGGCCGTAACGTCGACATCGTGCTCAATCCCCTGGGTGTGCCCAGCCGTATGAACGTCGGCCAGATCTTCGAGACCCACCTCGGCTGGGCCGCCGCCGGGCTCGGACGCCAGATCGCCGAGGTCCTGGAGGCCTGGCGCAACGGCGGACAGAGGCAGGCTCTCATTGATCACCTGAAGGGCATTTACGGCCCTGACCAGGAGCTTCCGGAGACTGATGAGGAATTGGTCGAGCTGGCCCGCAATCTCTCAAAGGGTGTTCCCTTTGCGACGCCGGTGTTTGACGGCGCCCACATCGAGGACATCGAGAACCTGCTGGAAACCGCTGGCCTTGATCGTTCAGGGCAGTCGATCCTGTACGATGGCCAGACTGGCGAGCAGTTCAAGCGGCCGGTGACGGTGGGCTATATCTACATGCTGAAGCTGCACCACCTGGTGGACGACAAGATCCACGCCCGGTCCATCGGCCCCTACTCGCTGGTCACCCAGCAGCCCCTGGGCGGCAAGGCCCAGTTCGGCGGACAGCGTTTCGGGGAAATGGAGGTGTGGGCACTCGAGGCCTATGGCGCCGCCTACACCCTGCAGGAAATGCTGACCGTGAAGTCCGACGACGTGGCTGGCCGGACCCAGGTCTACGAGTCCATCGTCCGCGGCGACGACACCTTCGAGGCGGGCATTCCCGAGAGTTTCAACGTGCTGGTCAAGGAGATGCGCTCCCTCGGCCTCAACGTGGAACTCGAGAACACCTGAGGCCCGCCCGCCTCCCTTGCCAGCGCGGGGGGAGGGGCCGTCAGCCCCTCCCGATCCGCTTCCGGAATCTCTGACGAACTGGAAGACCCATGAACCAGGAAGTCCTGAATATCTTCAACCCGGTCCAGGCCGCCCCGACCTTCGACCGGATCCGCATCGCCCTCGCCAGCCCCGAAAAGATTCGGTCCTGGTCGTTTGGGGAGATCAAGAAGCCCGAGACCATCAACTACCGGACCTTCAAGCCGGAGCGCGATGGCCTGTTCTGCGCCCGCATCTTCGGTCCGACCAAGGACTACGAGTGCCTTTGCGGCAAGTACAAGCGGATGAAGTACAAGGGCATCATCTGCGAAAAGTGCGGCGTCGAGGTGACACTTGCCCGCGTCCGTCGCGAGCGCATGGGCCACATTGAACTGGCCAGCCCGGTTGCTCACATCTGGTTCCTGAAGTCCCTGCCCAGCCGCATCTCCATGATGCTGGACATGGCCCTGAAGGACATCGAGCGGGTCCTGTACTTCGAGTATTACATCGTCACCGAGCCCGGCCTGACGCCCCTCAAGATGCACCAGCTGCTCTCGGAGGACGACCACATCCGGTTTCAGGAGGAGTTTGGCGATGACAGCTTCACCGCCGAGATTGGCGCTGAGGCGATCCAGGGCCTTCTGAAGGCGATCGACCTGCCTAAGGAAGCCGACCGGCTGCGTGAGGACCTCCTCACGATCACCTCGGAAATGAAGCTCAAGAAGACGTCCAAGCGTCTCAAGCTCATAGAGAGCTTCATCGAGAGCAAGAACCGCCCCGAGTGGATGGTCCTTGCGGTAGTCCCCGTCATTCCGCCGGACCTTCGCCCGCTTGTGCCCCTGGACGGCGGTCGCTTCGCCACGTCCGACCTCAATGATCTCTACCGCCGGGTCATCAACCGGAACAACCGCCTCAAGCGCCTGATGGAGCTCCGGGCCCCGGACATCATCATCCGCAATGAGAAGCGGATGCTGCAGGAGTCTGTTGACGCCCTGTTCGACAACGGCCGCCGCGGCCGGGTGATCACCGGTGCAAACAAGCGGCCGCTGAAGTCCCTCGCTGACATGCTGAAGGGCAAGCAGGGCCGGTTCCGGCAGAATCTCCTGGGCAAGCGCGTCGACTACTCCGGCCGTTCGGTCATCGTGGTCGGTCCGGAGCTGAAGCTCCACGAGTGCGGCCTGCCCAAGAAGATGGCGCTCGAACTCTTCAAGCCGTTCATCTATGCGCGCCTTGACGCCAAGGGTCTTTCGGGAACCGTCAAACAATCCAAGCGCATGGTCGAGCGCGAGCAGCCTGCGGTCTGGGATATCCTGGACGAGGTCATCCGCGAGCATCCGGTCCTGCTGAACCGGGCCCCGACCCTGCACCGTCTTGGCATCCAGGCCTTCGAGCCCAAGCTGATCGAGGGCAAGGCCATCCAGCTGCATCCGCTGGTCTGCGCAGCCTTCAATGCCGACTTCGACGGCGACCAGATGGCCGTCCACGTCCCGCTGAGCCTTGAGGCTCAGCTGGAGGCGCGCGTCCTGATGATGTCGACTAACAACATCCTATCGCCCGCCAACGGTCGTCCGATCATCGTCCCGTCCCAGGATATCGTCCTGGGTCTCTATTACCTGTCGCTGGCCAAGGACGGTGAACCCGGTCAGGGGAAGTTGTTCGCTGACCTGGGCGAGATCGACGCCGCCCTCGATGCAGGGGTCGTTACCCTTCATACCAAGATCAAGGCCCGCCACTTCGAGATGAACGCCGATGGAGTCCTAGAGCGCAGGGTCATCGACACCACACCGGGTCGGATGAAGATCGTCGCCCTGTTCCCACAGCACCCCGCCGTCGGGCACCGCCTTCTCGAGAAGAACCTCACCAAGAAGGAAATCGGCAACCTGATCGAAACCGTCTATCGGCACTGCGGCCAGAAGGCGACGGTGATCTTCGCCGACCAGATGATGGGGCTGGGCTTCCGCGAGGCGGCCAAGGCCGGCATCTCCTTCGGCAAGGATGACATCATCATCCCGCAGAGGAAGAAGCCTATCGTTGCGGAAACCCGCAGGCTGGTCGAGGAATACGAGCAGCAGTACGCGGACGGCCTCATTACCAAGGGCGAGAAGTACAACAAGGTTGTGGACGCCTGGGCCAAGGCCACCGATCGCGTCGCTGACGAGATGATGGCCGAGATTTCCACTGCCGAGAAAGACGCCTCGGGTCGGGAAGGGGAGATCAACTCGATCTTCATGATGGCCAACTCGGGTGCCCGTGGCTCCCAGGCCCAGATGAAGCAGCTGGGCGGAATGCGCGGTCTTATGGCCAAGCCCTCGGGTGAGATCATCGAGACCCCGATCATCTCGAACTTCAAGGAAGGCCTGACGGTCCAGGAGTACTTCAACTCCACCCACGGGGCCCGTAAGGGCCTGGCCGACACCGCGCTGAAGACGGCCAACTCGGGCTACCTGACCCGTCGCCTCGTCGACGTCGCCCAGGACTGCATCATCAATGAGGAAGATTGCGGAACCAGCCGCGGCATCACCCTCAAGGCGGTGGTTGAGGGCGGCGACGTCCTCGTTTCCCTGGGTGCGCGGATACT
The DNA here is from genome assembly GCF_037138395.1 of Phenylobacterium sp. Taxonomy (GTDB): domain Bacteria; phylum Pseudomonadota; class Alphaproteobacteria; order Caulobacterales; family Caulobacteraceae; genus Phenylobacterium. The sequence goes on from NZ_JBAXIM010000038.1 coordinate 14,481, forward strand.
GGGGCGTCATGCCGCAGAGGATGTGCGCGACCCCATCAGCGGCGATGTCATCGTCCCGGCAGACGCCTATTTCGACGAGGACATGATTGATGTCGTCGAGGCCGCTGCCGTCCAGTCTGTGAAGGTGCGTTCGGTCCTAACCTGTGAGGCCAAGCTTGGCGTCTGCGGCGCCTGCTACGGTCGCGACCTGGCCCGTGGAACACGGGTGAACATCGGGGAGGCAGTCGGCGTCATCGCCGCCCAGTCCATCGGCGAACCCGGCACACAGCTGACCATGCGGACCTTCCACATCGGTGGGACGGCCCAGGTGAAGGATGCGTCCTTCCACGAGGCTGGAAACGCAGGCGTCGTTCGGCTCATTGGCGGATCCACCGTGGTTGCCCCTGACGGTGCCCTGATCTGCATGAGCCGAAACCTGGTGCTGACTGTCCAGGTCGATGGAAAGGACCGCGAGACCTACAAGCCGCCATACGGCGCCCGTCTGAAGTTTAAGGACGGGGAAAAGGTCAAGCGCGGCGAACGCCTCACGGAGTGGGACCCCTACTCGAACCCAACCATCACCGAGGTCGGCGGTCGCGTCCGCTTCGAGGATCTGGTCGAGAACGTGTCCTTCCGAGAGGAAGCCGACGAGGCGACGGGCATCTCCAGCCGCGTCGTCGTCGACTGGCGCGCCTCAACCAAGGGCGGCGACCTGCGCCCGGCCATGGCGGTGCTGGACGAGACGGGTGCCTATCGCCGGCTCTCGAACGGCGGGGAGGCGCGCTATCTTCTCCCGGTGGGCGCCATTCTGTCGGTGGGTGATGGGGACGAAATCCGGCCTGGAGAAGTCCTGGCCCGGGTGTCGACCGAGAGTGCCAAGACCCGCGACATCACCGGCGGTCTTCCGCGGGTGGCCGAGCTGTTCGAGGCCCGCCGGCCTAAGGACTGCGCGGTGATCGCGGAGATGGATGGCCGGGTCGAGTTCGGTCGCGACTACAAGAACAAGCGTCGGATCAAGATCACCCCAGAGGATGGCGGCGAAGCCGTCGAATTCCTGATCCCGAAGGGTAAGCACATCGCCGTCCACGATGGGGATGTCATCCGCAAGGGTGAATACCTCATCGACGGCAATCCTGATCCCCATGACATCCTCCGGATTCTGGGGATCGAGGCGCTGGCGGAATTCCTAGTCGACGAGATTCAGGAGGTCTATCGGCTACAAGGCGTGCCCATCAACGACAAGCACATCGAGACCATCGTCCGTCAGATGCTCCAGAAGGGTGAGATCCTCGAGACCGGGGACACCGGGCTTCTCAGGGGCGACCACCTCGATATGACGGACATCCACGAGGAGAACGCCAAGGCCGAAGCCCGTGGTGGACGTCCGGCGATCACCCAGCCGGTCCTGCTCGGGATCACAAAGGCCTCACTCCAGACCCGCAGCTTCATCAGCGCCGCCTCCTTCCAGGAGACGACACGCGTGCTGACCGAGGCTGCTGTCCAGGGCAAGACGGACACCCTCGAGGGCCTGAAGGAAAACGTGATCGTGGGTCGTCTGATCCCGGCGGGTACGGGATCCTTCCTCCGTGGCCTGCAGCGGGTTGCGGCGCGCCGCGACGCCGCTCTCAGCGCGAGCCGGGAGGAGGCCATGGAGCCGCTTCCGGAGGTCATAGCCGTAGAGGCCGAGGAGGAGGGTCTCGGCCTCTAGATCCTGTTCCGATAAGTGGGAACCGGTTATCGGATCGAAACAGGATCTAACGATATGGACTTAGAGCCTGTTTTGCCCCTTCAGACGCTCCATCTGAAGGGAACGGGCTCTAGGCCGCAGAACCAAGCCTGAGAACCTGGGGGCGGCATGCGCAAGCGTGTCGCCCCTTTCCCTTGAGGGGATAAAACCGGCGGGCAGCGCCCTGCTTCTGGGCCGGGCGAAGCCGCGAAGACCAGGGGCGTGCAAGTTGGGCCTCAGGGCGGGAGACGGGCACCTATCGCAGCGAGACTGAGGGCGGGGATCGGCATCATCCCTACGACAGGGGACGCGGACTCCTTCGACATCTTCGATATATTCGACTGGCGTCGGGGCCTGCGCCGGGGCGCCGTTGACGCCGACGGGCCTTACGAGTATGAACCGCGCTCTTTCGAGGCCAGGAGGGAGTCGTCCTGGTCACCGATGAACGGTCGTCGCCCTCCGGGGTGGTGGCGAACCCGCCGGTGCGATCGTCTTCGCGCCGGCGAGTTTTTGCGTTCAGAGGTCCTGGCCCCGGATCGAATTCGTAATTGGAACCCTCATGAGGCGCCGCGGCCAAACGGCACACGCCTCCACAGCAGAGAATAAATGCCCACAGTCAATCAGCTCATCCGCAAGCCTAGGCAAGATAAGCCTTCGCGGAACAAGGTCCCGGCCCTCAAGGGCTGCCCGCAGCGTCGCGGCGTCTGCACGCGGGTCTATACAACGACCCCGAAGAAGCCCAACTCGGCCCTGCGGAAGGTCGCCAAGGTGCGCCTGACCACGGGCATCGAAGCGGTCTGCTACATCCCTGGCGAAGGCCACAATTTGCAGGAGCACTCCGTGGTGCTCATTCGCGGCGGCCGGGTGAAGGACCTTCCGGGTGTCCGCTATCACATCCTGCGCGGCGTTCTCGACACCCAAGGGGTGAAGGATCGCAAGCAGCGCCGTTCGCTCTACGGCGCCAAGCGTCCGAAGTAAGGAGACGAGTCCATGTCCCGCCGCCGCCGCGCAGAGAAGCGCGAAGTCCTGCCAGATCCCAAGTTTGGCGATCTGACCGTCACCAAGTTCATGAACTACGTCATGTACGAAGGTAAGAAGGCTGTCGCCGAGAACATCCTCTACGGTGCCTTCGACATCCTGGAGTCCAAGCGCAAGGATCAGGGTCCCCTTGAGACCTTCCATGCCGCCCTCGACAATGTCGCTCCGGGCATCGAGGTTCGCTCCCGCCGGGTTGGCGGTGCGACCTATCAGGTGCCGGTCGAAGTCCGTCCGGATCGCCGCAAGGCTCTGGCCATCCGTTGGCTGGTGACTGCCGCTCGCAAGCGCGGTGAGAACACCATGACGGAGAAACTGGCCGGGGAACTCCTGGACGCGTCTTCCAACCGCGGGACTGCGGTCAAGAAGCGCGAGGACACACACAAGATGGCCGAGGCTAACCGGGCCTTCTCTCACTACCGCTGGTAAGTCCTGCGGATTTCCATAGTTACCGGCGCGGGGGCCCTCAAAGCCTCTCGCGCCGTTCTTGCAAGACACCGACGCCCCTCTAGCTGAGCGCCCGCCATGCCCCGTATTCACAAAGTCGAAGACTACCGTAACTTCGGTATCATGGCCCACATCGACGCGGGCAAGACGACCACGACCGAGCGGATCCTGTTCTACACCGGCAAGAGCCATAAGATCGGTGAAGTCCATGACGGCGCGGCCACCATGGACTGGATGGAGCAGGAACAGGAACGGGGCATCACTATCACCTCGGCGGCCACCACCGCCTTCTGGTCCGGCTGCCGCCTGAACATTATCGACACTCCGGGGCACGTGGACTTCACCATCGAGGTGGAGCGTTCGCTGCGGGTGCTGGACGGGGCCGTGGCGGTGCTTGACGGCAATCAGGGCGTGGAACCCCAGACCGAGACGGTCTGGCGCCAGGCTGACCGCTACAACGTCCCGCGCATTGTGTTCGTCAACAAGATGGACAAGATCGGCGCGGACTTCGAAATGTGCGTTCGCACCATCCGTGAGAGGCTTGGCGTCAAGGCCGTCCCGATCCAGCTTCCAATCGGCTCTGAATCCACCCTGCGCGGGATCGTCGACCTGGTTCGCATGAAGGCCGTGGTCTGGGAGTCCGAGGGCCTAGGTGCCAATTTCCACGACGAGGATATCCCGGCCGACATGCTCGCCAAGGCCGAGGAAGCCCGCCACTACATGATCGAGAACGCCGTCGAGATGGACGACGAGGCCATGGAGGCCTACCTCGGCGGTGAGGTGCCCTCGGAAACGGTGATCAAGAACTGTATCCGCAAGGCGGTGCTTTCGGGTGCCTTCTATCCGATCCTTGCCGGCTCCGCCTTCAAGAACAAGGGCGTGCAGCCCCTTCTCGACGCCGTCGTTGATTACCTGCCGTCGCCGGTGGACATTCCCCCGACCCCGGGCCTGGACTTCAAGACCGAGGAGCCTGTGGTGCGCAGGGCCTCTGATGATGAGCCTCTGTCGGTCCTGGCCTTCAAGATCATGGATGACCCGTTCGTGGGCTCGCTGACCTTCTGCCGGATCTATTCTGGCAAGTTGGAGTCGAGTATGGGGCTGCTCAATTCGACGCGCGACAAGCGCGAGCGGGTCGGGCGCATGCTGCTCATGCACTCTAATAACCGCGAAGACATCAAGGAAGCCTACGCTGGCGATATCGTCGCCCTGGCGGGCCTCAAGGACACCCGCACGGGCGACACCCTGTGCGACCCGACCAAGTCGCCGGTGATCCTGGAGAAGATGATCTTCCCGGAACCCGTCATCGAGATCGCCATCGAGCCGAAGTCCAAGCCCGACCAGGAAAAGCTGGGCGTCGCTCTGGCCAAGATGGTTGCCGAGGATCCCTCCTTCACGGTGTTCACGGACCAGGAGTCCGGCCAGACCATCATGAGGGGCATGGGCGAGCTACATCTCGACATCAAGGTCGATATCCTGAAGCGCACCTACAAGGTCGAAGCCAATATCGGCGCCCCTCAGGTGGCCTACCGGGAAAGCCTCAGTCGGCCCACCGATATCGACTACACGCACAAGAAGCAGACCGGCGGTACCGGCCAGTTCGCCCGGGTCAAGATCAAGTTCGAGCCCGGTGAGCCCGGCTCGGGCTTCGTGTTCGCGAGCACCGTCGTTGGCGGTTCCGTTCCGAAGGAATACGTCCCCGGCGTACAGAAGGGCCTGGAATCGGCCAAGGAAAACGGCCTTTTAGCCGGTTTCCCATTGATCGACTTCAAGGCGACCCTTTACGACGGCGGCTACCACGACGTGGACTCCTCCGTCCTGGCCTTCGAAATCGCCGCGCGCGCAGCCTTCCGGGAACTCCGGGAGAAGGGCGCTCCGCGCCTGCTCGAGCCGGTGATGAAGGTCGAGGTCCTGACTCCGGATGAGTACATGGGCGACGTGATCGGCGACTTGAACAGCCGCCGGGGGCAAATCCAGGGCACCGAGACCCGGGGTAACGCCCAGGTTGTCACGGCCTTCGTTCCGCTCGCCAACATGTTCGGCTATATCAACACCCTGCGCTCGTTCTCGCAGGGCCGAGCAAACTTTACTATGCAGTACGACCATTACGAGACGGTGCCGCAAGCGGTCGCCGACGAAGTGATTAAGAAGTTCGCCTAACCCCGCACCAACCCCAGTTTAGAGGACAGGCCCATAGCGGGCCGGAGCTTGAGATGGCCAAAGAGAAATTCCTACGTAACAAGCCGCACTGCAACATTGGCACGATTG
>NZ_JBAXIM010000039.1:0-19867 GCF_037138395.1 Phenylobacterium sp.
ACGGGCGGCGCGGCCGTGGAAGCCTTCCGCGGCCGGTCCAACACCCGCATCGTCGCCATGTTCCCGGAGGGCCGCATCTCCGAGGTCCAGCGCCGGTTCATGACCACGGCGACTGAGGACAATGTCCGCTGCCTCGCCGTCGCGGGTGACTTCGACACCTGCCAGGCCATCCTCAAGACGGCGCTGGGCGATCCGGTCCTGCAGCAGGCCGTGGGCCTGTCTGCCGTCAATTCGATCAACTTCGCCCGCATCGTCGCTCAGTCGGTCTACTACTTCACCACCGCCCTCGCCCTCGGGGCGCCGCATCGGCCAGTCTCTTTCGCCGTGCCCTCAGGTAATTTCGGCGACGGCTTTGCCGGATATGTGGCCTACCGGATGGGTCTGCCGATCGGCAGGATCCTGATCGCGACTAACGCCAACGACATCCTCGCCCGGACGTTCCGGACCGGCCAATACGCCCGTGGGACAGTGGCTGAGACCCAGTCTCCCGCCATGGACATCCAGTCGGCCTCGAACTTCGAGCGGCTGTTCTTCGAGGCGGTCGACCGGGACGGACCCGCCACCGCGGAAGCCTTCCGGGGATTTGCTGAGGGCCGGTCCATTTCTGTCCCCTCACAAGCCCTCGTGGCCATGACCCGCCTCTTCGCGGGCGAGACCACCGATGAGGCGGCCACTTCCGAGGCGATGTGCCTGGCCCTTTCCGAAACCGGCCAGACCGTGGATCCGCACACCGCCGTCGCCCTGTCGGCCCTTCGCCGGTCCCCGGGGACGGGACCTACGGTCGTCCTCGCCACCGCCCATCCCGCCAAGTTCCCGGAAGCCGTCCTTGCCGCCACGGGGCGTGTGCCTTCGGCCCCGGAGAGGGCGCAGGCCCTGGCCGGGCGGCCCGAGCGTTATGAATCGATCGCCGCAGACGCGGCCCTTGTAAGCGCCTATGTTCGGGACTTTGCAGGGGCCTGAACTGGCGCGTACCCACACCCTCGGCAACGGCGTCCGCCTCGTCTGCGATCCCGTTCCCGGGCTGCAGACTGTCGCCATGGTCGTGGCTGCCGGCCGGGGTGCCCGATGGGAGTCCCGCCGGCAGTCGGGTTGGTCCCACCTCCTCGAACACATGGTCTTCAAGGGCGCGGGCGGCCGCTCGGCACGGCAGCTCGCCGAGGCAGTAGAGGTGGATGGCGGCCAGATGAACGCCGAGACCGGCTTCGAGCGCACGGTCTTCCACGTCCGGACCCTGCCCCAGGGCCTGGACGGCGCCAGCGCCCTCTTGTCCGATATCCTCCTGCGACCGACCCTCAATCCCTCCGACTTGGCGCGGGAGCGGCGGGTGGTGATGCAGGAGATCGCCGAGGCCGAGGACGCACCCGATGACCTCGTCTTCGAGATGGCCCAGTCGGCGGCCTTTGCCGACCAGCCTCTCGGACGCTGCATTCTGGGCGACGGGCCGAGCCTGCGCCGAGCCTCGCCGTCGGCGCTCTCCGACTGGCGGGCCTGTCTCTACGCCCCCGACCGCCTGGTGGTCTCGGTCTCTGGCGCCGTGGACGAGGACGCCTTCCTCCGCCTTGCCGAGCGCGACTTCGGCAGGGCAGAACCGGCCGCCATGCCGTTGTCGCCACCGGAGCCCGCCCGGTTTACCGGCGGCACCCGAACGGGTGACCGGGATCTGGAGCAGGCCAACCTGGTCTTCCTTACCCCAGGGCTGGCGGTCGGCGATCCCGACGCCTGGGCGGCCCAGGTCTTCGCTGAGTGCCTGGGCGGCGGAATGGCCTCAAGGCTCTTCCAGGAGGCGCGGGAGGCGCGCGGCCTGGCCTATGCGGTCGACGCCTGGGGCGAGTACTGGTCGGATTGCGGGATGATCGGGGTCTTCGCCGGGTGCGAGGCCGGCAGAGCGTCCCGGGTGGCGTCCCTGGTGGCGGACCAGATGATCGATCTGGCGAATGCCCCTCGGGAGGCGGAGTTGGCCCGGGCCCGGGCCCAGCTGAAGGCGGGCCTCTTCATGGCTGCAGAGTCGCTCCTGTCCCGCGCCGAGCAGGCTGCGACCCAGGTCCTGACCTTCGGCCGGCCACTGACAATGTCGGAAATCGGCGAGCGGATCGACGCCTGCGACGCGGCAGCGGTGCGGCGCGCGGGCAGCCGGATCCTGGCGTCCGGGCAGTCGGCCGCTGCCGTCCTCGGGCCGCCCGCCGCGCATCCGGCCGCTGAGATCTTCCGCCAACGCCTCGCCCGCGCTGCTCCGGCGGGTGCCCAGATGACTTGACGGGGCGGAAAAACCCCGGAGTTTGCCAACATGGCGCTTCTGGACTGGATCACGCCGGGCGATGGCCTGCGGCTACAGGGCGAGGGGATCGAGATTCGTCCCCCGCGACCCTCCGACTTTCCGGAGTGGCGCGACCTGCGCGAGTCCTCCCGCAGTTTCCTTCAGCCCTGGGAGCCCACCTGGCCTGAAGACGATCTCACCCGCAGCGCCTGGCGACGGCGGCTGGCGTCCTATGCCCGGGACATCGACCTCGGTCTGGCCTATCCCTTCCTGGTGTTCCGGAAGGACGACGGTGCCCTGACGGGTGGCATCACCTTGTCCAACATCCGCCGGGGCGTCGCCCAGATGGGCACGGTCGGGTACTGGTGCGGTGCGCCCTATACCCGGCAGGGCCTGACCCTGGCAGCGGTCCGGACCCTTTCGAGCTTTGCCTTCCGGTCCCTGGCCCTGCACCGACTTGAGGCCGCCTGCATTCCACAGAACGCCCCGTCGCGCCGCTTGCTCAGCCAGGCTGGCTTCCAGGAGGAAGGCCACGCACAGGCTTATCTGAAAATTAACGGCGAATGGCGCGATCATGTCCTGTTCGGGCTCATCGGGCCGCCGCATCGCGCTGCGTCCCCGGAAGGGTCCCTTGGTGCCTGACCGGAAAGCCGGATGTCGAACGACCGTTGGATCTGGGACGCGACGGCGACGCTCGAGGCGCTGGGAGCGGCCTCTGTGGCGCTCTGGCTCTGGGAGCCGGACCGCGACCGAATCCGCTTTACCGGGGCCGCCCGCCCGCTTGGGCTCGGGCCGCTGGTGCCCGAGGGCTCGGGCGCCGCGCTCAAGGCCCTGACCCACCCGCAGGACAGGGCGGTCGCCGGCGAACTCCTCCGGGTGCAGCCGCCGGGGACTGCGGTCGAACTGCGACTGCGCATGCTGGGTGGAGAACAGGGCCTCTGGCGCGGAGTGTGGTTGGAGGATGGAGTGCGGGCTGCGGGAATGGTCGCAGCAGAGACCCGGATCGCGGTCTCTGGACTGGACGGCCTGACGGGCCTTCTCGACCGGCGTACCTTTGTCAGCCTGGTCCAGGAAAAACTCCAGGAGTCCGCGGACCAGGTGCTGGTGGTCGCGGACCTGGACCGCTTCCGACGCCTTAACGAGGCACTGGGCCACGAACGCGCCGATCTTGTCCTCGCCGCCCTGGGCGGCAGACTTGCGGCAGCCTTTCCCTCCGAAGCCCTGACCGCGCGGGTAGGGGAGGATGAATTCGCCGTCCTGACCCCGAGAGGTCGTCCCGGCCCGGAAGAGGTCCTGCGGCAAGCCCTGGAGCAACCCCTGCGGATTTCGGGCCTCGACATCCATCCAACTCTGTCCCTGGGGGCTGTTGAAATCCTCTCGGGTGAAAGCGCAGACGCTGCCGAGCTCCTGAGGCGGGCGGAACTGGCCGTCGAGACCGCAAAGGCGGAGGGCAGGGGGTCTGCCGTTTCCTACGGCCGGACCCTGGAGACTGACGGCCTGTCTCGCCTGGCCCTGGAAGGTGACCTGCGGGGTGCCATCGGTCGAGGTGAGCTGCGCCCGCACTACCAGCCAATCGTCAACCTCACCACAGGTGCCCTGTCGGGCTTCGAGGCCCTGGTGCGATGGAACCACCCGCGCCGAGGCCTGCTCGCGCCAGACGCCTTTCTCGATCTCTGCGACGAGATGGGACTGATCAGCGAGCTCGGGGCCTATATGCAATGCGACGCCGCCGTGCAGCTCGCCCGCTGGAGACATGATCACTGGGCGGCCGGCGAGCTCACCGTCTCGGTCAACCTGTCGACTACAGAGGTGTACCGGCCCGGCCTGGTCAACGACATCATCCGGATTCGCAAGGAGACCGGGCTTCCACCCGGCGCCCTGAAGCTGGAAGTCACCGAGAATGACGTGATGCGGGATCCCGATCAGGCCGCGATCATCCTCACCGCACTGAAGGAGGCCGGCGCGGGCCTGGCCCTTGATGACTTCGGCACCGGCTTCTCGTCCCTGAGCTACCTGGCGCGGCTGCCTTTCGACACCCTGAAGATCGACCGGTATTTCGTGCGCACCATGGCCACCAACGAAGGCTCGGCCAAGATCGTCTCCTCCGTGATCAAGCTGGGCCGTGACCTGTCGCTGGAAGTGGTCGCCGAAGGTGTGGAAAGCGCCCAGATCGCCCGCCGACTGCGCGCCCTGGGATGCAATTACGGACAGGGCTACGGCTATGCCCCGGCCCTCTCGCCGCAGGAGGCCGAGGTCTACCTGAACGAATCCTATGTGGACGGGTCCGCCCCTGTGAAGCCCAGGGGTTGAGGCCTCAGGCCTCGCCTGACTCTGCGGTGAGGAAGGACGGGTCTACCCCCAGTCGGCCGAGGGCCGCAGCCCACAGATCTTCCTCGCGGACACCGAAGACCAGGGCTTCGTCCGCAGGGCAGGTCAGCCAGATGTTTCGCCGGATCTCACCCTCCAGCTGTCCCGCCCCCCAGCCAGCGTAACCGAGGGCCAGGCGCGCACGCCTGGGGCTACCATCATTCCGGGAGATGGCCTCCAGTGCCTCCCGCGTCGGGGTACAGGCAAAGCCGGGCCCGGCCTCCATCGTGGCCCCGTCGCGGGACTGGTATTCTGGCGTGTGAAGGACAAATCCCCGCTCGGGCTGCACGGGTCCCCCCAGCAGGACAGCCTCTTCGCGGCGGGCCTCCGGGCAGGCGATCGACAGCTTTTCCAGCACCGCGCCCAGGGCCAGGCCGGGGATCTTCCGGTTCAGGACCAGACCCATGGCGTGATCGGCGTCGTGGGCGCAGACGAGAACGACAGCGCGTTCAAAGCGCGGGTCACCAATCGCTGGAAGGGCGATCAGTACCTGGCCGGAAAGGTATTCCGCTGAATCCATCGACAGGTTTTCCGACGACCTTGGGGCGGTTTCAAGTCGCCGGATCAAACTTCTCCATTGCAGGCCCGCGCCAAGGGCTTATCTCTGCCCTTCCCCCCCAGAACAGAGCCCGGAGACAGGCCCATGACCCTCAAGGTCGGAGATACGCTTCCCGCCGCCAACCTCATCGCCGGCACCGCCGAGGGCCCCAAGCCCACCACGGTGGACGAGATCTTCAAGGGCCGAAAGGTGGCCTTCTTCGCCGTCCCTGGGGCCTTTACGCCCACCTGCTCCGCCCGGCACCTGCCCGGCTACAAGGACCTGGCCTCTGATCTGAAGGCCAAGGGCGTCGATGCTATCGTCTGCCTGTCCGTCAACGACGCCTTCGTCATGAAGGCCTGGGGCGAGAGCCAGGATGTCCTGGGCGCGATCGAGATGATCGCCGACCCGGCCGGCGACTTCACCAAGGCCGTGGACCTGACCATGGACGGGTCCAAGTTCGGCCTGGGCCTCCGCTCCCAGCGCTATTCCATGTACGTGGTGGATGGCGTGGTACAGCAGCTCAACGTCGAGGCCGGCGGCGAGTTCAAGGTCTCTGCTGCCGACTATCTCCTGGCCCAGATCTGAGCCGGGCGTCGGGCCCCGCCCGCCAGGGCGGGGCTTGACCTGACCGCGCTCCCGGTCCGAAGTGTCGTCAGACAACAGACGGGGGAGGGCGACCATGCCCTATGTGGAAGGTTTCACGGTCCATGACGCGGACTCGCACGTCATGGAACTTCCGGGCGAGATCGACCGTTATGTCGACCCCGGCCTCAGGACGGCCTTCTCGGAGGCGATCCGCAAGCCCAACGACCTGACGGGCTGGGCGGACAAGGCCCGCGCCCAGCACGACGATCCCGAATTCCGGTCCGGCGACGAAGCCAACCTGCTCCTGCGCAAGAACTACCAGGCCCTCGGCGCCTTCCGGCGTCAGGACCGGCCACACACCCTCGACCTGCTGGGCTTCGCCAGCCAACTGGTCTTCACCACCCACGCCCTGGGCAATTACGGGCTAGAGGAGTCGGGCCGCGTGGACCTGGCCCTGGCAGGCGCCCGGGCCCACAACCGCATGATGGCCGACTTCTGCTCGGTCGACCGCCGGCTCCTGGCCACGGGCTATGTCCCCCTGGTCGATATCGAGGCGGCGCCCCGGATCGCCCGGGAGGCGATCGAGCTGGGATGCCGGGCCCTGATGATCCCCTCCCGCTGCCCCCCAGGCCATAGTCCCAGCCATGTGGGCCTGGATCCCCTCTGGGCCCTCATCCAGGAGGCCGGACTGCCGGTCCTCTTCCATGTGGGCGGGGAGGAGAAGATGAACCCCGCCTATTTCGAAAATGGCCAGCCCCGGGTCCTCGACTTCCATGGCGGGGCGGAGAACTTCACCGCCCTGTCCTTCATGACCATCCCGGTCGCCGTCTGGCAGACCCTGGCGGCCCTGGTCTTCGACGGCGTCTTCGACCGGTTCCCGCGGCTGAAGTTCGGTGCCATCGAGCTGGGGGCGTCCTGGCTCCCGAGCCTGATGAAGTTCATGGACTCCGGCGCGGCGGCCTTCGGCCGGGAAGAGCGGCTCCAGCGCCTGTCCGCCCGCCCGAGCGAGATCCTGCAGCGGCAGTTCCGGGTCACGCCCTATCCCCACGAGGACGTCGCCTGGATCATCGCCAACACCGGAGAGGAGGTCTGCATGTTCTCCTCCGACTTCCCCCACATCGAAGGCGGGCGGAACCCATTGAAGCGGTTCGGGGAGTCGCTTGAGGGGGTGTCGGAGACGGCTCGCCGGCGATTCTGGCGCGACAACTTCATTGACCTCATGGGTGCTGGCCTGCCCGCCGACCTCCACGACATCCCGGCCCGCACCGCGGCCTGAGGTCGCCTCAGAACAGCCCGGCCAGACGGGCGATCAGCCAGTAGGCCGACAGGCCACCGATGGCGTAGGCGGGCACAAGCCGCGCTATGGCGGGCATGTCGAAGGGCAGGCGCGTACGAAGCCGCCGCAGGCCCAGAATCACCAGGCTCGCAGCGGCGATGAACACCAGCTGGCCGATCTCGACCCCTAGGTTGAACAGGAATAGGGCCTGGGGTGCCGCGTCCTTCGGCAGGCCGATCTGAGAAAGGGTACCGGCGAAGGCGAACCCGTGCAGGAGGCCGAAGGCCAGGGCCACCAGCCAGGGCCACCGCCGGGTCAGGCTGGGTGGTCGGCCTGGCCGGGGGACAAGCTCCAGTGCGATGAAGACGATGCTGAGGGCCACCAGGACCTCGATCACTGCGGGATCGACCCGCACCCAGCCCAGCGCTGCGCAGGCCAGTGTCACGCTGTGGGCCAGGGTGAAGGCGGTGACAGCCTTCACCAACCCCCGGTTCAGGCCGATCAGCAGCAGCAAACCCAGGACGAAGGCCAGGTGGTCAAACCCCGTCAGTATGTGCTCGATCCCCATCCTGAGGTAGGCGGGCACGGCGGCGCCCGCCTGCGTATCGACGGCGAGCCGGAGGCTGGGACGGGAGGGCTTCAGCACCGTGCTGATCTCGCCCTTGCTGAGCCGGGCCTGCACGAGGACGTCGGTGACCGTCATGTTCAGCCCCTCGATCGACAGGGTCTGGCCGGCGAGGCGGGCGTCGGCCGGCAGCCGCCAGACCCGGATTCGGTAGGCCTGGGTGACGGTCTCGGAGTCCGGCGGACGGTCAAGTGCGCCTCCGGACAAGCGCGGCGACAGGCGGATCGCCACCTCCCCTGAGACGGGCTGCTTCCAGGTGACTTCCGCCGCGCCCGAGGCCGACTCCACGATCTGGACGAGGGCCGGTCTCACCTCGTGGGCGCGCGCCGGTCCGCCAGGGGACAGAAGGCTCGCGCACAGGACCACAAGGGCCGCCAGGACCCGCAGCGCCGGGGGAAGGGATCGGAGGTGGGCCGCGTTCACGGAACCATTTTGACAGGGGGTGCACGTCAGACGCAATATGGAGCCTGAAAGCAGGGGGCGGCTGCGTTCGTGGACACGCCCCGGTGGAGGAAGCGAAATGCGGGTCAATGGAAATCTCGCCGTGTCGGCGATTGCGGGCGTGTCCCTCGTGGCGATTGCTGTCGCGCTCAGCGTCAGCGGGCCGGCCGCCGTGGCGTCATCGCCCAAGACACCCGCCGCGGAGCATACATCGGGATACAATCCCGAGCGGAACGCCTATTTTGGCGACCTGCACGTCCACACCAAGCTGTCCTTCGACGCCTACATCTTCAACGTCCGGGCCTCGCCCGACGACGCCTACCGCTTCGCCAAGGGTGAGACGATCGGCCACGCTTCCGGCTTCGACATCCGCCTCGCCGGCGGGCCCCTGGACTTCGCCGCGGTGACTGACCACTCGGAGTTCATTGGCGCTATGGAGCAGGCCAACACCCCCGGCACCGCCATTTCGAAGGTCCCCGGCGTCTCCGCCCTGTTCAGCTCCGACCCTGCGGAGATTGGTAAGGCCTTCGCCAAGTTCCTTGGCACGATACGCGACGACACCACGCCGAAGGAATTCAAGGACCCCGCCATCCATGCCCGGGCCTGGAAGGAAATCCGCGAGGCGGCAGCCCGGAACTATGCGCCCGGACGGTTCACGACCTTCGTCGGGTATGAATTCACCTCGGCTCCGGATGGCCGCAACCTGCACCGGAACGTCATCTTCAAGTCCGCGGACGTGCCGGACCTTCCCTATTCCTCGCGCGAATCCGCCGATCCCGAGGAACTGTGGAAGCGCATGGAGACCTGGCGGGCCAAGGGGGTCGAGGCCCTCGCCATTCCCCACAATTCGAATGGCAGCGACGGGACCATGTTCGAGACCACCCGGTTCAACGGGGCACCCATGGACCGCGTCTACGCCGACCTGAGGCGACGGAACGAGCCCTTGGTCGAGATCACCCAGATCAAGGGCACATCCGAGACCCACCCCTCCCTGTCGCCGAACGATGAATGGGCGGGCTTCGAGATCTTTGAGAGCTACATCGGCTCGAACAAGGCGGTGACCAAGTTCGCAGGCGGCTATGTCCGGGATGCCCTCAAGACTGGTCTTCTGCTGCAGGAGAAGAAGGGCTTCAATCCCTACCGCTTCGGCTTCATCGGCTCGTCCGACACCCACAACGCCGCGCCGGGATCGGTGGAGGAGCGCAACTATGTCTCCAAGGTCGGCCGGTCCGACGGCCTACCGGTCCTGAGGGGCTCAGTGCCGCAGGGCGGGGCTCGCACCTGGGACCCTGCGCCGAAGGACCCACCAAGGTTCCAGAACTGGGGCGCTTCAGGCCTCGCCGGGGTCTGGGCCGAGGAGAACACCCGGGAGTCCATCTACGACGCCCTCCGTCGCCGGGAGACCTTCGCCACCTCCGGCCCGCGCATGCGGGTCCGCTTCTTCGCCTCCTACGACTTTCCCTCTGATCTCCTGACCCGGTCGGACACCGTCCGCCAGGCCTACGCCCATGGCGTGCCTATGGGCGGGGACTTGATGAAGTCCAGGGGCAAGGCGCCCAGCTTCCTGGTCTGGGGTCTTCGCGATCCCAACGGCGGCTACCTGCAACGCGCCCAGATCGTAAAGGGCTGGATCGAGAACGGCGTCGCCAGGGAAAAGGTCTACGATGTGGCCTGCTCCGACAGGTTGGCCGTGAATTCCCAAACCGGACGTTGCCCGGACAATGGTGCCACGGTCGACCTGGCCACCTGTGCGCCGTCGCGATTCCAGGGCGATGTCGAGCTTCGCACGGTCTGGACCGATCCCAACTTCGACGCCCGGCAGCGGGCCTTCTACTATGTGCGGGTGCTCGAGAACCCCTCCTGCCGTTGGTCGACCTGGGATGCCCTGCGCAACGGCACGCCGCCGAACCCGGCCCTCTCGCCCACGGTCATGGAGCGGGCCTGGTCCTCGCCCATCTGGTATGATCCGAAGGCCTGAGGACGTCCTATGACCCTGCCCCCGGTCGCGAGGGCGATCCTTCGCGAGCCGCTGACCCAGTTCCTGCTGATCGGGCTGGTGCTCTTCGCCGTCGCTTCTGTGGCCCGGGACCTCAGGCGGCCGGTCGTGCGCATCGACGAGGCCGAGCTTCACCAGCTGGTCGCCTACTGGGAGGCCCAGGCTCAGCGTCCCCCGACGGCCACCGAACTCCAGGCCATGCTCCGCGAGCGGATTGACGAGGAACTCCTGGCCCGGGAGGCGGTTCGGCTCGGGCTTGACCGGGAAGACCTGATCATCCGCCGCCGCCTCGCCCAGAAGATGGCTTTCGCCTCGGAGGACCTGGAGCCGGTTCCCGAACCTTCGGAGGCTGACCTTCGGGCCTGGTACGCCACTCATGCTGTGGACCATGTCGCCCCGGCGACGGCGACCTTCCGCCATGTCTTCTTCAGCAGTGACGCCGAGGGCGCCGAGGTCCGAGCCCGCGCCGCCCTTTCCCTTCCCAGGCCTGCCGAGGCCGGGCAGCCCTTTGTCCTGCCCCTGTCCTATGTCGGTGCAGCGGTCCGCGACATTGAGCGCGACTATGGTCCTGCCTTCTCGCGACAGGTCGAGACTGCCCCGGAGGGCCGGTGGATCGGTCCCGTGAAGTCGGCCTATGGATGGCACATCCTCCGCGTTGAGCGCCGGGTCCCGGCGGCAGCCATGCCCTTTGAGTCCGTCCGGTCCGACCTGGCCGACGCCTGGAAGGCCGATCGGCGGACCCAGGCCAACCAGGCCTTCATCCGGAAGCTCCGGGCCCGCTACCGGGTCGAGGTTGCGGGGATGGCGAAGCCACCCGCGACTTGATTCCACACCCGTTCGCCGCCAGATCAACCGGCGCGATTGCTGACCAGGACAGGCCCGGCATGTTCGAGACCCTCCAGCGTGACCTGCGATTCTATGCTGGCCTCGCTCGTACCCTGGGCCGGATCCGCGGAATTGCGCCCGACAGTCCAAGGCGGATCTGCGATGACCTGGAGGCTTCGGCCCGAAAATGGCCGGATCGCGAGGCCATCCGCTTCGAAGGTCGTAGCCTCAGCTATCGGGAAATGGATGGCCTGGCTAACCGCTTCGCCCGCTGGGCCCTGGAGTCCGGGCTCCGCCCAGGAGACCGCGTCGCCCTCTTCCTGCCCAACCGGATGGAGTACCTGCCGGCCTGGTACGGCCTGTCCAAGGTCGGGGTGGTCTCGGCCCTGATCAACAACCAGTTGACCGGCCAGGCCCTGGCCCACTGCCTGAACCTCGCCAATGCCCAGGAGGTCATCGTCGATCCGGAAACCTCGCCGGCCCTTCAGGCGGTTCTGGGTAGCCTCGAGAAAGGCCCACGGATGTGGAGCCTCGAGGCGCCGCTTCCCGGCGAAGGCGACCTTATGGCCCTCCTTTCGGGACTTTCGGATGCGCCTCCGCCCGCCGCCTCCCGCGAGGGCCTCACTGCCCATGACACGGCCCTGCTGATCTACACCTCTGGGACGACCGGTCTTCCCAAGGCGGCCCGGGTGACCCACGTGCGCGTCCAGCTCTACATGCGGGGCTTCGCAGGCGCGACCGGGGCCCGTCCTGACGACCGGATCTACGTGGCCCTGCCGCTGTACCACGCCACTGGCGGTCTCTGCGGCATGGGCGCCGCCCTCCTCAATGGCGCCTGCGTAGTGTTGCGAAGGCGCTTTTCAGCCACCCAGTTCTGGTCGGACATCCGCCAGGAGGACTGCACCCTGTTCGCCTACATCGGCGAGCTCTGCCGCTATCTCGCCAACCAGCCTCCGCACCCCGATGAGCGGGCGCATCGGTTGCGCCTGGCCTTCGGCAACGGCCTGCGGCCGGACGTCTGGGAAAAGGTCATCGGCCGGTTCGGCCTGCCCCGGGTCCTGGAGTTCTACGGCTCCACCGAGGGCAATGTGTCCATGTTCAACTTCGACGGCAGGCCCGGTGCCATCGGCCGGATTCCCCGGCTCGTGAAACAGAGGTTCAACGCCCGGATCGTTCGCTTCGACTATGAGGTCGAGGCGCCCCAGCGCGGAACTGGGGGGTTCTGCACCGAAGCGGCGCCCGGCGAGGCCGGAGAATGCCTGGGACGCATAGACGCCGCCGATCCCCGGGCCGAGTACAGCGGCTACCTGGATACGGCCGCCTCCGAGAAGAAGGTGTTGCGGGACGTCTTCGCCCCGGGTGACGCCTGGTTCCGCACGGGCGACCTCCTGCGCCAGGACGCAGACGGCTATGTCTATTTCGTCGACCGGGTCGGAGACACCTTCCGCTGGAAGGGGGAGAATGTCTCGACGGCGGAGGTGGCCCTTCGTCTCCAGGCCGTTCCCGGCGTGGCGGAGGCCAATGTCTATGGCGTCGAGGTCCCCGGCGCGGACGGCCGGGCCGGGATGGCCGCCCTGGTGACCGGCGAGGGTTTCGACCTCGGGATCCTCGCGGCACGCATCGCCGTCGACCTGCCGGAGTATGCCCGCCCGGCCTTCATTAGACTTCAGCCCGAGATGGAGGTCACCGGCACCTTCAAGCAGCGGAAGGTCGAACTTGTGGCCGAAGGATTTGATCCCGCGAAGGTCGCCCAGCCCCTGTTCCACCGCACGGCGGACGGCAGCTACCGCCCCCTCGACGCTGTCGCCTATGAAGGGATCGTCAGCGGTCGGATCCGCATTTGAATTAGAAGGCGGCGCGACACTTGTTAGCTGAGGAACGCCCAGGGAGAGCGTAACCAGAACTTTGGCATCAGACCGCTTCGCCTCCAGCTGCCGAGGGTCAGGTCCCGACACCACATGATCGCCTCAGACCGTTCAAAGGTTGCCAAAGCGGATCATGGACAGCCCGACTTAAAGGGCCGTACCCTGCGAAATGGTCTTTGGACCTCGTCGCGATATCCGCGCCGCAAACCAGAGAACGAACATTTTGGGGGACGCTGTCACAATGGGAGCTGTGCTCTGCCATGCACGCCTTGGAACCGGCGATCAGGATGTTGCTGGTCAGATCATGCGTCTCGAAGTGGCCGGACCCGCCACGATCGCTGCGGCGCGCGGTCGCGGCGAACGCCCCGCCCGCCAACCGTTAAACTCGGACAAGGTGCAAGCCGCGCCCAAACCTGTTGAGGCTGTACCCTCGCCGACGAGGACCGCCAGCCAACCTGGCCTCCGTCGGTCGACCGTTTGCCCCGAACCTAGGGCCCCCCGACTTTGCCGAAGCGCATGAGCGGGCTCGAACGGCCGGATCCTGAACCGACATCAGAGTGCGACATCGTTATGAAGGGCGGGGTCGCATCCGGTCTCGTCTATGCGCGGACATTTACCGTCCTATCGCGCAAGTACAGATTCCGTTCGATCGCCGGCTCCTCAGCAGGGGCGATTGCTGCAGCTCTTGTCTCGGCGGCTGAGTACGCCCGCCAGAAAGGCGATCAGACTGCCTTTTCCCGACTGCAGCAAAGATGCGAAGCCCTGCCTCAGTTGCTGCCCGGCTTCTTCCAAGCCGACCCACACTTCCGTGCATTGTTAAAAGCTCTCATCCACATTGCACCGGGCACCGGACGTGCGCGTATAGGCTCTGCCGTGATGTGTTTCTGGCAACCGATCCTGTCCGGAGCTTTGGCTGGCCTCGCGGCAATGACCCTCGTCAACCTGGCCCTGGGGGTTTCATTTCGAAATGCCTCTGCGCCATTGGTGGCGGCGCCTGGGCTATTCCTAGCCGCCGTCATCGGCGCGACAGCCTGGCTCGCATGGTCTCTCTCACGATCGCTGCTTGTAGACCTTCCAAAGTCCAATTTCGGTCTATCGAGAGGGCACAATGCCGGGACCGGTCCTCCAGATATCACAGACTGGATACATGAGACCGTTCAGGAGATCGCCTTCGGGGTTACCGGACGGGCCGAACCCCTCACATTTGGTGATCTGGCAAGCTGTGGAATCGACTTGCGTATCATCGCGACCAATTTGAGCTTCGCCAGGATGGAGGTGCTTCCTGCCTTGGGTAGCGCCGCACGCTTTCGGCCAGCCGAATGGAAGCGGCTTTTTCCACCTGCCCTGCTTGAACATTTGAACCCTACTTCTTCTACTAATCTCTCCGATCTGCCACCGCCCAAGCAATTGCCAGTTTTAGCTGCCGTTCGATTGAGTATCTCCTGTCCCGGTCTTCTCGAAGCAGTACCGGTGCACTTGCTGACAGGTGAACGGGTGATCTTTGCAGACGGCGGCCTCACTCAGAATTTCCCGTTCGATATATTCGATGAGCTTGTTCCAGAGCGTCCTACTTTTGCATTCGATCTTGCGACGCTGCACGGCGGCGAGTTCGAACGCGTCACCACCCTCTCAGAAGGCCTTGGCCGCCAGTCGAGGCCCATTCACATCCAAAGCCTGCAGAGTTTCCTCTGGTCGCTAATCGTCGCTCTGCGAGAGGGCGCAACCCGGACGGCTATGCTGCAGGGGCCCAACCCTGATCGAATCTTCCAAGCCTGGCTTACGGCCGACGAGGGGGGGATGGACCTCGACATGGGTAGCCAACGTGCTCAAGACCTTATGAGTTATGGCGAGGATTTGGGGGAACACGTCCTGCAGCGCTTCGATTTTACGGCCCATCGCGCGGACCGCCTCATCGCCGCTCGGCGACGGGTCCAGCGCTTCAGAGCCGGACTAATGGACCCAATGGATCTTAATTCACCGGATGAGGCATCCTTATGATCGCTAACTTTGTCACTTCGACCCGGATTGCGTTGCTCGTGCCGCTCTTCTTTTTTGTCCAGGCGGAACCGTCTGGAAGCTGGGCCGCTCTTGCTGTCTTCCTTCTTGCCGGACTTACAGATGTGATTGATGGCAGGCTGGCTCGTACGCTGAATCAGGTCTCGCGGTTTGGGGCCATGCTTGACCTGCTGGCTGACCGACTTCTGACGTTTACGGTGCTTGTGGGGCTGATTTCCGGGGGGGCGCTTAAGGGCGGCTTCTTAGTCGCAGCGCTGATCCTCTTAGCGCGCGACCTCATCGTTGCAAGCTTTGGGGAGTCGGTTCCTAACCTTGGATTCAAAGTCAGCAACACTGAAAAAGTCAAAATCACATTTCAATTTCTAGGGATTGGCCTACTCATATCTCCTAGATTTTTTGAAATATATGGTGAAGATCAACACTCAATAGGTCGATATGCGATTTCGATTAGTGCGGCCCTGACTTGTGTGACGTTGATTACATACTCACGTCGTACGCTTGCGGCACTGGAAGAAATGCGTCGTCCCTGACTTGATCTCCAGCCCGCGATGGCTGTCACCGGCACCTTCAAGCAGCGGAAGGTCGAACTTGTGGCCGAAGGATTTGATCCCGCGAAGGTCGCCCAGCCCCTGTTCCACCGCACGGCGGACGGCAGCTACCGCCCCCTCGACGCTGTCGCCTATGAAGGGATCGTCAGCGGTCGGATCCGCATCTAGACAAAGTACTTTACAAACAAAAGTAAATTTATAATCTGGCTCCCAAGCCCTCAGGGAGTGCTGCATGACCGACCCCCAGACTCAGGTTGGCGAGGACCTCGCCTACCTCATGACCCTGGCCCGGGAGGGGCAAGCCGCGCGGATCCTGGAGGAAGGTCCCCCGGTCTTCGCCGGTCCGTACATGGCGCTAGGTGGCGCTCTCTTCGGGACAGCGAGCCTGCTGCACTCCGCCGGTCTCGCGGGAGTCCTGCCTCTGCCCTTCCCTGCGCTGGGCGGGATCTGGGTGGCCAGCGGCGTCATCTTCGCGATTTCTGCGCCCTTGCTGAACCGAAGGACCGCCAGACCTGGCCTTGGACGCCTTCACACGACGATAGGGACGCTCTGGCTTCAGGCGGGAATTGCGGCCTGGGTGATGTTCCTCACCCTGATGGTCTACGTGGTCCAGGCGGGAGGGTGGGACGCCCTACGTCTCTTTCCGTCCATCTTTCTGGCGCTCTACGGCCTGTGCTGGACCGCCGCCGCCCAGATTTGCCGGACGGCATGGCTTCGAGGCATCGGCCTTGTCAGCTTCGCTACAGCCATCAGCGTGGTGGGCATCGGCGAGGGGGCGGCCCTCTGGCTGGCCTACGCTGCCGCCTTCTTCATCCTTGGCCTGGCTCCCGGTCTAGTCCTGATGCGCCTGGACACGCGGGTGTGAGCGACGGGTTCAATATCGAACGCCTCGACGAGGTGATTCACGGCCGGGTTCGCCTCGGGGTCATGGCCTACCTCGCCGGCGCCGGATCGGCGGACTTCGGGGAGCTGAAGGGCCATCTCTCGGCCACCGACGGCAACCTCTCCGTCCACCTCAGGAAGCTAGAGCAGGCGGGATATGTCGCCATCGAGAAGACCTTCTCGGTGCGCAAGCCTCTCACCACCGTCCGGATCACGGACCCCGGCCGCACCGCCTTCGCCGCCTATCTGGAGGCTCTCAGGGGTCTCCTCCCGCCGAACTGACCTGCGCTCCCGCCCCCGGGGTCCCCAGAGGGGCGGGAGTCGACTATACCGGAGACATGTCCGCGGACGCCGAACCCCCTGCCCAGGTCGAAGGCGCGCCCCTTACCGGGGCCGACCTGATCCGCGACCACGTCCGGCGCCTGCCCGATGCGCCCGGGGTCTACCGGATGATCGGGGCGGGGGACGAGGTCCTCTATGTCGGCAAGGCCCGCTCCTTGAAGAAGCGGGTCCTGCAATACGCCCAGGGGCGGTTCCACACCCAGCGCATTGCCCTGATGGTCGACCTGACCCGGGCCATGGAGTTCGTGACCACCCGGACCGAGACCGACGCCCTCCTGCTCGAGATCAACCTGATCAAGCAGATGAAGCCGCGCTTCAACGTGCTGCTGAGGGACGACAAGAGCTTTCCAGAAATTGTCATCCGGCGGGAACACCCTGCCGCCCAGCTGCGCAAGCACCGGGGCGCTCACACCCTGAAGGGTGACTATTTCGGGCCCTTCGCCTCGGCGAACGCCGTGAACCGCACCCTGAACACCCTGCAGAAGGCCTTCCTCCTGCGGTCCTGCACGGACAGCGTCTACGAAAGCCGGACCCGGCCCTGCATGCTGCACCAGATCCGCCGCTGCGCGGCCCCCTGCACAGGCGTCGTCAGCCTTGAGGACTATGCCGCCCTCGTCGACCAGGCCGAGGACTTCCTGCGCGGCCGGAGCCGGGCGGTGATGACCCGGCTTTCGGAGGCGATGCAGGTGGCCTCCGACGACATGGAGTTCGAGCAGGCGGCCCGCCTGAGGGATCGCATCCGCGCCCTCGCCGCGGTCAGCCAGGAGACCCTGGTCAATCCCGAGAGCCTCGAGGAAGCGGATATCTTCGCCCTGCACAGCGATGGCGGTCAGGCCTGTGTCCAGGTCTTCTTCTTCCGGGCGGGGCAGAACTGGGGCAACCGCGCCTATTTCCCGCGGATCGACCGCACCGATCCGGACCCGACCATACTGGCGGCCTTCATCGGCCAGTTCTACGACGACCGGACGATCCCCAAGCTCATCCTGGTGAGCTGCGAGCCGGACGACCGGGACCTCCTGGCCGAGGCCTTCACCTTGAAGTCCGGGCGCAGGGTCGAGATTCGCCGGCCCGAGCGGGGGGAGAAGCGTGCCCTGGTCGACGAGGCCGTGACCAACGCCCGGGAGGCCCTGGGCCGAAGGCTGGCGGAGGGGTCTGCCCAGACCCGGCTTTTGGCGGGGGTCGCCGAGGCCTTTGGCCTGGATGCGCCGCCCCAGCGGATCGAGATTTACGACAACAGCCACATCATGGGGACCAACGCGGTCGGCGGCATGGTCGTGGCCGGCGCAGAGGGTTTCCAGAAGGCCCAGTACCGCAAGTTCAACATCCGCAGCACGGACCTGACCCCTGGCGACGACTACGGCATGATGCGGGAGGTCTTCCGGCGACGGTTTGGCCGGCTGGTTCGGGAAGGCGGCTCCGGCGAGACCACGGTGCGGCCGGACCTAGTGCTGATCGACGGCGGTGGTGGCCAGCTGAGTGCGGCCCTGGAGATCCTGACCGAGTTGGGGGTCGACGATATTCCCGTGATCGGCGTGGCCAAGGGTCCGGACCGGGACGCTGGCCTCGAGCGCTTCTTCCTGCCCGGCCAGCCGCCCTTCATGCTGGAGCCCAAGAGCCCCATCCTCTACTTCCTGCAGAGGCTCCGGGACGAGGCCCACCGCTATGCCATCGGCAGTCACCGGGCGCGCCGGGCGGCGGACATGCGGCGTAACCCCCTCGACGAGATCGACGGGATCGGCCCCGGCCGCAAGCGGGCCCTTCTGCACGCCTTCGGGTCCGCCGCCGGCGTGGCCCGGGCCTCTACCGACGACCTGGAAAAGGTGGAGGGCGTCAGTCTCGCCCTTGCCGAACGCATATTCGCCGCCTTCCACAAGGAGCGCTGATGAAGGCCCTGCCCAACATCCTGTCCATCGGTCGAATCCTCCTGACCCTGGCCATGTTCGCCGCCCTGGTGGCCATCGGCGCCGGCCGGGACCCCGGGGGCCAGCTGGGGGCCTTTGCCTTCTGGGCCTTCGGGATCGCGGCGGTGACGGACTTCCTCGACGGCTGGCTGGCCCGCCGGTTCGACGCCATCACCGTCTGGGGCACCATCCTGGATCCGATTGGCGACAAGATCCTGGTCTGCGGGGCTGTGATTGGTCTCCTGGCGGCGGGGGCCGGTCCGGCCTTTGCGCTTCCGGCGGGTCTGATCCTGTTCCGGGAGTTCGCCGTCAGCGCCCTGCGCGAGGTTGGCGCCGCCCGGGGGCTGAAGCTTCCGGTGACCGGTCTCGCCAAGTGGAAGACGGCGGTGCAACTCGTCGCCCTGGCGGCCATGCTGGGGACGGGCCTGGTGCCCTTTCTTCCGCCCCTCCTACCCCTGGGGCTGGTCTGGGTCGCAGCCCTGCTGACGGTCTGGACCGGGATCGAATACCTTGTCCAGACGCGCCGCGGTCTCGCCGGCCTGACCTGACGCCTTTGCTGGACCTAGCTGGCCACGTGCGGGGTGATGAGGCCCAGCGGTGCCGCCGTGGTGTTCTTCACGGACCGGATGACGATCCGGCTCTCGATGTTCGAGACCAGGCCCAGGGATAGCAGGGTGCCCCTGAGGAATGCGTCGAAGGCGGGCATGTCGCGGGTGACGATCCTCAGTTCATAGTCCGCCGATCCCGTCACGGTGGCGCATTGCACCACCTCGGGCATGTCCATGATCGCCCGGTCGAAGGCATCGAGATTGTCCTTGGTCGGCAGGGCCAGCTTGACCGTGCAGTAGACCTCGAAGGAAAGGCCGAGCTTCCCCCGGTCAAGGATGGTCACCCGCCGCTGGATCACGCCGGTGTCCTCCAGGCGCTTGATCCGGCGCCAACAGGGGCTGGAGGACAGGCCTACCCGATCGGCGATTTCGGCGACGGACAGGCCGGCGTCGTTCTGGATCAGGTCCAGGATTCGGGCGTCGATGGCGTCCAGGGACTCGGTCACGCACTCTCCTTGCGTCATTTGAGCATGGATCTACCGGGCGGGACCCTAACCAAGCCGCAAAGCGCAGGCTTGTGCCCCGAAATGGCGGTCACACGCAACACCAGACCAAAAAGGCCCCGGCGACTTGCTTTCCCGCTGGACTGGTTTAGGCGACGGGCATGTCCGCATTCGACTTTGACGCTGTGGTGGTGGGGGCCGGTGCCGTGGGGCTCGCCTGCGGCTACGCCCTGGCCAGGCGCGGCCAGTCGACCGTGGTGTTGGAGGCCGGTCCGCGGATCGGCGAAGGGGTCTCGGCGCGGAACTCCGAGGTCGTCCATGGCGGGCTCTACTACCCCACCGGATCGCTGAA
>NZ_JBAXIM010000040.1:0-19622 GCF_037138395.1 Phenylobacterium sp.
GGCCCACGGTCAGGGACTGGTCCTCATAAGCGCCGGCGAAGGCGCCGGGCTGCAGGGCGTTGGTGCCCTTGGAGGCGAAGGTCACGTCCGAACCGCTGAGGTAGCGGTAGGTCAGATCCACATCCAGGCGGTCGGTGACGGCCCAGGCCACGCCGGCGATGCCCTGCCAAGCGAAGGCGGTGTCGCTATCGTCGATGGTCAGGTTCTGCCAGGCGGGGTTCGCCGCCGTGGCCGCGGGGCCGACCGGGGTGATGGTCGAGAACTGGCCCACGATGGTGTCAGCCTTGACGTTATTGATGCCGACACCCGCGCCGATGAAGGGGTTCAACACGGAGTCCGGCAGGAAGTCATAGAGGACATTGCCCATGCCGGTGATCGACGTCAGGTCGCCATTGGGCGAACCGCAGTTCGGGGCCGCCGTCGTACGGACTACGCCGGGGGCGCAGAGGCCGAGGATGGCATTGCTGGCACCGCCGCGGACGGAGTCCACCTTGCCGGGGCGGTAGCCGCCCTCGAGTTCCACGCGCCAGTGGCTGGACACCTGGTAGCCGAGACGGGCGAAGCCGGCCCAGTCTTCTGCCGAGCTGATCGTCCAGTCGTAGGGCTTGCCATTGGCAGCGTTGTTGCTCGACGTCCCGTCGATGCCCATCGGCCAATGGTAGCCAGCGTCGACAGCGCCGTACCAGCCAACTTCACGGGCAGAAGCCCCGGAAGCGATGGCGACAGCGGCAAGAGCCGCCCCAGCCAGAAGTTTGATTTTCATATCAGAGCCCTCTCTTGCCCAAAGGTGCCACCTCTGACACCTAACGTTTCGTATACCACCCTCGACATGTCGTGGAAGTGTCGAGAGTGCAACACTAACTTGTTTTTGCGCTTCGCTTTCGGGAGCGAAAGCGGGAAGCCCAAGGCTCCGGGACCGCCAGGACCTCATGAGCGCAATCCATCCCTGGGGTTGAGTTCCCGCCGGAAGGCGTCCCGTCTTTCGTGGATTGAGGCGATTACAGGCCCGGCGGGGAGGTCGACGCCCAACAGGACCGCCTCTGACAGCTGGAGGCTGGCCTCCACCGTCTCGGGCACCGCATCGCTCACCCCCAGGTCATATAAACGCAGGGCCTGACGGCTATCCCGCGCCCGCGCGACGATGATCAGGTCCGGCCTGCGGTCACGGACGAGGGAGACCAGGGCCTCGACGGCACCGACGTCATCCCCGTCGGCGTCGGCGGTAACGACGAGGGCCCGGGCCGAATCCAGGCCACAGCGCTCCAGGAAGCCAGCACGCAGGGCGTCTCCGAAGTAGAGGCTGTGCCCGGCCCTGCGCCCCTGTTCGACCACACCTGCATCCTGGTCGATCGCCGACCAGGGCAGGCCGTGCCGGTCGAGCATCTCTCCAACCAGCCGGCCGACCCGGCCGAAGCCGACCAGCAGGATTCGCCCTTCCCCGGCCTCCGCGGGGCCAGCAGCCTCGGCGACGCCGGCGACGGCGCGGCCGGCAATTCGCAGCCCCAGGGCGGCAAGGGCCGGGATGCACATCATGGACAGGGTCGCCGAGACCAGCAGGCTTTGCCCCAGGGCCTCGGGAACCAGTCCCTGGGCCATGGCCGAGCCGAGGATCACGAAGGCGAATTCCCCGCTGGCCGCCAGGAGCAGGGCGGTTTCCACGGCCGACCGCCATTTCAGGCCAAACCCTCTGGCAAGCCCGAAGATCAGGGCGGCGTTCAGGCCCATGAGGCCGAAGGTGACCCCAGCGACCCGGAGGGGCTCCTCGAGAATCAGGCCGACATCCAGGCCGATCCCGGCGGCGAGAAAGAAGAGCCCGAGCAGTAGGCCCTTGAAGGGCTCAATGACCTGCTCGACCTCATGGCGGAATTCGGTCTCGGCCAGGAGCAGGCCGGCGACGAAGGCACCGAGCGCCATGGAGAGGCCGGCGAACGCCGCCAGCAGGCCGGACCCCAGGACCACCAGGAGGCAGGCGGCCATGAACAGCTCCTCGCTCCGCGCCTTGGCCACCGACCGCATCATGGGTCGCAGGAGGAACCTGCCGAATCCGACCAGGCCGGCGACTGCGGCGACAGCCGGCGCGAAGCTGAGGAGCAAGTCGGGCGACAGGCCCGCGCCGTCCTCGCGGCCGAGGAGGGAAAGCGTGATCAGTATGGGCGCGACGGCGAGATCCTGGAACAGGAGCACAGCGAAGGTGATCCGCCCGGCCTGGACATGCTGGCGACGACTCTGCGTGAGGATGGGCATGACCACGGCGGTGGACGAAAGCGCCATGGCCGCGCCGACGGCGGCGGAGGCGGCGGGGGAGGCCCCGAGGAGATAGGTCGTCAGGCCGACGATCAGCCCGCAGCCGAGGACCTGCAGGGTACCCAGGCCGAAGACATAGCGTCGCATGAGCCAGAGCCGGGCCCAGGACAGTTCGAGCCCGATCATGAACATAAGGAAGACCACGCCCAGCTCGCCCAGCTGGGCCAGTTCCCGGGGTGAATTGATGGTGAGCTCAGCCACCCAGGGCGCGCGCGCGCCCAGGGCGCCCAGTCCGGAAGGTCCGAGCAGGACGCCCGCCACGAGGAAGCCCAGCACCGGGCTGATCCGCCAGCGACGGAACAGGGGAACCACTATGCCCGCCGTCGCCAGGAACAGGACGACGTCTTTGAAATCTCCGGGAGCCGGGGGCGCCATGGTTCTCCTCGTCAGACCGGACTATGGCTCAGGACACCGGGGTGCGCGACCCCGCCGCAACTTCGTCCTCGATCAGAGCGGTCAGGAATCGCCCAGGCGCCAGAAAATGGATGCCGCAGCCTCGGTTCAGCGGCATTATTCGCGCCCCGACCTGTCGAAGACCAGAGTTGCTGATGTCCCTGTCCCGCCACCGCCTCGTCCTTGGGGCCGCCGCCCTCGTCCTGTCGGCCCTGGCACCGCCGGCCCTGGCGGCCGACCTCAGCGCGCCCCGCATGGGCAGCTGGGGTTTCGACATGTCCGGACGCGATCCGGCGACCCCCGCTGGCGGGGACTTCTTCGCCCACGCCAATGGCGCCTATGTCGATCGGCTGGTCATCCCGGCGGACCGGTCGAGCTTCGGGGCCTTCGACGGCCTGCGCGAACTCTCGGTGGACCGGATGCACGCCGTCTTGGAGACCGCCGCCGCCGATCCGGCGCCCTCGGCTGACCGCCAGCGCCTGGCGACCCTCTATCGTAACTTCATGGACGAGCAGGCCGTGACCGCCCTGGGCGCGCGGCCCATCCAGCCCGCCCTGGCGGAAATCCGCGCGGCCGGCAACCGGCGGGACATCGCGCGGCTCATGGGCAAGACCGCGGGCGGGTTTGGCGGATCCATCTTCTCGGTCAATGTCGCAGATGACGCCCGCAACCCGCAGGCCTACGCCGTCTACCTTGGCCAGTCCGGCCTCAACCTTCCGGACCGCGACTACTACCTGGAGCCGCGTTTCACGCGACAGAGGACAGAGTACCGGGCCTATGTAGAGCGCATGCTGGGTCTCGCCGGCTGGCCGGATGCCGCCAGATCCGCAGATGCAATCCTGGCCTTCGAGACCCGGATCGCCAAGGCGTCCTGGACCAGCGCCCAGCGCCGGGACCGCGACCGCACCTACAACGCCACGGACCTTGCCGGACTGTCCCGGACCGCCGCTGGCTTCCCCTGGGCGGACTACCTCAAGGCTGCAGGCCTGGGCGGGGCCAAGCGGATGGTGGTGCGGGAACAGGGCGCCTTCCCCGAGATCGCCAAGATTTTCGCCGAGACCCCCCTCTCGACCCTCAAGGCCTACATGGCCCTGAGCCTGACCGATGAGGCCGCGCCCTACCTCGCCCCGGCCTTCGACCAGGCCAATTTCGAGTTCCGCGGCAAGGCGCTGACCGGTCAGCCGCAACAGCAGCCGCGCTGGAAGCGCGCCGTGACCCTGGTGGACGACCAGCTGGGAGAGGCCCTGGGCCGTGACTATGTGGCTGCCTACTTCCCCCCGCAGTCCAAGGCGCTGATGGAAGGCCTGGTCGCCGACATCAAGACCGCCATGCGGGGCCGGATCGAGACCGTCTCGTGGATGACCCCCGAGACGCGGGCCAAGGCGCTCGAGAAGCTGTCCAAGTTCAATGTTATGATCGGTTATCCCGAGACCTGGCGGGACTATTCCGGGCTGGAGATGACGCCTGGCGACCTGTTCGGCGACGTCAGCCGCTCGCGCCAGTGGGACTGGAACCGCCGCGTCGCCCGCCTCGACCAGCCGGTCGACCGGAAGGAGTGGGGCATGACCCCAGCGACGGTAAACGCTTACTATTCCTCGACCCGGAACGGGATCGTCTTCCCGGCGGCCATACTGCAGCCGCCCTTCTTCGACCCCAACGGCGACATGGCCATCAATTACGGCGGGATCGGCGGTGTGATCGGCCATGAGATCACCCATGGATTCGACGACCAGGGCCGAAAGTCCGACGGCGACGGCCGGCTATCCGACTGGTGGACCCCCGAGGACGCCAAGCGCTTCACCATCGAGGCGACCAAGCTGGGTGCTCAGTACTCCGCCTTCGAGGCCCTGCCCGGCGCCTTCATCAAGAGCGAACTGACCATGGGCGAGAACATCGCCGACCTGGGCGGGGTCCTCCTGGCCCTGGACGCCTACCGGACCTCCCTGAAGGGTGCGCCAGCCCCGGTGATCGATGGGCTCACCGGAGAGCAGAGGGTGTTCTACGGATGGGCCCAGGTCTGGCGCTCCAAGGTGCGGGAGGACAGGGCCCGCCAGCTTTTGTCGACCGATCCCCATTCGCCACCCCGGGCGCGCGTCAACGTCCCGATGCGCAATGTCGACGCCTTCTACCGGGCCTTCGGTGTGAAGCCGGGGGACGGCATGTACCTGCCCCCGGAGACACGGGCCCGAATCTGGTAGGGGTTCATCCCCGCTGGGAGAGGATGTCCCGGGCGGCGTGGACGCCTGTGGCGAAGACGGCCTGCAGGAGATAGCCCCCCGTGGGCGCCTCCCAGTCGAGCATCTCCCCGGCGATCCAGACCCCCGGCCGGGTCCGGAGTTGAAGGCCCGGGTCGAGATCCTCGAACCGGACACCGCCGGCGGTGGAGATAGCGCGTTCCAGCCCCGTGGTCGCAACCAGGCGCAGGGGAATCGATCGGATGCGGGCCGCCAGGACTTCCAGGTCCGAGGTGGGCGGCCCCGCTTCGCGGAGGAGCCCGATCTCTTGCGGCGACAGGGCCAAGGCCTTGCGGAGGCGGTTTGAGAGGCTGGCCTTCCGGTCGGTACGCGCCAGCCTGGCGACAAGATCTTCGGGGCTGCGGCCTGGCCTGAGGTCGATCTCGACGATGGCCTCGCCCCTCGTCTCCACCGCGTCCCGGAGGGCGGCCGAAAGGGCGTAGACGGCGCCGCCCTCGATCCCCTGCCGGGTCAGCATCACCTCGCCTCGCACCGCGCGCCCGGCGAACCGGACCTCGACACCCTTTAGGGGACGACCTGCATGGTCGCCGGGAAAAGACGGGCTGAAGTCTGCGACGAATCCGCAGTTGGCAGGCCGCAGGGGCGAAGACGCCACGCCCGCCGCGGCAAGGGTCGTAACCCAGGCGCCGTCCGCGCCCAGCCGGGGCCAGCTTGCGCCCCCCATGGAAAGCAGCAGGGCGTCGGCCGCCTCGGGGGTGTCCTCGCCCCCGGCCTGGCGGAAGGTGGGTCGGCCCTCCCCGTCCCAGCCCGTCCAGGTTGAGCGAAGCCGAAGCTCCACGCCCAGGCTGTCAAGCCGGGCCAGCCAGGCCCGGACAAGGGGCGAGGCCTTCAGGCGGCGTGGAAACACCCGGCCGCTGGAGCCGACGAAGGTGTCCTGGCCCAGGCCTTCGGCCCAGTCGCGCAAGGCCTGCGGCGGAAAGGCCTCCAGCAGGGGGGCGAGGGTCCCCGACCGGCCGGCGTAACGGGCGATCATCTCGGTCAGGCCCTCGGAGTGGGTCAGGTTGAGACCTCCGCGCCCGGCCATCAGCAGGCGCCGCGCCGGACTGGGCATGCGTTCGTGCACCACGACCCGGGCCCCGCCGCGGGCGAGCATCTCAGCGGCCATGAGACCTGCCGGGCCGGCACCGACGATGACGACCCTGGGACTTGGCATGGACATGGGGGCTCCAGCTAAAGACGGACTGGCGGTTTCGGGGCTTTCGCAGCGGTCTGGCGACAGGAACCGCACGCAACCCCTGCGGGCGGCAGTGGCCGAGCCCGGGTCTGGCGACAACCCCCCGAAACTGACAACTCCGTCAAGATACTGAGGGCGGGCAAAAAACAACCCGCCTTGCGGCGGGTTGTTTGAGCTCTGCAGCTCCGAATCTAGAAGGGCGTTTCCTCCCCGAAACGCCGGAGATCGATGGTCGAATGCCGTCGTGTCTCTCGATTAAGACGAATTGAGGCCAAATTCGGGACCCTGTCAACCACTGCCCTAATTCAAGGCCAGCCGTTGGAGACAGACCCGGGTTTATCTGACTCGTTTGTCAGTTTTTTCCAGAGCGGCCCGGAGCCCGTCCCAAGGCGGACAGGCCGTCTCGAAGACGAAGTCCGGCCGGGAGGCGGTAACCGGACCCCGTCCCGCCGAAGTCAGACGCTCCGCAATCCGGGGGACCAGCGCCAGAGGTGCGAGAAGCCCGTTGGGCCGGCGGACGGCCCCCAGGGCCTCAAGTTCGGGCAGGATCGGATCGTCGTCGCCGCCGGGCCAGATGAGGGTGGCCGAGGCGTGGGCGGCAGCCCGGGCCTCGAAGATCCGGATCAGCGACTCGGCGGCAGCGAGCCCCCCCGGGGTCCAGTCCGCCCGAAGGCCAGCGGCGAGGTGGGCCTGGCTCCTCAGGATGACACCGTCCTCCAGGATCTTCAGGTCATTGGCCTGGAGGGTGGCCCCCGTCGTGGTGATGTCGACGATGATGTCGGCGATCCCGGCGGCCGGGGCGCCTTCGGTGGCACCCCCCGACTCCACGATCCGGTAGTCGGCGATTCCGTGGCGGGCGAAGAATTCACGGGTCTGGGCCAAGTACTTGGTCGCCACCCTCAGCCGGCGGCCGGTCCGGACCAGTCGCTCATGGGCCACGTCCTCCAGGTCGCACATGACGGACACGTCGAGCCAGCTGCGGGGGGCAGCGACCACGAGGTCGGCCCGGCCGAAGCCCAGGGGACGGAGCAGAAGGGTCGCCTCGGCGGACCCCGGCCCCTGTTCCCCGAGGAGGTCCTCACCGGTGACGCCCAGGTGGACGTCCCCGGCCACAAGGGCCTCGGCGATATCGCCGGCCGAGAGCAGGCGGACCTGGACGCCGTCGGCACCGCGCAGGCGCGCCCTGTAGCCGCGATCGCCCCCGCTCATGTCGAGGCCGAGGCTGCAGTCCTGGAGCCAGGCTTCGACCTGGTCCTTGAGGCGTCCCTTGGACGGTATGGCCAGGATCAGGGGGTCGCTCATTGTCCCACCTCCACAAGGGCCCGGCCCGGCCGGATCATACCTCCGAGCGCCGATCCGCCGCCGTTGGACCCGCCGGAGAGCCGGGCCGGCAGGCTGTCATAGCGCCCACCCACCGCGACGGGCCGCGCCGGGCCGAGGGCTTCCGACACGATCTCGATCACGAGGCCATCGTAATAGGCGAAATCGCCTGGGGGCGCGGCATCGAAGACGGCCGGCGCGGCGCCCGCCGAGGCGGCCTCGATCCGGTCCAGTCGGCGCTCCCAGTCCGCCAGGTGCGCCCGAAGGGCGGCGGCGGGGGATGCCAGGCC
Source organism: Phenylobacterium sp. (assembly GCF_037138395.1). GTDB lineage: Bacteria > Pseudomonadota > Alphaproteobacteria > Caulobacterales > Caulobacteraceae > Phenylobacterium. Next base: position 7,737 of record NZ_JBAXIM010000040.1, read on the forward strand.
TGAAATCTGCGCCAACGCCGCCCGTGGGGGCCCGCTGACGGACAGGTAGGCCCGGACCGCCTCGACCTGTCCGGGCGACAGGGCCGGCGCGCGGGAGGCGTCCGAGCGGGTGACCAGGCGGGCTGCGATCTCTGTGGCGGTGCGGCCTCCGACCGGGGTGATCCCGGCGAGGGTCCAGACTTCCTCGAGGAGGGCGGAAGCCTCTCCCGGGGGCAGGGCGGCGAGGCGTCCGGACAGGACGCCCTCCCCCGCTCCGGACCGATCCTCCGCCTGTCCGTTCCGCTCCAGCTCCGCGGCGAGCCGGGAGGGGCGCCCAACCCTGCGGGTCAGCCGCGAGGCCTGGGCCGGGTGAAGGCCCAGCGCGTCCAAGAAGGCGCCAAACAGGCCCGCGTCGCCCAACCGGAGGGAGAGATCGCCGCGCCCTCCTGCCTTGGCGGCCCGCCGACGATGCCGAACTGGTGGACCTGCTCTGGCGGGCCGGTCGCTGGCGGCTGCGAACCGCTCGATCCCGATCTGCAGGACTTCCTCCGCCTCGTCCTCGGAGGCGCGGAAGACCAGGCCCTCATAAGCATAGTTGCCTCCGGTCGCGCCCGAGGCCAGGTGCAGGCGCGCGACAGGGGTGGTGAAGTCGGGACGCAGGCAGACCTCCTGGCCGGCGGCCGCCTGCAGGACGAAGAGCCGGGAGCGAAGGGCCTCTCCGGCGAGGTCAAGCACCAGGGACAGGGGCTGTAACACCGGTGGCTGGACCCAGATGGCACCGGTCTCGCGGAAGGGCGCGCGCAGGGCCTCAAGGCGATCGGCGGGGAAGGGCGGCTCCTGGATCACGGCGCGTCTCCGAGGATGCGTCGTACGACGGAGACCACCTGGTCCCGGGGGACCGTCTGCTGGCCAGGTCGATCTGCCCGCCAGGCGGCGTTGTCGGTGACGTCGGAGGCCAGGGCGCGGCCGAGGTCCAGGTCCTTCACCGTGACGGTTCCCGCGGCGATCTCGTCACCCCCGAGGATGACGGCCGCGGGCGAGAGCCGGCGATCGGCGTACTTCATCTGGGCCTTCATGCCTGAGCCGCCCAGGTAGACCTCGGCAGCGATCCCCGCAGCCCGCAGCTCGGCGGCCACGGCGAAATAGGCGCCCATGTCATCGGGGGAGAAGGCGATGACCACCACCGGGCCCCTCGCCTGCTGGCTGGCGTCCTGGCCGGCGGCGCGCAGGGCGGCTGCAAGGCGGGAGACGCCGAAGGAGAAACCCGTGGCAGGAGTGCGTTCGCCAGTGAAGCGGGCGATCAGGTCGTCGTACCGGCCCCCGCCGCCCACCGAACCGAAGCGAGCGGGCTGGCCCTTCTCGTCCAGGGTCTCCAGCCGTAGCTCGGCCTCGAAGACGGCGCCGGTGTAGTACTCTAGCCCTCGGACCACTGACGGATCGAAGACCGCCCGGTCCGCGCCGACGCCCATGCTGGCCAGGGCCTTGTCTATGCCCGCCAGTTCCGCAAGGCCAGCGTCGCCCTCGGCCGAGCCGCCAATCACCTCGGCGATCCGTCGCAGGGTCTCGGCCCGGTCCCCGGCCCCGGCAGCAGTGAAGGCCAGGACGGAGTCGACGGCGGCGGTGGCCAGCCCCGCCCCGCGGGTGAAGGCGCCGGACTCGTCGCGGCGGCCCTCGCCCAGCAGCAGGCCAACCCCCTCGGGACCCAGCCGGTCCAGCTTGTCCACCGCCCGAAGGACGGCGAGCTTCTGGCCTTCGTCGGCCACGCCGGCCCGTTCGAGGAGGCCGTTCAGGAGCCGTCGGTTATTGATCCGCAGGACGTAGCCGCCCTCGGGCAGGCCGGCGGCAGCCAGGCCCTCGGCGGCCATGGCGATGATCTCGGCGTCGGCCTCGGGCCGGGCCGAACCCACCGTATCGGCATCGCACTGGGTGAATTCGCGGAACCGGCCCGGGCCGGGCTTCTCGTTCCGCCAGACCGGGCCAAAGGCATAGCGGCGGAAGGGCTTGGTCAGGACCTCGCGGTTCTGGGCGACGAACCGGGCCAGGGGCGCGGTGAGGTCGTAGCGCAGGGCCATCCACTGGTCGTCGTCGTCCTGCAGGGCGAACACGCCCTCATTTGGGCGGTCAGCGTCGGGCAGGAACTTGCCCAGGGCGTCGGCATACTCCAGGGCGCCCGTGTCGAGGGCCTCAAAGCCGTAACGCTCGTAGACCTCGGAAACACGGGTCAGGATGCGGCGCTCGGCGGCAAGGTCGCGGGCGCGCCGGTCCATGAAGCCGCGGGGGGCGCGGGCCTCAGGTCGGGTTTCGGGGCGGGGCGTCTCCCCGTCGGGGACGATGTCAGTCGTGGAGGTGGTCATTTCCTATCCCTTGGGTTTGCCAGGGACGGAGCCGCCGGCCGGGCCCGTCCGCAATGCGCGGGGGCCGGCGCCGGAGGTTCGATCAGGCCGAACGCACTCGCCCGCTCCCGCTTTCACAGGTCGGATGGTGGAGGCCGTGATGATGAACCTGACGGAACATGGGCCGGGTCCCTAGCCCATCGCCGCCGGGCCGTCCAGCCCCGGGGGCCGGACGGACGGGGATCAGGGCAGGAGGTTGAGGTCCGGCGTACGGTATTCCAGGCCGGACAGGGCGGTACTGTGATCGGCGGAATCGAACCCCTCCATGATCTTCTGGAACCGCATCTGGACGAAGGGGCGCATGTCCGGATGGGTGAAGATGTAGAGGTCGCCGGCCTGCAGGGCCTCCAGCACCCGGGCGCCGACCCGGGCCGGATCAATGCCATTGGCGACCCGGTCGTCCGGGACGATTTCCCGCATCTGGGGACCGCCGAACTTCGCCGGGCGGTTGCGTCCCGACTGGTTGATGCCGGTGCGCACGAAGCCCGGGCAGAGGACCTGGACCTGGATGTTCTCGGCCGCCAGCTGGGCCGCCCAGCCCTCGGTCAGGGCCACCACCGCGAACTTGGAGGCGCTGTAGGCCTCCATGCCCGGAGGCGATATGTGGCCGGCCATGGAGGCGGTATTGATGATGGCCCCGCCCTCGCCGTGAGCGCGGATGTGGGGCAGGAAGGCCTCCAAGCCGTAGATCACCCCCATGAGGTTGACCTGGAAGGTCCAGTCCCAGTCGGAGGGCTTTACCTCGTCCACGGGACCGCCGGAGCCGACACCGGCGTTGTTGCACAAGACGTGGACCTTGCCGAAGGCGGAGACCGTTTCCCGGGCGGCGGCGACCAGGGCAGCGCGGTCGGTGACATCGCACTGGACGGCGGCGACGCGCACCTGCCGGGCCTCAAGCTCGGCCACGGCACGGGCCAGGGGCTCGGCCTCGATATCGGCGAGCATTACATTCATGCCCGCAGCGCCGAAGGCGTGCGCCATGGCCAGGCCGAGGCCACTGGCCCCGCCGGTGATGAAGGCGGTCTTTCCCGCGAGGTCCTGCATGGGGGTCTTTCCTTTTGACGTCAGATCTTGCGATCGCCCTGCCAGTAGGCGTCGCGGAGGATGCGTTTGTAGAGCTTGCCCGTAGGCAGGCGGGGCATTTCCTCGATGAAGTCGAGGGAACGCGGTGCCATGTAGTGGGCCAGGTGCTCACGGGCGTACTGCATGAGCTCCGCAGCGAGCGCCTCGGTGGGCGCCACGCCGGGGGCCGGCTCAATCACCGCCTTGACCGCCTCGCCCATCTCGGGGTCGGGCACCCCGAAGACCGCCACATCGGCGACCTTGGGATGGGTAATCAGGGCGTCCTCGATGGCCTGGGGATAGATGTTCACCCCGCCAGAGATGATCATGAAGGCCTTGCGGTCGGTGAGATAGAGATAGCCGTCCGGATCCAGGTGGCCGACGTCACCCAGGGCGTTCCAGCCGGGATGGAGTGGATGGCGGGCGGACCGGGTCTTCTCGGGGTCGTTGTGGTACTCGAAGGTGGGGATTTCGCGTTCGAAATAGACCAGCCCCGTCTCACCGGGAGGCAGGTCGTTTCCCGCCTCGTCGCAGACATGCAGGACGCCCACCGCCGCACGGCCCACCGAGCCGGGGTGCTTCAGCCAGTCCTCGCTGTCGATGAAGGTCGAGCCCGACCCTTCGGTGCCCGCGTAGTATTCGTAGAGGACCGGCCCCCACCAGTCGATCATCTGACGCTTGACCTCCACCGGGCAGGGCGCCGCGGCGTGGATGGCGACCCGCAGGCTGGAGACGTCGAAGGCCCGGCGGGCCTCTTCCGGCAGCTTGAGCATGCGCACGAACATGGTGGGCACCCATTGGGAATGGGTAACCCGGTAGTCCTGGATGAGTTCGAGGGACCGCTCGGCGTCGAAGCGCTCCATCATCACCACCGTCCCACCGAAGGACTGGACGGTGACCACGTAGGCCAGGGGGGCGGCGTGGTAGAGGGGCGCTGGTGACAGGTAAACGGTCTCGGGGCTGAATTCGTAGCGGTTCGCCTGCTGCCGCAGGGCGAAGGCCTCGGCGGGGCTCACCTCCGGCAGGGGGCGCAGGATGCCCTTGGGACGGCCCGTTGTGCCCGAGCTGTAGAGCATGGAGTCGCCCACCCACTCCCTGTCGAGGGGGGCAGGCGAGGCGCCATCGCGGGCGGCCTCGTAGGATTCCCAGCCCGGGATGACGCCATCGACCATCAGGCGGATCGGACAGGCCGGGATCAGGTCGGCCAGGCCCTCGGCGATCTCGCGCTTGGCGAAGGAACTGACCAGGACCTTCGCGCCGCAGTCATTGACGATGTAGGCGGTCTCGTCTGCCGGCAGGTAGCGGTTGATGGTGGTGATGTAGAGGCCGGATCGGAAGCAGGCCCAGACTGTATCCATGAAGGCGAGGTTGTTTTCCATCAGCAGGGCCACGTGGTCGCCGCGCTTCAGGCCCCGGTCACGGAACAGGTTGGCTATCCTCAGGGCGCGCTCGTCGAGCTGGGCGAAGGTCACGACCCTGCCGGTGTCCGCCGAGATCAGGGCCGGCTTGTCAGGGGTCAGGCGCGCGTGGTCGGCGAGATACATGGGCCTTGTGTCTCCTCCAGCGGGGGCGCTGGCCACCCCTCTCCCATCACTGTAGCGGAGGCGCCGGAGGCGTAAACCCGTCGCGGGACTCAGTCGCTGCGCAGGCGGGCGATCAGGGCCTCGGTAGAGGGATCGTGCATCCCAGCCGGGCCGCCCTCCAGCTCGGGAAGGATGCGCGCCGCCAGTACCTTGCCCAGCTCCACACCCCACTGGTCGAAGCTGTTGAGCCCCCACAGGAGACCCTCGACAAAGACCTTGTGCTCGAACAGGGCCAGGAGGGCACCGAGGGTCGGCGGGTCCAGCCGCTCCATCAAAAGGAAGCCTGAGGGCCGGTCGCCGGGAAAGGCCCTCTGGGCGGCGAGCACGGGATCGCCGCCAGCGGCCTGAAGGGCCTCGGCCTCGGTCCGTCCGGCCATCAGGGCCTCCGCCTGGGCCACGGCGTTGGCCAGGAGGGCGCGGTGGGCGGCCGGGTCCCCCTCCACCGGCTGGCGGACGGCGAGGATATCCAGGGGGATGACGTCGGTCCCCTGGTGCAGGGCCTGGAAGAAGGCGTGCTGGCCGTTGGTGCCCGGCTCGCCGAACACCACGCCGGCGGTCGGCCGGGCGACGGGACGCCCGTCGCGGCCCACGCGCTTGCCATTGGACTCCATCTCCAGCTGCTGAAGGAAGGCCGGCAGGAGCCTGAGGCGGCGGGCATAGGGAACCACCGCGCGGGCCGGGCGGCCGAGGATGTCCCGGTTGAAGACATGAGCCAGGGCCAGGACCACGGGCAGGTTCTCACCGGCCGGGGCCTGGCGGAAGTGGGCGTCCATGGCCGCGGCACCCCTAAGCAGGCCCGAAAAGGCCTCAGGCCCCAGGGCGATGGCGCAGGACAGGCCCACCGCCGACCACAGGGAGAAGCGTCCCCCGACCCAGTCTGCGAAGGGGAAGAGACGCTCTGGGGCGACGCCAAAGGCGGCGGCAGCCTCCGGGGCGGCAGTGACGGCGACGAGGCGGGACCCCGCCCCCGGCGCCGTCTCCAGCCAGGCGCGGGCGGCGCGGGCGTTGAACAGGGTCTCCTGGGTGGTGAAGGTCTTGGAGACGACCATCACCAGGGTCCGGGCCGGATCCAGGCCGGCGAGGGCGGCGGTGATCTCGGACGGATCGACATTGGCGGCGAAACGCAGGTCAATCCCGGGGGCGACCGGAGCCAGGGCCTCCCAGACGAGACGCGGCCCAAGGTCCGAGCCGCCGATGCCGATATGCAGGACGGCGTCGATCTCGCCCTTCCCGCGGACCTCCTCGGCGAAGGCGAGGATGCGGTCCCGGGCGGAGCGGACCTCGTCGGTGACATCCTGGCCAAGGGCCGTCCAGGGCCCGGCCTCCGGCGCGCGCAGGGCCATGTGGAGCACGGCCCGGCCTTCCGAGGCGTTCACCGGCTCGCCAGCAAACAGACCCTGGCGGGCGGCTGGAAGATCGGCGGCGGCGACCAGGTCCAGGGCGCGGGCGAAGGTGGCCTGCGACCAGGGCTGCTTGGACAGGTCGAGGGCAAGGCCGCAGGCTTCGAATGTCAGGCCATGGACCCTGTCAGGCTCGATATCGAAAAGCCGACGCAGGGGCGGGTCCGCCGCCGCCGAGACGGCGAGCGCCTCCCAGGGATCGGTCATGGTGTTCACCCCTTGGCGGCTTCCTTCACGGCCCGGGCGACGATGTCCGGGGTCAGGAGCTGGGGCAGGATCTTCGGCTCGCCACCCCCGGCGGGATAGACGAGGTAGAGGGGAACCCCCGCCCGGCCGAACCGGGCCAGGTCCGCCGCGATGACACTGTCGCGCCGGGTCCAGTCCGCCACAAGATAAACCGTACCGCTGGACTTGAAGGCGTTCACGGCCGTTGGGGTGGAAAAGGCGACCCGCTCGTTCACCTGGCAGGTGACGCACCAGGCGGCGGTATAGTCGACGAAGACGGCCTTGCCTTCGGCCCGCAGGGCCGCGAGGCGCTCGGGCGAATAGGCTTCGTGGGCCAGACCGCCGGATACGCCGGACCCGGCAGGACCCGAGGTCTCGGCGGCACCGGGCCAGACCGCACCGGCGACCGCGAGGACGGCGATAAGCAGGGCGGCGAGCCCCTGGAGGCCCGCGGGCCGGCCCTGGGCAGAGCGGGCCTGGGCGAGACCGGCGAGCCAGCAGGCGAAGGCCAGGGCGACGGCTGCAGCCAGGAGGCGCGCCAAAAGGTCCGAGCCCGCCTGAACGGCGAGGACCCACGCCAGCCATCCAGCCGCGCCGTACATCGGGAAGGCCAGGACCCGCCTGAAGGTCTCCATCCACGGACCCGGTCGGGGAAGGCGCGACAATAGTCCCGGCGCCATGGCGGCAAGGGTGAAGGGTGCTGCAAAGCCGAGGCCCAGGCCCGCGAAGACCGCAAGCGAGGCGGCGGGCGGCTGGGTCATGGCCCAACCCAGGGCCGGTGCCATGAAGGGCGCGGTGCAGGGTGCAGCGACGACAACGGCGAGGGCGCCCGTCAGGAAGGCCCCCAGTCCACCACCCCGGGAGGCCGCGCCGGCGCCGATCCCCTGCAGGGAGGACCCGATCTCGAACAGGCCCGACATGTTGAGGCCCACCGCCAGCATCAGCAGGGCGAGGGCGGAGACCACAGGTGGCGATTGCAGTTGGAAGCCCCAGCCCACAGCGGCCCCGCCGGCCCGTACGACCAGGAGCAGGGCCGCAAGTCCGAGGAAGGTGGCCATCACCCCGGCGAGGAAGGCCAGGCCCTGGAAACGTGAAGCGCGACGATCATGGCCATGCCCGGCCAGGGAGGCGGCCTTCATGGCCAGGATCGGGAAGACGCAGGGCATGAGGTTGAGGATGAGACCGCCCAGGAAGGCGAAGGCGATGGCACCCAGGAGACCGCCGCCGCCGCCGGTCGCCTTGGCAGCGGCGGGGGGCGGGCCAAGGCCCAAGGCGCCTGCGGGGATGGGACCTGGCCGGGCGTCGACCTCGTAGACCTTGCCGTCGACCTCAAGGACGCCGGAGAGGCTGGTGGGCGCAGCGGCGTCCGGGGCCGGCTTCAGGGTGAGGGTCAGCCCCTCCGGGCCCCGGTCGAGGGCCTGGGGGGCCGCATGGTCGATGACACCCCCCACATAGGGGAAGAAGTAGACCGCCCGGGCGGTGCCCCCGGCAATCGGCGCGCCCGTGGCGGCCAGTCGCAGGCCCGAGGGTCCGGTTGCGAGGACGGCCTGGACCTGACCGGGCCGGGGCGCGGCGGCGAGGGCGGCCTCGATCCTCGGGCCCCAGACAGGATCGGCAGGGGCCGGGCCGGAGACCACATCGAGGGTGATGGAAAGATTTGCGTCCTCGGGGATGCAGACGTCCGAGCAGACGAGGAAGGCGGCCTTGGCCAGGAGAGTCACCTGACCGCCGGGCCGGGCGCTGGCGGGCACCCGGACCGTCACCGGCAGGAGAACCTCGCCGGAATAGCCATAGTTCATCAGCGGGCCGACGAGGGTCCGGGCGGGCGGCGCCCAGACGAGTTCTCCTGCGGACCCGCCCGGCGGAAGCGTCCAGGCCAGTTCCGTCGGCGCGCCGGAATCCCCGGAGTTGCGCCAGTAGGTGTGCCAGTCCTTGTCGATCTTCTGGCGAAGGGCCAGGCGGACCTCGCCGCCCGGCGACACCCCGCGGGAGGCGGAAACCAGTTCCGACTCGAGGTGTCCTGACCGGACCGGGGCCGCGAGGCTAGGTGACGGGGGCAGGACCGACAGGGCGACCAGGGCGACCAGGCCGGCAACCAATCTGTTGAACATAGGCTTCCCCAAGGGCCGCGCAGACCGGGGCCGCGTCTAATATGGGTCCACACCCCATTATGGCAATCGGCGGGCTTCGGACACAGGGGGTCGATTTCAGTCCGTCCTGCGGCCATGATCCCGGTCAGTGGTAACCGCGATGAGGGAGAGCCGTGCGTGCCGGGCAGGTTTGACGAGATCGAGATCGGGCGGGTGGTGGCCCTGGGCGACGTCCGCGTCGACACCCGGGCGCTGGAAGAGTTCATCGAGGCCTTCGCCCCGGGGTGGCCCGCCGAGCGAGGCGCCCCGGACGCCATGGTCTACGCCATCTGGAGCCGGCTCGACGCGGTCGCCACGGTCGGCTGGCCGCAGACCAAGCGATTGGGCGTGGATGCCCTGCGGTGGGTGCGCAACCCCCCTGCAGGGGAGATGCTGCGCGGGCGCATGACCATCATGGGCAAGGACCCGGTGGGCGAGGGCAAGGGCATAATCATCGCCCAGCATGACCTGCTGGACGAGGCGGGCCGGCTGGTCTTCTCCTGCCTGACCCGCTCCGTCTTCGCGCGCTAGATCGCCTGGCCTGCGGCCAGGACCTGGGCCTCGGACATCTTGAAGATCTGCAGGGCCACCAACCGGTCCCAGCCAAACAGGCTGATCAGGTGAGCGTAGATCTGCTGAAGGGCGCCGTTGTCGCGAAGCTCGGCCAGCTTATCGTGCGGCAGGGCATTGAGCTTGGCCTCGGAGATGCCGAAGTACTCGGCGATCTGCTGGGGTTCCCCCGCCGTGCCGTCTTCGTTTATCGGCGTGTGCGTCGCGGTTTTGACTTCGAAGATGTCGAGTTCCTTGAGGAGCTGGATGAAGCTCATCGTCTTCTGCCGCTCGATCTCGTAGTTGTTGCAGAACTCGATGCAGTTCTGGGTGTACTCGCTGGGCGTGCCGTCCGAATTGAAGAAGGGCAGGTCGCCGCCCTCGACGACGAACTCCGCGGAACGGTCGATGCACAGGATCGACTGCTGGGCGGCATCGTCATTGGCGAAGACGAAGGGATAGCGGCGGATATAGGCCGGAACGTAGATCCCGGGGTCGAACAGGCCATCCTCCCGCAGGAACATGTTCTGCTCGGCATTCAACCCCATCACCGCCAGGGGCGTCTTTTCCTCGCCCACGAAGATGATCGGATAGGTCAGGCAAGCAATGCTGAACTCGGTCACTGTCAACGGTACGGCGTGGCCGGTTCGCGCGAAGCTGAAGGGGCCATCCAGGCGCTTGACGCCCAGGCCCTTGTGTAGCTCGGGGGAGAGCGGCTCCGGCTTGTTGTAAAAGAGGACGGTGCCGGAAATCTGGCCGCCGCGGGAGATCGTGGTGGGGGTCGCCATGGGATGCCTGCAGTCTGGAGGGCGTGTTCAGGATGTAGCAGGGGCAGGGCCTCTGCTGCGAAGGTCGCCGCTTCTAACCGATTGCAGGATTGGCGGCAAATCGGCACCGCTGCAGCTTGCGCCGGCGGGGCCAAGCCGCTTCAATCGATCCATAAGAACGGGCGGCGCACCCGCCCATGGAGAGGAAACGATTTCATGGCCATCTTTTATCCGGACATCCTTCAGCAGCGCACCGCCCCGCGGACATTTTCCTATGGCGACAAGGACGTGATGCTCTACGCCCTTGGCATCGGCCTGGGTCAGGACCCCATGGACGAGACCGAGCTGGCCTTCGTCTACGAAAACGGACTGAAGGTCGTACCGACCGCCGCAACCGTGCTGGCAGCCGCCCTGCGCGGGGCATCAGGTCCCGCCCCGGAAATGCCCGCCGGCCACCGGCCCAGCCAGATCAACTTCCTGATGGTCGTCCACGGCGAGCAGAAGGTCGAGCTCCACAAGCCCCTGTCGACCAGCGGGACCTTCACCGCCGAAGGCCGCACTGTCGGTGCCTACGACAAGGGCGAGGGCAAGGGCGCGGTGATCATCAACGAGACGGTCTGGACCGACGAGACGGGCGAGAAGGTCGCCACCCTGACTGGATCGACCTTTGCCCGGGGCGACGGCGGCTTTGGCGGCCCATCGGAAGGCGCTCCCGAGCCCCATGCGGTACCGAGCCGGGCACCCGACATCTCGGTCGACTTCTCCACCCGCGAGGACCAGGCCCTGATCTACCGCCTGAACGGCGACCGCAATCCGCTCCATTCCGACCCCGGGGTGGCGAAGAAGGCCGGTTTCGATCGGCCGATCCTGCACGGCCTGTGCACCTATGGCATCACCTGCCGGGCCGTGCTCCAGGCGGTGACCGGGTTTGACCCCGACCAGATCTATTCGCATCAGGCCCGGTTCTCCTCGCCGGTCTTCCCGGGAGACGTGATCACGGTCGATATCTGGAAGGACGGCAAGAACATCTCGTTCGAGGCCCGGGTCAAGGCCCGCAACGTCACCGTCATCCGCAACGGCCTGACGGTCCTACGCTAGGTTTTGAACCCATAGGGCCTGCTCACCGGGTTTCGCCCGGAGCAGGGGCAATGGATATGTCATGCCTCCCCCAGGTGGGAGGTGGCTCACCCAACGCGGCGGAGGGGGCAACGGAGTCGCCGTTGACCCCCTCAGTCGGCTTCGCCGACAGTTCCCCCTTGGGGGAGCAATTGGCTGTGTAATTCCTCCCCCCAGGGGGAGGTGGACCGGGGCCAAGGCCCCGGGACGGAGGGGGTCAGGGGAGCGGTCATCACACCCCTTCAGCGCTGCCCTGACCGCTTCAACCGGCCTTTGTCTCAGGGCTCGTGCCTCGCCGTCCAGACCACGTGCCGGCGCAGGGGATGATCCGGCGTCAGGCGCGGATGGTCGAAGTCCAGCGCCGGGTCGGGGACCATCCCGATCCGGCGCATGACCGCCTGGGAGGCCAGGTTGGTCTGCGCCGTGAAGGCCACGATCTCCGTAAGGGCCCCCGGGCCGAATCCCCAGTCCAGGGCCGCCCGGGCGCCCTCGCTGGCGAGGCCCTGGCCCCAGAGGTCGGGATGCAGGCGCCAGCCGATCTCCACGCAGGGGCCGAGGGGCAGATCGCCCGCCGCCACCCGGGACAGGCCGATCATCCCCGCCAGGCGCCCGTCCGCGCGCCGTTCTGCAGCCCAGAGGCCAAAGCCCTGCGCGTCGATCCCGGCATGGATCCGGTCGATCAG
>NZ_JBAXIM010000041.1:0-19601 GCF_037138395.1 Phenylobacterium sp.
CAGGCGTCGTGACCCTGGCGTCACCGCGCGACGCTCTGGCCGTGAATGCCGCCCACCTTGAGGCGGTCATGCTGGTCCCCGCGGATACGGCCGACGAGCTGGAGGACGCCTGTTCCGCCATGGATGCCGTCGTCATCGGGCCCGCCGCGGGGATTGAAGACGGAACCCGGGAAAAGGTCTTTGCCCTCGGAAGGATAGGGGCCGCCCTCGTCATCGACGCCGACGCCATCACGGTCTTCCGGCAGTCGCCCGGGGACCTCTTCGCCCTCCTTGACGTCGACGACGTCCTGACCCCCCACGAAGGTGAGTTCGAACGCCTGTTCCCCGGCAAACTCGCCAGCGCCCCGACGCGGATCGACGCGGCCCGGGAGGCGGCACGAAAGGCCGGCGCCGTGGTGGTGCTGAAGGGCGCGGACACGGTGGTTGCCCATCCAGATGGCCGGGCGGCCATTAATCTCAACGCCCCGCCCTGGTTGGCGACCGCCGGCTCCGGCGATGTCCTCGCGGGACTTATCGGCGGGCTTCTCGCCCAAGGGGCCTCCGGCTTCGACGCCGCCTGCGCCGGGGCGTGGATTCATGCCGTAGCCGCGGAGCGGTTCGGTCCCGGCCTTGTCTCAGAAGACCTGCCTGGACTGGTGCCCGAGGTCCTGTCTGATCTCTACGCCCGGCACTGACCCGTCTGCGAGGTCATGGTGCCCTCCGCCGGACTCGAACCGGCACGCCTTTCGACACGGGAACCTAAATCCCGCGCGTCTACCAATTCCGCCAGGAGGGCTACGAAGCGGTCGTCCTAGGCTGCCGATGATCGCCGCACAAGCGGGTTGGGCCTCGCAGAAGAAGCCGGGTTCAACCTGTGACGGTGGTGTGTAACCTGTGGTGATAGTGTGTAGTGTGAATTCAGGGTGCCAGCCAAGGCCCCCTGGGAGAGGAACCGTGGATGACAAGTCAGGCTAACCGGGCACCCGTCCTGGGGTCACGGGATATCCGTCAGGTCATGGCCGTCGCCGACCGGGGCAGCATTCGCCAGGCGGCGGAGGTTCTCGGCCTCACCCAGCCCGGCCTCAGCAAGAACCTCAGGCTGATCGAAGACCGGCTCGGCGTCGTCCTCTTCGAGCGGTCCACTGCCGGGGTCAAGCTGACCCAGGCAGGATACCTCCTCGTCGAGCGTGGCCGGCAGGTCCTTCTCGACCTGGCGGCAATCGAGCGTGACATCGACGAGACCACCCGCGGTCACTCGGGTCAGGTGACAGTTGGTTTGGGAACCGTGGTCGCCGTGGAACTTGCGACGGACCTGCTTGCCGAGACCCACCGGCTTCATCCCGGTGTCGCCCTGGACGTCGTCGTGGACGACCCGGGGTCGCTTCTTGAAAGGCTGAGGTCAGGACGCCTGGATTTTGGCTTTTTTCACGTTGAGCCCCAGCGAGTAGGCGGGGAATTCCTGACGAAGGAGATCCTGAGGACTCGTCCGGTGGTGCTGGTCGGGAGGCGGCATCCGCTCGTCACCAAGTTCGAGGTTAGGCCAGCAGACCTGCTCGATTACCGGATCGCCATGCCGGGGGTCTACCCCGACCTTTCCCGATGGCTGGAGACCATCACGGGCGGAACCCTGAAGCCCGCGCTTGTCGGGTCCGACTTCTACCAGATCGGCGAACTGCTTGAGCGGGCCGATGTCTACAGCCTGGTTTCACCTGGCTTGCTGAGGCGTCTCCAGCGCTTCTTCGATGTGGTTGGAATCAATATCAGCGAGTTTGAATTCGTGCACCGCGCCCACTCGGTCCAGGCCGCCAGCCGGCCCCTCTCCGGGGCCGCACAGCGGATCATGGCCCTCGCCACCCATCTCATGGTCGAGAACGGAATCCGGCAGCTTGATCAAGCGTAGGGTTATGCCGGTAGTCGCAAGCTGCAGCTATTCCGGCACCCCCCCCTCATCCTAGCGTCTTCTTGCCGAATATCGGTTCACGACGAAGGCTGCCTTCGGCCTTCTGAGAGCGGAGAGGAACGCCATGCCCAAGGGTAGCCCAAACATTCTCATCATGTGGGGGGACGACATCGGTCAGTCCAACCTTTCGATCTTCACCAAGGGGATGATGGGGTATCGCACCCCGAACATCGACCGGGTCGCCGAAGAGGGAATGCTCTTCACCGACTACTACGCGGAGCAGAGCTGCACCGCCGGTCGCGCCTCCTTCATCACCGGCCAGTGCGGCCTCCGGACCGGCCTGACCAAGGTGGGCCTGCCCGGTTCCGATATCGGCATGAGTGCCAAAGATCCCACCATCGCACGGGTCCTGAAGGGCCAGGGCTACGCTACCGGCCAGTTCGGCAAGAACCACCTGGGCGACCGGGATGTTCACCTGCCGACCATGCACGGCTTCGACGAGTTCTTCGGTAACCTCTATCACCTGAACGCCGAGGAAGAGCCCGAGCTGCGCGACTATCCTACCCCTGTCGACTTCCCGAACTTCAAGTCGAAATTCGGGCCCCGGGGCGTCCTGCACTGCAAGGCGGATGGCAAGGGCGGCCAGTCCATCGTCAACACCGGTCCGCTGACCAAGAAGCGGATGGAGACGATGGACGACGAGGTCCTCGAGAAGGCCGTCGACTTCATCAAGCGCCACAATGATGCCGGCGTGCCCTTCTTCGTGTGGTTCAACACCACCCACATGCACTTCCGTACCCACGCCAAGCCCGAGAGCCTGGGCCAGTCCGGCCGGTGGCAGTCCGAGTACCATGACGTGATGATCGACCACGACAAGGCGATCGGCGTCCTGCTCGACCTGCTCGACGAACTCGGCATCGCCGACGACACCTTCGTGATGTATTCGACCGACAACGGCCCGCACTGCAACAGCTGGCCTGACGCCGGAACCACCCCCTTCCGCTCAGAGAAGAACACCAACTGGGAAGGCGCCTACCGCGTTCCCGCCATGGTTCGCTGGCCGGGCAAGATCAAGGCGGGCTCGGTTTCCAACGACATCGTCTCCCACCTCGACTGGCTGCCGACCCTGGCAGCCATCGCCGGCGCGACGGACGTCAAGGCAGACCTGCTCAAGGGCACGAAGATCGACGGTCACGACTTCAAGGTGCACCTCGACGGCTACAACCTGCTCGACTACATCACGGGCAAGGACGAGAAATGCCCCCGGATCGGCTTCCTGTACTTCACGGACGATGCCGAGCTTTCGGGCCTCCGCTACGACAACTGGAAGGTCGTTTTCATGGAGCAGCGGTGCCCCGGCACCTGCATGATCTGGTCGGAGCCCCTGGTCACCCTGCGGACCCCAAAGATCTTCAACCTCCGGACCGACCCCTACGAGCACGCAGACATCACCTGCAACAGCTACTGGGATTGGATGTTCGACCACGTCTACCTGCTGGTGCCGGCGCAAGGCCTGGTTGCCCAGTTCCTGGCCTCGTTCCAGGAGTTCCCACCGCGCCAGAAGGCGGCCAGCTTCAATCTGGATGCTGTGATGGAAAAGATGCATCAGGGTGCGTCGGGCGGCGCCTGACGTTGATTGCCTCCGGGTCCGGTAGTCCGGATCCGGAGGCGTCTTCCTGAAACTGGAGCTGACAATGCTGACACCCTCCCTGATCAAGTTGTTGGCGGCCTCCAGCGTTTTCCTGTTGGTGGTGTCGATCGGCCTTCAGGCCAGGTTCGGCTCCATCTTCAGGGTGTTCTCAGATGCCCAGGACCGCCAGAAGATCCTGGGTGCCCTCGCCGCCATGTTCGTGGCGGTTCCTCTTGTCGCCTATCTGGTGGTGCGGATGGGGGTTCCTGGTCCCACTGCCGGGGCGGTGATCCTGGCCCTTTCCATCGCGCCCATCGCCCCCATCCTGCCTCGCAAGCAATTGAAGTTCGGCGGGGACACCGATTGGGTCACCGCCTTCCAGGTGACGGGCACCCTCCTGTCCCTGGTCCTGGCCCCGCTTTACCTGGGCCTCCTTTCCAGCGCCTTCGGCGTGCAGATGGATTCGCCAATATCGGCGATGATGACGACCCTTGGAATGACAGTCTTCGTTCCGCTGCTGATCGGCATGGGGCTCAGGCAAGCTTCACCGGAGCTGGCCAGCCGCCTGGTCCGGCCGTTGGGCCTGGCGGGCACGGTGATACTTGCAGGCGTTGCCCTTCTGATCCTGGTGGGGATGTGGCCGGCCCTGGTGGCTGCGGCTTCGACCCCGGCGCTTCCGGCCAGCCTGGTCGTCGCCATCTCCGGCGTGATCCTTGGCCATCTCTTCGTCAGGGGGGACGTCTCGGACAAGGTCCCTTCGGCCGAGGCCGCCGTATCCCGGCATCCCGGCGTCGCCCTGACCCTGGCGGGCGCCGCCCTGGGGGAAACCCAGCCAGAGCTTCTGGTCAACCTTCTGCTATTCGTGGTCGTCGCTACTGTGGTCCTAGCCGCCTACCAGTTCATGGTGGGGTCCGAGGCTCGCTAGAGCGAGGCCACGGGCAGAGTGAGAACAAATACAAGCGTCGCAAGACTAAGGCCTCCCGCGACGATTACCAGTAAACGGCGTTGTCCCTCCGACCGGACGATGGTCGAGATTCCCAAGAGGAAGAGGATCAGGGACAGGGTCACGGTAGAGGCGACATAGCGATCGCCCGTCGAACCCGACTGTTCAGCCCGGTTGAACAGGGCGGTGGCCTCGTCGCGCATGGCTTTGGCCTCAAGGCTTTCGGAGTGTTCGGTGCGCGGCAACGAAATGTTGGATCCTTCCCGGACATGGCCCCTCAGGTCGGCAGGAAACTGGTTGCGCCAGACATCGAAGACTTTTCCGAATTCAGGGGTAAAGCGCCTCTCATAGAAGGTCATGAGTTCGCGGTCGTTCCTGGCTGCGGCCGACAGCCAGGCCATGTACATCGCCGTCTCCATGCCGGTCTTCTGTCCCGCCTGGAGTTCCAGCCGGGCGGCTTCAGTCACCTTCGCTGAAGCGGAGGCGTAGCTACTGGCCTGGACGCCGCCCCAGAGGGTGGCCTGATAAGTCGCCCAGGCGGATGCCACCCCTGCTGCGGCCAACATGATCGCCGAGACGGTGTCCATGCGCCGCGCGCGCCGGCCCTGCAGGCCTTCGTCAGGCATTTCAGGCCTTGTGCTCGCTCGTAGAATTGAAGTGGGTGATATCCCGGGCCAGGAACCAGTTGAGCCCGGTCCGGATGGCGGCGATGGCGCCCAGCATACCAATGTCCTCCCAGGTGGGGGCGATGGCTGTCCGGATGATATCCGCCGCCAGGGCGAATTCCAGGGCCAGCATGATCCACGCCGCGAAGCCCAGCCAGATTTCCCGGCGTCCGCCCAGCGCGCCGTGTCGCAGGACGACGAGCCTGACAGTCCGGAACAGAGCTTCCGCGGCACCCCAGGCGACGATCAGGACGACTGCAGCTTCTGCCAGAAGGCCGACCGTCTGGGCGACCTCACGAAACAAGTGCTCAAGCATGACAAAACCCCTGAAGAGTTCAATGAAGTTGAGGTTTTCGGAGATCATGTAAAGGTATGATCTCGAGTTTGAGGGATATGCTGATGGCCATTGTTCCGGATCCGCCCGGCGGGCTCTAACCTGTTGCCTTCCGAAAGGGGAATTGATGAGCCAGACGGAAATGAGCCCCGGCGATCGCATGGCGGCGATGCGCACCGCCCTTGCCTTCCAGCGGACGCGGCTGGCGGCCGATCGGACCCTGATGAGCGTCCAGAGGACGTCCCTGTCCCTCATCGGGTTCGGGTTCACGATCTTCTCCTTCTTCCGCTCCCTGGCGGACAAGAAGCTGCTCAGTGAGGCTATTCCCGGGGCGGCGCCCGCCCGGTTCGGGCTGACCCTGGTGGCCCTGGGTGTCTGCCTCCTGGCCCTCGGGATCGCCTCCCACGTCAGCTACATGCTGCAGTTGCGTCGGCAGAGGGCTGAAGAGGGGATGGCCGAGGTTCTGCCGCCCGAGCCCAGGCTTCCGGTCTCCCTCGCCCTGGTGGCGGCCTTTACCCTGCTGCTCTTCGGAATCTTCGTGATCCTGAGCCTCATGGCCAGGACCGGGCCGTTTGGCGCCTAGGGGCGGATGATGCAGCGAAAGCCGAGGTGGCTCATCGAGCTGTCGATCGCCTGGGCGTGCCGGGCGGCGGGTCGGTAGCGGCGGCAGTAGACGGGCGCGCACATGTGCGAGCCGCCCTTCAGCACCTTCCTTGGGATGCGGATTCGGGGGAGGGCAGGATCGAAGCTCGCGCCCTCAGCCCCGCCCAGGGGGTTTTCAGACACGCAGCAGGGGCTCTTGGTGACAGTGCCGGGATTGGCGACATACCAGTCCGTGGTCCACTCCCAGACGTTTCCGATCATGTCCACGAGGCCATAGTCGTTCGCCGGGTAGCTTCCCACTGGAGATGTCCAGCGGAAGCCGTCCTCGCAGGTGTTTGCGTGCGGGAAGGCCCCCTGAAAGGTGTTGGCCATGTGTCGTCCGCCGGGAACCAGCTCATCTCCCCAGGCAAATTCGGTGTCGGAAGCCCGGCCGCCCCAGGCCGCCAACTCCCACTCCGCCTCGGTAGGGAGCGCCTTTCCAGCCCAGGCCGCGTAGGCGCAGACGTCAGCCCAGGCGACATGGACCACCGGATGGTCCTCCAGGCCCTTCAGGTTGCTCTTCCGGCCCCGGGGCCGCCGCCAGGAGGCCCCGAAGGACCACTCCCACCATTGTGAGACGTCCTCCAGGGGAACCGGTCCCGCGGGGGGCGTGAACACCAGGGAGGCCGCCTTGAGCATCCGGGGGTCTGCGCCGGGATAATCCTCCGCCCGAGGTGGAATCTCTGCGGTGGTCACATGGCCAGTTGCCCGGACGAAGGCCTCGAACTGCCGGTTGGTGACCGGGGTCGGGTCCATCCAGAACCCGTCCACCCGGACCCGGCGCGCAGGTTTTTCTTCCGGATAGTGCCGGTCGGAGCCCATGGTGAACGCATCGCCGGGCACCCAGATCATTCCCGCCCGCAGGTCGCTTGGGGCTTCCGGTGCGGTGGGATCCGGCATCAGTACACCCACTGGATCCGGGTCAGCACCGTGTCTGTGGTTCCAGACTTGCCCATGCGATCCAGCTCCGTATGTCCCCAGTCGAGCCCGAACTTCCACCGGGTGGTCGCCCACCAGTTCACGCCAAGGTCGACACGGGTGAAGCGTCCGCCCTGGACAGGCCCGTCGTCAAGGTCAACATCGGAATACCGGACCACAAGTTCGGGGGCACCCCAGCGCGAGGTCGGAATCACCCGCCGGGCGTAGCCGGACTTACGATCATAGGGCCGGGACTCGCCGGTCATCACCCATGAGCCTGTCAGGTACCAGCCGCTGAACCTTGGATCGCCCTTGGCCGGAGCTTTTACGTCCGCCCTTGTGTACTCGCCCAGCAGGGACAGCCCCCCCCAGCTCACCAGGCCCTCCAGCCCGTAATGGTTGGCTCCGTCTGAGGGGAATTCGCCAGTGTCCACATAGTTGGAAGAGACATTGGACCCAGGCCGGCCCTTGTACCGGGTCTTGCCGTCGTCTGCTACGTAACGCCAGGAGGCGCCAAGGTGCAGGTAGTGCCCGTTCGCGGTGTCATCCCAGGCCAGGCCCGAGACCCTGCCGAAATAGTCGGTCCCGCGATGGGTCGTGGTCCCGATGTCCCAGGTGTCATTGGCGAAGCCGTAGGAGACGTTGACACGTTTGGTGGGTCCAAAGACATGGGTGACGCGGACCCCGGTGTTCCTCGAGACGAAGAATGGGCTCAATACGCGCTCGCTCTGCGGCAGGTTGGCGGCGTCGCCGACCATCTCATAGGAGAAGGTTTCCTTGATCTTGCCGACCGCCACCCGGGTGCTAGCACCGACCGGGAAGGTGACCGACATGTCCGTCAATTGCCAGTTGTCCGTCGGGTCGGAGTCAAAGCCTTTGTACTCAGCGCCGAGCTGGTAATTGATCCGGTAGGTGCCACCGAACGAGCCCAGGACCTGGAAGCGGAAGCTCCGCCACTCAGCGGTGTCCTTCTGCTTTCCGACCTGGGCCACGCTGTCGTCGTCCTGGGAGAAGGAGGTATAGTCCCCAAGGATGGCGGCGCTGGGCCGCAGTGTGAATCCAGCCGACGGCCAGGCCCGGGGCGCGCCTCGGGCCGGCGACAGGTCCGGGACAATGTAATCGATCGGTGCCGCTACGGCGGGCGGGGCGGCGACAGCCGTCGCCGTCATGATCGGCTCGGACGAGCTCTCTGTCTCCTGGGCGAGGGCAGATCCACCTCCGGTCAGGGTGACGACCATGGCGGCTGCGGTCCCCACCCGCTTCGCTGCACTGCCTCGGTTCTTGATCGCCTGCCGCATGACTTCCACCCCGCTGGTCGCTGCCGTACCTCCGCGTCGACAAGAGCCTGGGCCTTGGACGCGGGTTTGTCCTTGGGTTAACGCATTAGCACCGGGACCCCGGCTAGATTGCCGGATAGCCGACAGTCCGGCCTGCAGGTAGGCCCGCCGGGGTTGTCGCCCGATAACTTCCACAGCACCGTAAGGCCTTGCTTTGCTCTTGGCCCGCGCCCGGTCGCGTGACATAAGGACGGCCCCCTCGCCGCCGGCTTTCGGCGGCGCCGTTTTTCCGGAAGAAGGCGGACCGGGACCGCGAAAATCGCGGGCCCCTCCGATAGCTTGAATGTCTATGCAGATCGTTGAGAAGTCGGTTGAAGGTCTAAGCCGTGTCTACGGCGTGACCGTTCCTGCGGCCCTTCTGGCCGAGAAGGTCGAGGCGCGGATCGCCGAGATCACGCCCACCCTCAACCTCAAGGGGTTCCGCCCGGGGAAGGTGCCGACCGGGCACGTCCGCCGGCTGTTCGGCAAGTCCCTGATGAGCGAGATCGTCGAGCAGACCATCAACGAGACCACCCAGAAGGTGCTCTCCGACAACAACCTGCGGCCCGCGGGCGAGCCGGACCTGCGTCCGGAAGGCGACATCCAGGACGTGGTCGAGGGCCGGTCAGACCTGGCTTACGAGATCGCCCTGGAGGTGATCCCAGAGTTCGTACCGGCCGACTTCTCGGAAATTTCCCTCAAGCGCCCGATCTATGAGCCCACTGAAGACGAGGTCGGCGAGGCCTTGGCCGAGCTGGCGGAGTCCAGCAAGACCTACGAGCCGCGCAAGGGGAAGACGGTCAAGTCCAAGGATGGCGACCAGCTCTTGATCGACTTCCTTGGCCGGGTGGACGGCGAGGCCTTCGAGGGCGGCGGGGCGGAAGACGCCACCCTGACCCTCGGCTCCGGCCAGTTCATTCCCGGTTTCGAAGAGCAGCTCGTCGGTGCCAAGCCCGGCGACGAGGTCCTGGTCAAGGTGACCTTCCCCGCCGAGTACCAGGCTGCTCAGCTTGCCGGAAAGGACGCCGAGTTCACCGTCCAGGTCAAGGAAGTCCGGGCTCCGAAGGCGAGCAAGGTGGACGACGCCCTGGCCGAGCGCCTGGGCATCGAGAATCTTGAGAAGCTAAAGGAACTGCTCCGCTCCAACCTGCAGTCGCAGTTTGCCGGCGCCACCCGCTTCAAGCTGAAGCGGGCACTGCTCGATATTCTGGACGAGAAGCACGACTTCCTGCTTCCGCCCCGCATGGTCGAGGCCGAGTTCTCCCAGATCTGGGAACAGGTCCAGCAGGACAAGACGGCTGGCGGCCTGCCACCCGAAGATGCGGACAAGTCCGATGCCCAGCTTGAGGTCGAGTACCGCAAGATCGCCGAGCGCCGGGTTCGCCTGGGTCTTGTGCTCGCCGAGGTTGGACGGATCAACAATGTCCAGGTGACCGAGCAGGAGCTCGCCGAGGCCATGCGGGCCGAAGCCATGCGCTATGGACCCCAGGCCCAGCAGATCTTCGATTTCCTGCGCCAGAATCCTTCAGCCCAATCCCAAATCCGGGCTCCGATCTTCGAGGAGAAGGTAGTCGACCTGATCGTGTCCAGGGCCAAGGTCGAGGACGAGAAGGTTTCCAAGGAAGACCTGCTCAGGGAAGACGACATGCCGGCGGCTTACAAGGCCTAGGCACGGTCATTTCGGGTCGCGGCCTTGCCACGGCCCTGTTGAAACGCGATATCGAGTGCGAGCGTCTCCGCTGACGGGGCGCCGATTCAGACCCAAGGTGCAAGCCAATGCCGGATATGGTGACGACTGCCCTCAACCTGGTTCCCATGGTGGTCGAGCAGACCAGCCGGGGCGAGCGCGCCTTCGACATCTTCTCCCGGCTCCTGAAGGAGCGGGTGATTTTCGTGTCGGGTCCGGTCGAGGACGGCATGTCCGCCCTGGTCTGCGCCCAGCTTCTCTATCTTGAGGCCGAGAACCCCAAGAAAGAGATCCAGATGTACATCAACTCCCCGGGTGGGGTGGTGTCGTCAGGCCTCGCGATCTACGACACCATGCAATACATCCGAAGCCCCGTGGCGACCCTGTGCATGGGCTATGCCGCCTCCATGGGCTCCTTCCTCCTGGCAGCTGGGGCCCCTGGGCGCCGGATCAGCCTGCCGAACGCCCGCATCATGGTTCATCAGCCTTCGGGCGGTTATTCCGGCAAGGCGTCTGACATCGAGCGGCACGCCGAGGACATCCTCAAGATCAAGCGGCGGCTCAACGAACTGTACGCCAAGCATACCGGCCGGACATACGAAGAGGTCGAGGATATGCTGGATGCAGACACCTTCATGACCCCCGAGGAGGCCCGCGACTGGGGTCTCGTTGACGTGGTCCAGGAAAACCGGGGCGACGACTGAGGCCACTCCGGGGCCGGGATCAGGGGCGCTCGCTGAACTCGCGAAAGCCCGCATGGACGGCGATCGCCAGCATCTGCCGGTCCCCGGATGTGTCGCCATAGGCTGCGGTCAGACGCACATCCTCTCCGAAGATCTCCCTGAGGCGGCGCACCTTTTCAGGGCCTCGGCAGTTTGCGCCGTCCAGGTCCCCGGTGAGGCGGCCTTCAGCGTCGACAGCCAGACGCGTGCCCAGGAGGTGATCGGCGCCCAGGCCGCGGGCGAAGGGCGCGACGAGGCACTCCGGAGAGGCGGTGACAATGACCAGGGTCGCCCCCCGCGAGCGCCAGTAGCGCCAGGACTTCAGCGCGTCTGGCCGCAGGAGGCTGCGGGAACGGGCCTCCGCATAGGCGCGGGTGCGCGCTTCCAGGTCGTCCAGGGGCGTGCCGGCAAGAAACTGCCGAGCTACGGCGCCCTTGAGGCGTGCCCGATCCCGGTTCGCCAGATACCGAATGGCATCTGGCGCGAGCGCCGCCAGGCCGCGCAGCCAGGTCAAGCCTCCCGCATTCCAGGACAGAAAGTCCGTGAAGCTGTCCCGCACTGTCAGTGTGCCGTCGAAGTCGAAGGCCACGATTCCGACCGGGCGCGAGGGATCATCAGCCAGATACTCATCTGGATCGATCGCGGTCTGGAGCAGGCTTTCTGGGGGCGCGGGCACGGTCCGACCGGGATCCTCTGTAATTCATCCGAAGGGGCGGAACTGCGAGGATTCGCCCCATGACGACAATGCCACAGGTTTGCGCTATAGGCTTGGCGTGCAGAACCCGGACTTGTCGCCGGGGCTGGCATGGGGGACTGTCAAGACTTTGGCAATCCGTCATATTTAGGCTGAATCGGGTCTTAACGGTTTGCCCGGGGTTCGGCGGTGCGTCGTCAGGTCGCCCGTCGAAGGAGTGAGAAACGCATGACCAAGGCCGCCGGCGGGGATTCGAAGAGCACCCTCTATTGCTCATTCTGCGGTAAGAGCCAGCATGAGGTCCGCAAGCTGATTGCGGGCCCGACCGTGTTCATCTGCGATGAATGCGTCGAGCTCTGCATGGACATCATCCGCGAAGAGCACAAGATTTCCTTCGTGAAATCAAAGGATGGCGTGCCGACTCCCAAGGAGATCCGCGAAGTCCTCGACGACTATGTGATCGGCCAGGACCACGCCAAGAAGGTGCTCTCGGTCGCGGTCCACAACCATTACAAGCGCCTCAACCACGCCTCGAAGAACAACGATGTCGAGCTGGGCAAGGCCAACATCCTGCTCATCGGTCCGACCGGTACGGGCAAGACCCTGCTGGCCCAGACCCTGGCCCGAATCATCGACGTGCCCTTCACCGTCGCCGATGCGACGACCCTGACCGAGGCCGGCTATGTCGGGGAGGATGTCGAGAACATCATCCTCAAGCTGCTCCAGGCGGCGGACTACAATGTCGAACGGGCCCAGCGCGGCATCGTCTACATTGACGAGGTCGACAAGATCAGTCGCAAGTCGGACAACCCCTCCATCACCCGGGACGTCTCCGGCGAGGGCGTCCAGCAGGCCCTCCTGAAGATCATGGAAGGTACGGTCGCCTCCGTCCCGCCCCAGGGGGGGCGCAAGCATCCCCAGCAGGAATTCCTGCAGGTAGACACGACCAACATCCTGTTCATCTGCGGCGGGGCCTTCGCGGGTCTCGACAAGATCATCTCGGCGCGCGGGCAGGGCACTTCGATCGGCTTCGGTGCCCGGGTCTCCGATCCGGAGGATCGCCGGACAGGTGAAATCTTCCGCCAGGTCGAGCCCGACGATCTGCTGAAGTTCGGTCTGATCCCGGAATTCATTGGGCGCCTGCCGGTCCTGGCCACCCTCGATGACCTGGATGAGAAGACCCTGGTCAAGATCCTGACCGAGCCCAAGAACGCCTTTGTGAAGCAGTACCAGCGCCTGTTCGACATGGAGAACGTTGGCCTGACCTTCACCGATGACGCCCTGACGTCGGTGGCCCGCAAGGCGGTCTCCCGCAAGACCGGCGCCCGGGGCCTGCGCTCCATCCTCGAAAACATATTGCTCGACACCATGTACGAGCTTCCCACCTGGGAAGGCGTCGAGGAGGTCGTGGTCAACGCCGAGGTGGTCGAGGGTCGGTCCCAGCCCCTGGTGATCTATGCCGAGCGCCGCGACAAGGGCGGCGCGGCCTGATCACTTGGGAGGGGTGAGCGGCTTCACCCGCGCCATCCAGTCCAGACCCTTAAGCCAGTAGGCCTCGGTCGAGGTCAGGAAGCCGTCACGCCTCCGCGCCGAGATCCATCCGTTCAGGAAGTTGAGCATGTTGGTGTCGCCCTTGCGCAGAGCGAAGGCGTCAGCCGTGCGTCCCAGCGGCGCTCCTGAAGCGATCACGTAGCGCTGGGGCGCAGAAGACGCCACTGTCAGGGTCGGAACCGGCTCCTTGAAGGCGAGGGCGTTCACGGCACCATCATCCAGGGCGCGCTGGGCCCCCGCCAGATCGACAAACTCGCGGAAGGTGGCCTGGGGCAGGGCGAGCCGGGCGAGGTCGGCGGCCAGGGTTCCTGTGACAATCCCGATCGCGGTCTCCGGAACATTCAGCTGGCCTGACGGGATGGGGGCCTTGGAGCTGACGACGATGCGGATTTCAGATTCAGCGTAGGGGTTGGTCATCCACGCCTTGAGGAGCTTGTCCGGGGCGATGGCCAGGGCCGCGGCAGCAAGATCGCATTCGCCTGCATTCAGCCGGTCCAGGACATCGCTCATCGGGCCGACCTTGAGCTCCAGGACGAGGCCCGCGTCGCTCGCCAGGCGCGAGACGATATCGATCTCATGGCCGATGTGTTCGCCGCCGGATGAGCGGAAAACAAAGGGTGGTGCCTCGGCGGTGCACACCCTCAGTGTCCCTCGGCCAAGGGCGTCCTCCAGCGCTCCCGCCGTCGCCGGCGTCGCGGCTAATGCCGAAGCCAAAATCAGGCCTGAGAGATTCGCCTTCATGTCACCCTCCTCGGAAACTACAGTCAGCTTGCATTCAGGTTGCCGCCAGCACAACCGCCTGACTAGATTGCCGAAGGCCGAGCAAGGAGACTCTCATGCGTCCGATACTGGTCCTCGCCGCTGCCGCCACCGCAGTGGTCGGGGTAGCGCCCCCGGTTCCCGCCCGGGCGGACTCCTATGTCACCTGTTCGTCCCAGAACTACCAGCGGAACTGGTGTCCGGTGAACTCAAGCGGTCGCGCCTATCTCGATCGCCAGTACTCCGACGGACGGGGTCCCTGCACGGAGGGCTCGACCTGGGGGCAGGACCGCCGGGGCATCTGGGTCGATCGCGGGTGCCGCGCCCGGTTTCAGGTCCAGGACCGTTACGGCCAGTATCCCAACCCAGGCTATCCCGACCAAGGATACTACCCCAACAACAGCCAAAAGAAGGACGACACGGGTGCCCTCATTGGCGGCCTGCTGATCGGCGGGCTCCTCGTCGGGGCCATGGCCGCCGCCGCGAATCAGAACAACGCCTCCAAGCCGCCGTCGGGATCCGGCGGGTCGGCCGGGGCGTCCGGGTCCGGAATCGCCGTCGAGGCCTGCCGCGCCGAGGCCGTTACCGATGTCTCGCGTTACGGGCAGCGTCCCCGTATCGACCGTATCACCACCACCTCGGCGTCCTCCGGAGGCTGGAATGTGCAGGGCTATGTTTCTGTCGACGTGGGCCCCAAGGCGGTCTCCTATGCCTTCACCTGTCGCTACGACAACGGCTCTGCGCGGATTACCAAACTGAACTGACCGGGTTCGGTGCCCCGCCTTTTCCGGGGTTGTCCACGGGTGAGTGGCCCAGGTGGCTTGAACCCGCCCGGCGACGCGCCACATAAATGTCTCAACCGCCCGTCCTGGCGATCGTCGCAGGGGGCGCTGCCGTCCCTGCTCATCAGAGGGGGCCGGAATGGAGCAAGTGACCATGACCGAAGCCCGCACGCTTCCGATCCTCCCCCTCAGGGACATCGTTGTCTTTCCGCATCAACCGGTCCCGCTGTTCGTGGGTCGGGATAAGTCCGTCAGGGCCCTCGAGGAGGCGATGAAGTCCGAGGCGAGAGAAATCCTGCTCGCCACCCAGAAGAACAAGGATGATGACGACCCCGGCGCAGAGGGTATCTATGATGTTGGCGTCATCGCCGTGATCCTGCAGCTCCTGCGCCTGCCCGATGGCACGGTTAAGGTGCTTGTGGAGGGCCGCGGCCGGGCCGGGATCGTCCGTTTCGTCGACGAAGCTGAATGGTTTTCCGGCGAGGTTGCCCTGGTGACCGAGGACGCTGCGCCGTCGGCCGAGATCGAGGCCCTGACCCGGGCCGTCAGCGAGCAGTTCGAAAACTACGTCAAGCTCAACAAGAAGGTGCCCCCAGAGGCGCTCTCGGCCCTCTCGGGCATTGAGAATCCGGGCGAACTGGCGGACCGCATCGCCTCGCATCTGAATGTCAAGATCCCCGACAAGCAGGAATTGCTGGAAATCTTCAGTGTCTCCAAGCGCCTGGAGAAGGTCTACGCCCTGATGGAGGGTGAGATCTCGGTTATGCAGACCGAAAAGAAGATCCGGAACCGCGTGAAGCGGCAGATGGAGAAGACCCAGCGCGAGTACTACCTGAACGAGCAGATGAAGGCGATCCAGCGGGAACTCGGCGAGCAGGATCCCGAGCGCGACGAACTCGCCGAGCTGGAAAAGCGGATCAAGCGTACCCGCCTGTCCAAGGAGGCCCGCGTCAAGGCGAACGCCGAGCTGAAGAAGCTGCGGTCCATGAGCCCCATGTCAGCGGAATCCACTGTCGTTCGGAACTATCTCGACTGGCTGCTGTCCATTCCCTGGGGAAAGCCGAAGTCCAAGCCCATCGACCTGGAGAAGGCCGAGTCCATCCTCGAGAACGATCACTTTGGCCTGGAGAAGGTCAAGGAACGCATACTCGAGTACCTGGCGGTACAGGCCCGTACGGGGTCCCTCAAGGGGCCGATCCTGTGCCTCGTCGGTCCGCCTGGGGTCGGCAAGACCTCTCTGGGCAAGTCCATTGCCGAGGCGACCGGCCGTTCGTTCGTCCGGGTCTCCCTGGGCGGCGTGCGCGACGAGGCCGAGATCCGTGGCCACCGGCGCACCTACATCGGCTCCATGCCTGGCAAGATCATCCAGTCGATGAAGAAGGCCAAGTCGACCAACGCCTTCTTCCTGCTGGACGAGATCGACAAGATGGGTGCCGACTGGCGGGGTGACCCGTCCTCGGCCCTTCTCGAGGTGCTGGACCCGGAGCAGAATTCCACCTTCGCCGACCACTATCTCGAGGTCGACTATGACCTGAGCCCGGTCATGTTCGTCACCACGGCCAACAGCCTCAACATGCCCCAGCCCCTGCTGGACCGCATGGAGATCATCCGCATCCCGGGCTACACCGAGGACGAGAAGGTCGAGATCGCCCGCCGGCACCTCCTGCCCAAGCAGATGAAGGACCACGGCCTGACCGCCGCTGAGTTCGAACTGTCCGACGCCGCCATGCGCGACCTGATCCGCTACTACACCCGCGAGGCGGGGGTGCGGTCCCTCGAGCGCGAGATCGGCAACCTCGCCCGCAAGGCGGTCCGCGACCTGATGCGGCGCAAGGTGGGCGAAGAGGCCGGTCCGATCCTGGTCGATGAGGCTCGGGTCGCCGACTACGCCGGCGTGAGGCGCTTCAAGTATGGCGAGATGGACGGCGAAGATCAGGTCGGGATCATCACCGGTCTGGCCTACACCGACTTCGGCGGCGACATCCTCACCATCGAGGCGGTGAAGATGCCGGGTAAGGGCCGGATGCAGGTGACCGGCAACCTGAAGGAAGTGATGAAGGAGTCCGTCCAGGCCGCCCATGCCTATGTGCGCAGCCGCGCGACCCAGTTCGGTATCGAGCCTCCGATCTTCGAGCGCACGGACGTCGCCATCCATGTTCCTGAGGGCGCAACCCCCAAGGACGGACCGTCAGCGGGGGTCGCCATGGCGACCGCCATCGTCTCGGTCCTGACCGGCGTGCCCATCCGCAAGGATCTGGCCATGACCGGGGAGGTTACTCTCCGTGGACGTGTCCTTCCCATCGGTGGCCTCAAGGAAAAACTGCTCGCAGCCCTGCGGTCGGGCGTGAAGACGGTCCTGATCCCCCAGGAGAACGTCAAGGATCTCCAGGACATACCCGACAACGTCAAGGCGGGGCTGGAGATCCTTCCGGTCAGCTCAGTGGACGAAGTCCTCGGCCATGCCCTGGTGCGTACGCTTACCCCGATCGAATGGACCGAGCCCCCGCCGCCTCCCGCTACGGAAGCCTCTGGGGACGAGCCTGTCCTGACCCACTGACCCTCGTGTCCCCGGCGGTGTTTGACACGCCGCCGGGGCTGGTCATGATGAGAGGCGTGGCTTCGCCCGGGCATGTTTTTGTTTGAGGCGAGGCTCGAAACAACGACACCCGGGGGGGGGTGCGCCTCATGAACAAGACCGAGTTGATCGCTGCTGTCTCTCAGAACGCAGGCCTGGCCGCGCCAGACGTCCGCAGGGTTCTGGACGCCCTTCTCGACACCATTTCCTCCGCCCTGCGGGATGGGGTGGAAGTCAGGCTGGTCGGTTTCGGGACCTTTTCCAGGCTCCACAGGCCGGCGGGCCTGGCCCGGAACCCGCGAACAGGGGAGGCGGTCCGACGCCCGGCCATGCACACGGCGCGCTTCCGGGCCGGCGATGGCCTGAAGCGAAGTCTGAATTGAGGGCGTCCGGAGCCGCCTACCGGATTTCCCATCGGCGCGAAGAGCGGTAGACAGTCGCACGCCTGCGGGCGGGAGGGGCGGCTAGCTCAGCCGGTTAGAGCACCTGGTTTACACCCAGGGGGTCGGGGGTTCGAACCCCTCGCCGCCCACCAGTCCCGGAGCCGACCATGCAGAAGCGACCGCTCGGCCGCACCGGCCTGCAGGTCTCCGGGATCGGGTTCGGTGCCGCCTCCTTCTGGGGCCATCCCGCCTTCCATGAGGCCGAGGCCCGGTCCCTGGTCCACCGCGCCCTGGACCTGGGGATCACCCTCTTCGACACCGGCCCGGCCTATTCCCGGGGACAGGCCGAGGCCCGGCTCGGCCGCGCCCTAGCGGGACGGGACCTGTCCGGCCTCGTCATCGCCACCAAGGCGGGCACGACCTTTGCGCGGGGGCGGGTGCGCCGCGACATGTCCCTGCCGGCCATAGAGGCGAGCCTGGTGGAAAGCCTCCGTCGCATGGGCCTCGACGTCCTCCCGCTCGTCCACCTCCACGGCCCGGCCGCCAGCGAACTGACCCCTGATTTCCTCGGCGGTCTCGGGCGCATGCGAGACCGGGGACTGTTCCGGCATCTTGGCGTCAACAGCTTCGATCCGACCGTCATCGACGCCGCCCTGGTCCTGCCGCAGATCGACACCGTGATGGTCGACATCAACGTTCTCAGGCCTGAGCGCATTCCCCTGGCCGCCCGCGCGGCGGCGGCGGGGAAGGGGGTGCTGGCGGGCATGCCCCTGGCCATGGGGCACACGGCACCGCGCGCCTGGAGGAATCTGCGCCTGCGGGACGCCTGGTACCTGGCCCGGGCCCTGAAGACCCATCGCGCCGACATGGCTGCTGGTCGCCGGTTTCGGTTCCTGCATGGCCGGTCCGACATCTCTGGCGCCCAGGCGGCCCTGGCCTGGACCCTGGGCGTACCCGGGGTATCCGCCGCCGTGGTCGGGACCACCCGTCTCGCCCACCTCGAGGACTGCGCCGCCGCCCCGGGCCTGGCCCTGCCCGCGGAGCTCGGGGCGGCCATTGACCGGATCCACAGTCAGGGCCGGGGAGGGCCGGGCTTGAATACCCTTGAAGAGTGATATGAAAGTGATATCACTTTTAGCCGATTGAAGGAGACCGCAATGACCGAAGCTTCCACGCATTCCGCGACCACAGAACGGCGGGCTCCGGCCCGTGCAGGCGGGCCTCTGGCGATCCTGGGCCTCGCCCTGCTGGCGGCGGGGGCCGCCAAGCTGGTGCGCTACCCCGAGGCCACGCCCCTGCTCACCGGGGTGCTTATTCTGGTCGCCCTACTGATCCTCGTCGGTCTCTACACCGTCCAACCCAACCAGGGGATCGTCGCGGCTGCCTTTGGCAGCTACTCCGGTACGGACCGGGGAGTCGGCCTGCGCTGGCTGCCCTTCTGGATGGCCCGACGCAAAATTTCCCTGCGGGTCCGCAACATGACCAGTGAGACCCTCAAGGTGAATGACCGCCGGGGCAATCCCATCGAGATTGCCGCCAACATCGTCTGGCGTGTCGAGCAGCCCGCCCAGGCCCTCTATGATGTCGAGGACTACCTGGCCTTCGTCCGGATCCAGGTGGAGACCG
This sequence comes from Phenylobacterium sp., assembly GCF_037138395.1. Classification (GTDB taxonomy): domain Bacteria; phylum Pseudomonadota; class Alphaproteobacteria; order Caulobacterales; family Caulobacteraceae; genus Phenylobacterium. Next base: position 19,107 of record NZ_JBAXIM010000041.1, read on the forward strand.
CTATTCGCGAGGTGGCCCGGCAATATGGCTACGACAGCCATGAAGAGGGGGAGCTGTCCCTCCAGAGCGATTCCGAGACGGTGGGCGCCGTCCTCAAGGAGGACCTCCAGACGCGAGTCGGGGTCGCCGGCCTGGTCGTGGACGAGGCCCACCTCATGCACCTGGCCTACGCCCCGGAGATCGCCGGCTCCATGCTGCGCCGCCAGCAGGCCGAGGCCATCCTCGCCGCCCGGCGCAAGATTGTCCTGGGGGCCGTGGACATGGTGGAGAGCGCCCTGGGCGCCCTTGCGGAGCGGGGCGTTGTCCACATGGATGATGACCGCCGGGCGGCCATGGTCTCCAACCTCCTGGTTGTCCTCTGTGCGGACCGCGAACCCACGCCGGTCGTGAACACCGGAACCCTCTACGGCTGATCGTGGCCAGTCCCGGAAAGCGCGCCTTCCTGGCCCGGCTCCGTCCGGAGGTGCTCGCCGCCGTCGAAAGGCTGGCGGCGAG
>NZ_JBAXIM010000042.1:0-19020 GCF_037138395.1 Phenylobacterium sp.
CGATAGTCCCTCCCAACCCCCAAGGAGGCTGACATGGCCGATGACGCCCTTCCGACCATCCTTCAGCTGACGCCCATGGATGACGACTACCGCCGGGACCCGGCCGGCGTCCTGGCCAAGCTCCGCAGCGCCTGCCCCGTCCACCACGACGCCTTCAGCGGGGCCACCTTCGTGTCCCGCTATTCCGACGTCCGGGGCGTGGCCACGGACCTGACCCTCTGGCGCGACCCCCTGCTCGCGGATCCGGACAGCCGGCGCCTGCAGCGGTTTGCTCCGCCCGACCCAAGCCTGCCCCGTAGCGAGACCTCCAGCATCCTGACCCTGGATGATCCGGACCATGCCCGCATCCGAGGACCCCTGTCCCGGGCCCTCTACGCCCGGGTGGCCCGCTTCCGGCCTGAGGTCGAGCGCATCGTCGACGAGGCCCTCGACCGGATCGGCGACCGGGCCGAGTTCGACCTGATGGACCTGTTCTGCGTACCGATCCCGATCGACGTGATCGCCTCGATCCTGGGCGTGCCCCATGACCAACTTGAGGCCTTCCGGGACTGGTCCGAGGGCTTGATCCAGGGGCTCAACCCGTTCCGGAACCCTGACCAGACCACTCACATGGAGCGGTCCAGCCTCGCCCTCACAGCCTATTTCGCCGAAGCCATCGCCGACCGGCGCGCCCATCCCCGTGATGACCTCATCTCGGACATGGTCCGCCTGCAGGGCGAAGGCACGCCGATCAACGACACAGAGTTGCGCATCAACCTCACGGCCCTGCTGGTGGGCGGCAACCTGACCACCACAGACCTGATCGGCAATGGCGCGCGGCTTCTCATGCTGAACCCTACAGAGAAGGCCAAGCTGATGGCCGACCCGAGCCTGGCTTCCGCCCTGGTGGAGGAGGTCCTGCGCTTCGATCCTCCGGTCGACGCCACCTCGAGGATCGCCTCCCGGGACCTTGAGATCAGCGGCTGCCCGATCTCGAAGACGCGCAGCGTTAACCTGCTCCTGAGGGGGGCCAACCGGGACCCTGAGGTCTTCGAGGACCCCGACGCCTTCGACATCACCCGCAAGAAGGTCCCCCACATGTCCTTCGGCGGCGGTGCCCACATCTGCATCGGCGCGCCCCTGGCCCGGCTGGAGGCCCAGGTGGCCCTGCCGCGCCTCTTCTCCCGCTATCCCGACCTGAAGCTGGCGGATCCCGACGCCGAGCCGGCCTGGCGCAGACTGCCCTTCTTCCGGGGCCTGGAGATCCTTCCCGTGCGCACAGAGGCCTGATCCCAGCCAAAAAATCTGCTATCCGTTCCTCATCACGTTTGACCACGACCCCAGACCCACACTCAAAAGACCCACACGCAAAAGGAGAAAAACCATGCGCAAGGTTCTCGCCCTCGCGGCCTGCCTGCTCGGCGCCGCCGCCCTGACCGCCTGCACCACCGTCGACGCCACAACCGGCGAGACGGTCAAGAGCAACACCAAGACCGGCGCCCTGACCGGGGCCCTCGCCGGCGCCGCCCTCGGCTACCTGACCAACACCAACAACAGCGACCAGGGCCGCAAGAACGCCATGATCGGCGCCGGCATCGGCGCCCTCACCGGCACAGCGGTCGGCAATTACATGGACAAGCAGCAGGCCGAACTGCGCCGCGAACTGGCCGGCACCGGCGTTGCGGTCGATCGTCAGGGCGAGAACATCGTCCTCCAGATGCCCGGTGACGTGACCTTCGACACCAGCCGCGCCGAGATCAAGCCGCAGTTCTACACCGTCCTGAATGACGTGGCCGGGACCCTGAACAAGTATCCGCAGACCACAGTGGATGTGATCGGCCACGCCGACTCCACCGGTTCCGCCGATCTGAACCAGAGCCTGTCCGAGCGCCGCGCCGGTGCCGTCGCCGAATATCTGGTCACGGCCGGCGGGGTGATGCGCGAGCGGCTGGGCGTCGCCGGCAAGGGCTCGTCCGCCCCGATCGCCGACAATGCCACCCCCGATGGCCGGGCCAAGAACCGGCGCGTCGAAATCGTCCTGAAGCCGGTCACCAGCTGATCCGGACTAGCGACCCGTGCCCGCCGCTGCGCGCGTTGATCCTCGGACCTTCTTCAGCCCGTCGGAGTGGGCGCCCCTGGCGCGCCGCTCCCGCTGGAAGGGTCTGGCCCTCCTGGCTCATGCCTGGGGCGTGATCTTCGCCGCGGCGGCGATGGCCGTGGTCTGGCCCGTAACCCTGCCCCTGGCCGTCGTCCTGATCGGCGGCCGGCAACTGGGCCTCTCGATCCTGATGCACGACGCCGCCCATGGCGCCCTGCATCCGAACCCGAAGGTCAACGACCTGGCGGGCGAGTGGCTGACAGGTGGGGGGCTGGCCCGCTACCGGGCCTACCACCTCGGGCACCACAGGTTCGCCCAGCAGGACGAGGACCCCGACATCGGCCTGTCGGCGCCCTTCCCGATCACCCGCACGTCCCTTCGGCGGAAGATGATCCGGGACCTCACCGGACAGACCTTCTTCAAGCAGAGGTTCGGCGACCTCGCGCATCGGCTGAAGACGCGCTCACCTGGCCAGCCCCTACTGCCCATCCTGGCCGAGGAGGTGCGCCGCAAGCGCCGATGGCTCCTGGGCGGCCTGGTCATCACCCTGATCGGCGGGGCCTTCGGGGTCTGGTGGGCCTGGCCGGTGTTCTGGGTCCTGCCCCAGGCGACCTGGTTCCCGGTCATCACCCGCCTGCGCAACATCGCCGAACACGCCTGCATCGCGCGCGGCGAACCTGACCCCCTGCGGCAGGCGCGCACCACCCGGGCGGGATGGATCGCCCGCTCCGCGCTCGCCCCCTACTGGGTGAACTACCACTGCGAACACCACATGTTCATGCACCTGCCCTGCTACAACCTGCCCAAGGCGCACAGGCTGTTGGCCAGTAAGGGCATGCTGGACAGTATGCTCTACGAGCCCGGCGGCTACCCGGTGGTCCTGGACCGCGCCACCGGCCGCCGCCAAACCCCGGCCGCGGCTGCATCGGCAACATGATCGGACGCGATCCGGAAAGCCGGCGCGCCTTCATCCTCGAACACACCCGGCTACAGTCGCCGCCGCACACTCCCGAGCTCCGCCTCCACCTTGCCGACGAGATCACCCCGATCTGGCGCATGACCGAGGAGGCCCTGCAGGAGATCGGCCTGCCGCCGCCCTTCTGGGCCTTCGCCTGGGCCGGGGGGCAGGGCCTGGCGCGCTACATTCTGGATACGCCCGAGACCGTCGCCGGCCTTCGGGTAGTGGACTTCGCATCCGGGTCGGGGATCGTCGCCATCGCCGCTGCCCGGTCCGGCGCCCGCCAGGTGCTGGCGGCGGACATCGACGGCTTCTGCGGTGCCGCCCTGGCCCTGAACCTGGAGGCCAACGGTGTGTCCGCAGACTTCACCGACCAGGACCTGCTGGACCTGCCCCCGCCAGAGGCCGACGTCATCCTCGCGGGGGACATCTGCTACGAGAAGCCCCTCGCCGAGCGGGTCATGACCTGGCTGGAGGCGGGGGCCCGACGGGGCGCCCGGGTACTGATCGGCGATCCAGGGCGGTCCTACTTCCCGAGGGAGGGCCTGGTCAGGCTGGCGGAGTACCAGGTGCCCACCACCCGCGAGATCGAGGACATGGAGGTCAAGCGGACAGCCGTCTGGACATTCCCTTCCAGCTGATCCAGTGTGAACATAAAAGGAACAGCTCGAAAGGACCGCCCCCATGAACCTCCACATTGTGGGTCCGTTACAGCGCCGGGGGCGGCGCGCTCCAGACACCCGCACTCCGGACACCAGCACTCCGGACACCCAGCCGCAGTCGCCCCTGAGCCATCTCGTGTCCCTGGTCGCGGCCGGGCTCCTGGGCCTTGCTGGCCCCGCTGCCGCCGCGGAACCGCCCACCCTGTCGATCTACGCCGAGCCGGCGCCGCCCGCGGTCCGCGACCGCCCCCTGGAGCCCGGCCTGGCCAGCCAGACCCTGGGCCTCGCCCGGATCGCCTCGGGGCTCCGGCACGGCGCCCCCTACGCCATCAGCATGTGGGGCCGGAACTGCCCCGTCGACGGCCTTGTCGCCTGGGATGAAGCCAACAACGGCTTCGAGAAGGGCGAAGTCGACGACCGGATCTTCCATGAGACCCTCTCTGGACTGGGCTTCCGCGTCGCGGGGGACCCCACAGACCTGTTCCGCGACGCCGACGCCCCGGAGGGCGACCTGCAGGTCGGGGCCCTGATCACCGACTACACCCTGGCCGTCTGCGCAGGTTTCTTCCCGGGCGAAAAGAAGCTGGAGATCGAGAAGGCCCGGGGTGCCGGGCGGGGCCAGATGACCGTTGACTGGCAGATTCACGCCCCCGCCCTGTCCCGCACCCTCGTCCGGGTCCGCACCACCGTCCGGGTCGAGGTCAACGACCCTGTGATAAATGCCCCCGAGGCCATCTACCAGGCCCTCCTGAAAGACAGCCTGCGCGCCCTCGCCGCAGATGACGGCTTCCGCAAAGCGGTCACCACGCCCATCCGGGCCGCCTCCGGACTGGTGGAGCCCCCCGTCTCCGACCCGATCCGCCTCTCCGGCGCGCGGAACCCGGCGAAGGTGCCCGACGCCCAACGGGCCGTGGCGGCAGTGCTCACAGGCACTAGCCTCGGCAGCGCCTTCCTGGTTTCAGAGCAGGGTTACCTTCTGACCAACCGCCATGTGGTCGGCTCGACACGGATGCTCAAAATCCGGTGGTCGGACGGTACGGAAAGCGTTGGCGAGGTGATCCGGTCGGATCCCGGCCGGGATGTGGCCCTGATCCGGACCGAGCCGCGGCCCGGGCCGGTCTTCAGGCTCAGGACCGCGCCGGTCCGCCAGGGTGAGAGCGTCTATGCCATCGGCACGCCTATGGAGACCCGCCTCCAGGGGACCCTGACCCGGGGCGTCATTTCGGCCACCCGGACCCTCGAGGGCTACCGATACATCCAGAGCGATGTGTCGGTGAACCCGGGGAACAGCGGCGGCCCCTTGCTGGACGACGCCGGTCAGGTCGTCGCCATGACCGTGTCGCGCTACTCGCGCAGTCCGGCAGAGTCCGTTCAGGGGCTGAACTTCTTCATCCCCATCGACGACGCCCTACGATTTTTGGCGCTGACCCTCGAGCCTCGGTAGGGCACTGTCTCTTCGCTTTGGCCCTTTTCGGCCGGTGCAGAGCCCCGGAGCCCGTCCATGCTGCGCAGAACCTTCCTCGCGGCCCTGCCCGCCGCCGCTGCAGGGTCCGCCCTGGCGCAGAGTCGCGAGGCCAATCCGAACCGAAACCGGCCGGATGTTGGCCCCGGGGACCGCATCGATGGCGCCAGCTTCGCCAGTCGCAGCGCAGCCTGGGGCGTTCACGGCGCCGCCGCCACCGCCCATCCCCTCGCCACCCAGACGGCCATCGACATACTGAAGCGCGGGGGCTCGGCGGTTGACGCGGCCATCGCGGCCAACGCCGTCCTGGGCTTCGTCGAACCGATTTCCTGCGGGATCGGTGGCGACGCCTTCGCCATGCTCTGGGACCCCAGGACCCGGCGCGTGGAAGGGCTGAATGGTTCTGGGCGTAGCCCTGCGGGCCTCAGCCTGAAGACCGTGCGCGCCCGCGCGGTCAAGGGACTGATCCCGTCCTTCGGTGCTGTGTCCGTCAACGTCCCGGGCGCCGTGGACGCCTGGTGGACCCTCCACCAGAGATACGGGAAGCTGCCCTGGAAGGACCTTCTCGCCCCGGCCGCCACCCTGGCGCGCGAGGGTGCCCCGGTCAGCCAGAATGTCGCCTATTATCTGGCGAGGTCCCTGCGGGGCTTCACCCGTCCGGGGTCAGGGATCGAGGAGACCGATAATTTCCGGCGCGTCTGGGCCGCCGGGGGCAAGACCCCCGCCGAGGGCGAGATCTTCGCCAATCCCGACCTGGCCCGCACCTACGACCTGATCGCTGCGGGGGGCCGGGACGCCTTCTACCAGGGCGAGATCGCCGAACGCATTGAACGCTACTTCCGCAGGATCGGTGGCTGGATGACCCGCGCTGACCTGGCCGCCCACCACGCCCGCTGGGATCCGCCCCGGACAGCGCGCTACCGGGATGTCGACGTCTACGGCCTGTCGCCGAACAGCCAGGGCCTGGCCACCCTGCAAATGCTCAACATCCTCGATACCTTCGACATCTCTGGAATGGGCTTCCAGTCGGCCCAGGCCATCCATTACGCCGTCGAGGCCAAGCGGCTCGCCTACGAGGATCGGGCCCGCTATTACGCGGATCCCGACTTCGCCCGCATCCCGACCGACTGGCTCCTGTCCCGGGAGTACGCCGCCGAGCGCGCCCGCAAGATCCGGCCGGACTCCATCCTTACGGACCTTCGTCCCGGTCAGGCACCGTCCCGGGGCGACACCACCTACTTCTGCACGGCGGACGCCGACGGCATGATGGTCTCCTTCATCCAGTCCAACTATCGCGGCATGGGATCGGGCCTGTCGCCGGATGGCCTCGGCTTCATGTTCCAGAACCGGGGCGAGCTCTTCGCCCTCCAGGACGGGCATCCCAACCTCTATGCCCCCGGCAAGCGCCCCTTCCAGACCATCATTCCCGGGTTCGCAGTCCGGGACGGTGAGCCGTGGCTGGCCTTCGGCGTCATGGGCGGCGACATGCAGCCCCAGGGTCAGGTCCAGGTCCTGTCGAACATGGTCGACTTCGGACTGGGGGTGCAGGAGGCCGGGGATTCCCCCCGCTGGCACCATGAAGGCTCTCCAGAGCCTACCGGCGAGGCGGCCAAGCCCGGCGCGGGCCTCCTGCGGCTCGAGTCCGGGGTCCCCAAGGCCACCCGCGCAGCCCTGGCGGCCCTCGGCTGGCCGATCGGGGAGAGTGATGGCGGGTTTGGAGGCTACCAGGCCATCCAGCGTTTTCCGGGGCGCTATGCGGCCGCGACGGAGATGCGCAAGGACGGCGTCGCCCTGGGGTGGTGACGTCCGGGCCCTAGTACTCGTCTTCCATCAGCGAACGGAACTGCTCGAAGATCTCGGCGGCACGGGCTTCCCCTGCCAGGGTCGAAGGTCCCTCGGCGGCCGCTTCGGCCCCGGGCGCGGGTGGCGGCGAGGGCACCAGGCCCAGCCGTCCGACGGCCAGTCCATTCTGGACGAGGACAAGCACCTCACCCGCCTCCAGTCCCGCCAGGAGCTGGGCCACCCGGGGCGGAAGATCGTCAAGGTCGAGTTGCTTCATGGAAATGTACTTTAGAGCGCCGGCGGCGGCGGGCAAGCCGCCTGGATCGCCTGCCCCGGGCCGCAGATCGAAGCCGCCCATGGACGGCGGGGCCCCGACAGGCGACAAGTACGGCTAGGCAACCCCGGAGACCCCGCCCATGGACCTGATCCCGGCTGGCCACGCCCTGGCGCTGTGGAGCGCCCTTCACCTCCTTCTGCTCCTCGGACTGTCCCTGCTGGTGGTTCGCCAGAGGCGTCGCCACGGGGTTGCCCTGGGGGATGGGGGCGTCGCCGAGCTGGCCTGCGCCATCCGCGCGTTTGGAAATGCCTCGGAATACATTCCCATGGGCCTTGTGGGCCTGACCGCCCTGACCCTCGCCGGCGCGCCTGACCTGGCCGTGCACATCGGCGGGCTCGTCCTGTTTACTGGACGCGTGGCCCACGCCATCGGCCTATCCCGCTCGGGCGAGGCCTCGCCCCTGAGGGCTGCGGGTGTCGCGGCCACCTGGGCGGCCTATATCTTCCTCGCCGTGGCCCTGCTGTTCTACGCCCTGCCGTGAAGTCGCGCTCCCGGCTTGCCCCGGGGACGATGGACGGCCATATCCGGGTGATGATGTCCCACCTCTCCGCTGATCTTGTCTCCGCCGCCTTAAAGGCGGGCGCCGACGCCGCCGAAGCCATTGACGCCGAACACCAGGCCCTTTCGGTCAACGTCCGGAACGGGGCCCTGGAGGAAGTCGAGCGCGAAGAGGCCCGGGACCTGAGCCTCAGGGTCTTCGTTGGCCGCCGCCAGGCCACGGTGTCGGGATCGGACATCTCCCCCGAGGGCCGCACCCGCCTTGTTGAGCGGGCCGTGGCCATGGCGCGCATGGCGCCGGAAGATCCCTGGGCGGGCCTGGTCGATCCTGCCGAGCAGGCCCGGGACCCACATCCGGCCCTTGACCTCTTCGATCCGGCCGAGCCGGATCCAGAGACCCTCGAAGGGCTGGCCCGCGAAGCCGAGGCCGCCGCCCTGGACATGCCGCGCATCGCCAACACCGAAGGCGGGTCGGCGTCGTCCTCCCGGTCGGTCTGGCGCCTCGCCACCTCGAGCGGCTTCTTCGGCGAGCATAGGGCCACCGGCTTCCACGTCGGCGCCTCGGTGATCGCCGGCGATGGCGAGGGCATGGAGGGCGGATACGACGGCCTGTCCCGTCGGTGGTTTTCCGACCTGCCCGCGCCGCAGGCGGTCGGCCGCGAGGCAGCACGGCGGGCGGCCGCACGACTTGGCGCGCGCAAGATCGCCTCGACGACAGCGCCGGTGATCTTCGAGAACCGGATCGCCATGGCCCTGATCGGGCCCCTGCTCGGCGCGATAAGCGGTCCCTCCGTGGCGCGGGGAGTCTCCTTCCTCAAGGACAGGCTGGGCCAGTCGGTCTTCTCCGCCGATGTCACCCTGGTGGATGACCCCCACCTTGCCAGGGGCCTGGGCTCTGCGCCCTTCGATGACGAAGGCGCCGTGAACCGGCGCATGGCCCTGATCGAGGCCGGGGTCCTCACCACCTGGCTGCACAATGTCGCCTCGGCGCGCCAGATGGGCATGGCCCTGACCGGCCATGCTTCCCGGGGCTCCGCCGGACCCTCGGGCGTCGGCACCAGTAACCTGACCCTGCAAGCAGGAACCCAGGACCTGGCGGGCCTGATGTCCGACGCTGGCGCTGGCCTGCTGGTGACCTCGATGTTTGGCCCCTCGCTCAACGCCAACACCGGCGACTGGTCTGTGGGGTGCTCAGGCCTGTGGTTCGAGGGCGGCGAGATCGCCTACCCGGTCTCCGAGATCACCGTCGCCGGGAGCCTGCCCGATATCTACGCCCGACTGGTACCAGGCGCGGACCTCGAGAACCGGGGCTCGGCGAATTCGCCCTCCCTGCTGGTCGACGGCCTGGCCATCGCCGGCAAGTAGATCCGGCCCCCGTCCGTCCGGGGACGCGACGGCCACCACAGGCCCGGTTTGGGGTTGCCAGGCGCCTGCACGCCTCGAAAACAGGCAAAATCCATTGATCCTTAACCTCGGCTAGCCTATCGCGCCCGAGAAGAACGGGAACCAGGAGCTACTGAATTGTCCCAGCACCAGCTGCTTCACCTCGTCATCGGCGGGGAACTCATCGACGTGGACACGGTCGAGTTCCGCGACCTGAGCAAGATCGACCTAGTCGGCGCCTATGCCAGCTACCAGGAGGCGGTCGACGCCTGGCGGGCCAAGGCGCAGTCGACGGTGGACAACGCCCACATGCGCTACTTCGTCATCCACGCCCACAAGCTGCTGGACCCCGACGAAGACGACCACGCGCACTGAGCTATTCGCGGCGCAGCAGGCCCTCGGTCAGAAGTCGGCCCCACATGTTGGAGCGGAAGTCGGCCTTGATGGCGGCGGGGTCGTAGGCGGCGCTGTCGACCCATTCCAGGAAGGTCTGGCCAGCCGGTTCGCCCTCGGCAAGGTAGCGCTCGAAGGTGTAGTCCAGCACCCCGGTCTTTCCTGCCTTTACGTGCAGGTACTTTAGGCTCAGCTGGGCCAGGGCCTCGCGGATCGGCACACCCTTGCGGAAGTGCAGGTAGAGCACGCTCATAATGCCCGCCCGGTCCGCGCCCGACTTGCAGTGCATCAGGGCGGGATACTCGAGGGTCTCGAACAGGTCCTTGGCACCTTGCACCCTTGCCCGGCTGGGGACTTCCCGGGAGGTGATGGTAAAATTCACAAGGTTGAGGCCCAGTCGGGCGCAGGCTTCGGTCTCCAGGGCGTAGAAGCTGGCGTCAAAGCCGCCGCGAAGGTTCACCACCGTGCGGATTCCCCGGGCCTTCCAGTCTTCGAGCTGGAAGGGCCAGGGCTGGTTGGTGCGGTACAGCTCCTCGGAGACAGCATGGGCGTTGGAGAACCTCAGCCTCAGGAAGGCATGGTCCTTGAGCAGGTAGTCGATATAAGTCCTGCGCCGCCCCTCCGGCGTCGTGAGGTCGAAATCCGCCAAGTCGGGGCTCCTGATGACTGTATCCCTGTCTAGGGCGCCGACGCCGCACAGCAAAGCCCGCGACCGCCCGGCCCCGGCCGGCATCTTGACTTCCCCGGCCTGAGGGCCGACGCCAGCGGAATGAGCGCCCCGGCGGAACCGAAGACTCTCTCCAGCCGCGACATCCTTGCGCGGACCTGGCGCGTCTACCTGGCGCCCCGTTGGCCGGGTCTCCTGCTTGCAGCCCTTGCAGCCGTGGCGGTGGCCGCATTCAGCGCCCAGCTTGTCCAGATCCTCGAGCCCGCCATCAACGATCTCCTGGGCAAGCCCAAGCCCGGCGCCCTGCTGGTCATTCCCCTGACCATCGCCGGCCTCGCCATCGGCCGAGGCTTGGCCCAGGTGCTCCAGGCCACCCTGGTGAACCGGATCGGAAACGCTGTGGTGGGCGATGTCCAGGTCCAGCTCTTCGGGCGCCTGGTGCGGGCCGACCTGGCCCGGCTCCGGTCGCAGCACTCGGGCACCTTTGTCTCGTCCGTTTTGTATGACGCGGGCCTGATCCGGGAGGCCGCCACCGCCGGCCTGATCAACTACACCCAGCACGCCCTGACCGTGGTGGGAGCGATCAGCGTAATGGTCTCCAACGACCTCGTCCTGTCCCTGGCCCTGATCCTGGCGGTGCCCGTCGCCAGCCTGATCATGCGGCGCTACGCCAAGCGGTCGTCCCGGGCCGCCCAGGGCGCCATGGCCGAGACCTCAGCCCTGTCCACGGCGGTGATGGAGAGCCTCGATGGTGTCCGGGTGGTCAAGATCGAGAACCGGGAAGCCTTCGAGGAGGCCCGGGTCGCAGACGTGGTGCACCGCCGCCAGGCCTTCCTGATGCGGGGCGCCAACGCCAGGGCGCGCGCCGCGCCGGCCACCGAGACCCTGATGACCCTGATCACCGCTGCGGTGATCGCCTGGGCCGGCCTGCGGTCCCAGGGAGGCGGAATGAACCCCGGCGCCTTCGTCGCCTTCATCGGCGCCCTTGCCCTGGCGTCGCAGTCCCTGCGCCAGCTGGCCAACCTGCAGACAGTCTTCGCCGAGGGCCTATCTGCCGCAAGGCGGCTCTACGCCGCCCTGGACGTGGAGCCCGAGGTTGGCGACCGGCCGGGCGCCCTCGAAACCCCCCGGGGCGACGGCCGCGTGGCCTTCGAGGACGTCCGCTTCGCCTATGGCGAGGGCCCCGAGGTCCTGTCGGGCGTCAGCCTGGCCGTGAAGCGCGGGGAGATCGTGGCCCTGGTTGGCCCGTCCGGCGGGGGAAAGTCGACCCTCCTGAACCTGATCCCGCGCTTCTACGACGTGACCCGGGGACGGGTGACCCTGGATGGCCGGGACGTCCGCGACCTGACCCTCGCCTCCCTGCGCCAGCGTATCGCCTTCGTCACCCAGGAGCCCTTCCTCTTCGACGATACCCTGAGGGCGAACATCGCCTATGCCCGGCCCGAAGCCTCCCAGGAAGAGATCGAGGCCGCCGCCCGGGCCGCTGCCGCACACGACTTCATCCTGGCCCTGCCCGAGGGCTACGACACCCAGGCCGGGGAAGCGGGACTGAGGCTCTCCGGCGGGCAAAGGCAGCGCATCGCCATCGCCCGGGCCTTCCTCAAGGATGCGCCCATCCTCCTCCTCGACGAGGCCACCAGCGCCCTCGACGCCGAGAGCGAGGCCCAGGTCCAGGCCGCCCTGTCCCGGCTGATGGAGGGCCGAACCACCCTGCTCATCGCCCATAGGCTGTCGACGGTCCGCAACGCGGATCGAATCTATGTCCTCGACCAGGGGCGGATCGTCGAGGCCGGTACGCACGACGACCTCGTCGCCGCCGGCGGCCTCTATGCCCGCCTCGCCGGCGCCCCCGACCTGGAGACGGCGACGTGAAGGGTTTTCTTCGGCGAACCTGGGTACAGGCCGCGCTCGGCCGGGTCCTCGCGGGCTATCTTATCCTCATCCGCCGCACGACCCGCTGGCGACATGAGGGCCTTGAAGTCCTCGAGCCCATGTTCGCCTCCGGCCAGGGCGCCATTGGCCTGTTCTGGCATGGCCGGATTCCTATCTGCCTGGGCATGGCCGAGACCTGGTGGCGCAAGTCGAGCCGACGCTGCCTGGTCTCGCCCTCCTCGGATGGCGAGTTCGTGGCCCTGGCCTTGGACCATTCAGGGTTTCCAGCCATCCGGATGTCGACCGCCAAGAAGGGCGACTCGGCCAAGGCCCGGGCGGCCGTCGCCGCCTTCCGGGAGGCCGTGCAGCATGTCGCGGCAGGTGGGGTCCTGATCATCACGCCGGACGGGCCGAGGGGTCCGAACGAGGAGATCGCGCCAGGCGCCCTGCAGATCGCACGCCGGACTGGCGCTCCAGTCTTTCTAACAGGCCTGGCCGTCACCCCCTCCCGACGCCTGGCCTCCCTCTGGGACCGGGTCATGGTTGCTGCGCCCTTTGGCCGGGGCGTCTGCATCTGGGAGGGGCCCTTCCACGTCCCGCCAGACGCAGATGAGGCCCTCATCGACAGCCTGCGCCTGGACTGGTCCGCCCGCATGGCGGCCTCGAGCCGCCGCGCCGAGGCGGAACTGGGCCTGCGACCGGTTGATCCGCCGCCGGGCGGGTGAGAGACAGGGACCATGTCCGCTTCCAACGCTCGCCAGACAACCCCCGGGGACCCTGCTCACGACGATGGGCATGGGCATGGGGGTCATGGAGGGCATGGGCATCACCACGCCCCCGCCGACTTCGGGCGCGCCTTCGCCATCGGGATCGTCCTCAACGCCGGCTTTGTCGCGGTGGAGGCGGGGGTCGGCCTTGCCACGGGCTCCCTCGCCCTCCTGGCGGACGCCGGGCACAATGCAGCCGATGTCCTCTCGCTGATCCTCGCCTGGGCGGCGACCGTCCTGGCCCGCCGCGGCCCAAAGGGTCGGCATACCTACGGCATGGGCAAGGCCACGATCATGGCTTCGGTGACGAATGGCGTCCTGCTGGTCGCCGCAGTCGGCGCCATCGGCTGGGAGGCCGTGCAGAGGCTCCTGTCCCCCGGCGCGGTAGCGGCCGGACCGGTCATGATCACGGCGGCTATCGGCGTGGTCATCAATACCGCCACGGCCCTCCTCTTCATGCGCGGCCAGCATGACCTGAACGTGAGGGGCGCCTTTCTCCACATGATGGCCGACGCCGGGGTCTCGGCTGCCGTCGTGATCGCCGCCGGCCTGATGCTGCTCACCGGGGGCCTGCAGTGGCTCGACCCGGTCCTCAGCCTGGGAATCGTCGCTGTCATCCTCATCGGGGCCTGGGGCCTGCTGAAGGAGTCCGCGGCCATGGCCATGGATGCCGCCCCACCGGGCATAGATCCAGCCGAGGTCCGGGCCTTCCTGGCTTCACGGCAGGGGGTCGCGGAAGTCCATGACCTCCACATCTGGTCCCTTTCGACGACCCGGGTCGCCCTCACCGCCCATCTGGTCCGTCCCGCGGGCGGCGATCCGGACGCCTTCCTATCCGAGACCGGCCAAGCCCTCGCCGGGACCTTCGGGATCCATCACGCCACCCTGCAGGTCGAGACCGGCACCCTGGACTGCCACCTGGCGCCGGACGAGGTCGTGTGACCCTTCCCCTCACCCTCTATGGCCTCGCCACCGGGCTGGCCTCCCCTCTGGTCCCGGCCCTCCTGGCGCGGCGGGCGAGGGCCGGACGGGAGGACCCCGAGCGGATCGGAGAGCGGCTCGGGCGGACGTCCTGGCCAAGGCCCAAAGGCCCCCTCGTCTGGCTGCACGGGGTCAGCGTCGGCGAGACCCTGTCCCTGCTGGCCCTTGTGGAGGCCCTGGTGGACCTTCGACCCGATCTCACCCTCCTGGTGACTTCGGGAACGCGGACTTCCGCCGACCTGTTGGCGCGGCGACTGCCAGCCAGCGTCCTGCACCAGTACGCGCCGGTGGACACGCCCGGCGCGACACGGCGCTTCCTCGACCACTGGCGGCCGGACGCCGGGATTTTCGCCGAGAGTGAGCTCTGGCCCAACCTCATCGAGGGCGCCCGGAGGCGGGGCGTCCGCCTCGCCCTGGTCTCCGCCCGGATCACCGAGGCTACGGCCCGGTCCTGGTCCCGGGTGCCCCGCACCGCGCAGCGGCTCCTGTCCGCCTTCAAGATCCTCCTGCCCCAGGACCCGGCTTCGGCGGACCGCCTGTCGGCCCTTGGCGGGACCTGCGGCGAAATCCTCAACCTGAAGCGGGCAGGATCGCCCCTGCCCTTCGACCCTCAGGCCCTCGAGGCGCTGAGGGGGGCCGCGGCGGGCCGGCCCGTCATCCTGGCCGCCAGCACGCATCCCGGCGAGGAGGACCTCATCGCCCAGGCCGCCGAAGGCCTGGGTGCCCTCCTGGTCATCGCGCCCCGCCACCCGGAGCGCGGCGCGGCCATTGCGCAGGATCTCGGCGCCCCTCGCCGGGCCCTTGGGCAGATCCCCGGCCCGGGAGACGCCATCTGGATCGCTGACACCCTGGGCGAGATGGGCCTGCTTTACCGCCTCGCTGACGTCGCCGTCATGGGCGGCAGCTTCCCTGGGGAGATCGGCGGTCACAACCCGCTGGAGCCAGCCCGGCTGGGCATACCGGTGATCACGGGGCCGGACATCGCCAACTCCGCGGACGTCTACGCCGAGATGTTCGACGAGGTCTGCGCCCTCCTGGCCCGGGACGGCGCCGACCTGCGCCGCAAGCTCGCCGGTCTGGTCGCCGACCCGGTCCTGCGCCGGCGGATGCGCGAGGCCGCCCTGGCCTACGCCGGTCGACAGGGTCAGGCCCTCGAGACGGCCCTGGAGGCGATCGCCGTCCTGCTCCCACCGCCCGAAGGCAAGGCAGGGGAGGCATGAAGCTCCCGACGCCGCGCTGGTGGTATCTGCGGGAGGGTGGCCCCGGCCCCCTGCTTCACCTCCTCCTGAAGCCCCTGTCCTGGATCTGGACGGCTGCAGGTGCCCGCAGGCTCGCCCGTGGGCGGCCCGTCGACCCCGGCGTCCCCGTGATCTGCGTCGGCAACCTTACCCTCGGCGGAGTCGGCAAGACCCCCGTGGTCGCAGCCCTGGCGAGGCGGCTGGCGCAGTCGGGACGTCGGCCCGCCATCCTGTCCCGGGGCTATGGCGGGTCACTGACAGGTCCGGTGCAGGTCGACCCCACCCACCACGCAGCCGGTGACGTGGGTGACGAGCCCCTGATGCTGGCGTCCGCCCTGCCCGGCGTTGCTGTCTGGGTGTCCCGGGACCGGGCGGCGGGCGCCCTGGCGGCGGCCCGGGGTGGCGCCGACGTGATCCTGATGGACGATGGCCACCAGAACCCCTCCGTCCGCAAGACCCTCTCCCTGGTGGTCTGCGACGGCGAGACGCGGGACGGGGAATGGCCCCTCGGGGACGGCAGCGTCTTCCCCTCTGGCCCACTCCGCGAGCCCCTGGCGGCGGGTCTTGCGAGGGCCGACGCCGTGATCCTCCTGATGCCAACAGACCTGGCGGCACCCAATCCTGAACTGTTGGCGGCCCTGTCGGGTCCCCCCCTCCTCACGGCGCGCCTGGCGCCCGAAGGCCCACCCCCCCCTGGCCGGCAGGTCGGCTTTGCCGGGATCGGCAAGCCCTGGAAGGTGGAAAGGGCCCTGCGGGCGGCCGGATGCGACCTGGCCGATTTCGCCGCCTTCCCGGACCACGCGCCCTGGACGCCTGCGCGCCTGCGGGCCCTGGAGTCCCTTGCCGCCGCCCATGGGGCCGGCCTGGTGACCACGTCGAAGGACTGGGTCCGCCTGCCGCCAGACTGGCGGGACCGGGTTACGCCCTGGCCAGTCGAGGTGGGCTTTGAGTCTCCCGCCGACCTCGACGCCCTCCTGGCCCGGCTACCGCCGGGCTGAACGGTTCAGGCGCCCGCGCGCTGGGCGAAGTGCCAGGCCGCAGTGGCCAACTGCGGCACGCGCTCTTCCATGGCAGCGGCCTGGGGGCTGTTGGCGGTGCCGTCCCGGGCGCGACCGACAATGCCCTGGCAGATGCCCGCCAGTCGGAAAAGGTTGTAGGCGAAGAACCAGTCCACCTTCGGGACCTCGGACCGCCCGGTGAGCCGGCAGTACTCGGCCACAGTTTCCTCGACGGTGGGAATGCCGTGCGCCGTCAGGTCCGGGATGCCGGCAATGGTCCCGTTCACCCAGTGCATCAGGAAGTAGGTGAAGTCCGCCATGGGATCACCCAGGGTCGACAGCTCCCAGTCCAGGACGGCGATGACCCGGGGCTCGGTGGGGTGCAGGACCATGTTGTCCAGCCGATAGTCGCCGTGGACCACGGTGCTGCGATCCTGGTGCGGGAGGGTTCGGGGCAGCCAGTCCATCAGGCTCTCCATGGTGTCGAGCTTGACCGTCTCGGAGGCGCGATACTGCTTGGTCCAGCGGTCGACCTGCCGGCCCATGTAGTTGCCGGGCTTGCCGAAGTCCGACAGACCCACGGCCTCGACATCGGTGTTGTGCAGGTCGGCCAGGGTCTTGATCTTGGCCATGTAGATGGCCCGGCGCTCGGCGGGCTCGCACTGGGGCAGGGTCTGGTCCCAGAGGATCCGGCCCTCGACCATGTCCATGACGTAGAACCAGGTGCCGATCACCGACTCGTCGGTGCAGAGGCCATAGGTACGAGCCACCGGGAAGCCGGTGGGGTAAAGGGCGGTGATGACCTTGTACTCGCGGTCCACCGCATGGGCCGACGGCAGGAGCTTGCCCGGCGGCTTGCGGCGTAGGACGTACTTCTTGTGCGGGGTGACCAGCTGGTAGGTCGGGTTGGACTGGCCGCCCTTGAACTGGCGAACCTCCAGGGGCCCCGTATAGCCCTCGACATTGGCCTGCATCCAGGCGGCCAGGGAGGCCTCGTCGAAGCGGTGCGAGTCGATCACCGGCTTGGTTCCGGTGTTAGCGGTCTCACGTTCCTGTTCCGGCGTCATGGCCATGGCCTTCGCTCCCCCTGATTTCCTTGGTCTTGAGGCAAAGTCTTAGCGAACGGCGGGGGGCTGCGGCAAGCATGGTGACACCGGGGCGGCAGGCTGGAATTCATTAACCTTGGGCAGTTTATGAGGAAGACAGGTTCAGCCCCAGATTTCCAAGAGATCCCGCATGGCCAACTATGTCTTCGAGACCCTGACGCCAGAGCAGGCCGCCGGCTTCAATTCGACGGACACCCTGACCTTCTCGACGCCCGGCGCCACCGCCCGGGCCGTGGCGGTGACCCTGGTGCCCTATGTGGCCCCCAACTTCTTCCTGGGCCTCGTGGGATCCACGCCCTCAGTCACCCTCAGCTTCGCCGGCAAGACCCTGGTCTTCGATGGCGCGGGGTCTACGCCGCCCGGGATCGCTGGGCGCGGTGCCCTCGCCGGGCAGATCGTCTTTCCGGATGGCTCGCGGCTGTTCATCGGCAGCCTCGGCGCGGATTCCGTATCCGGCGGTGCGACGGCCGACGCCCTCTACGGCGGCGACGGTGCCGACACCCTGGTGGGGCTCGACGGCGACGATGTCCTGCAGGGTAACCAGGGCAATGACAGCCTGGCCGGTGGTAGCGGTGCCGACACTCTCCTGGGCGGTCAGGGCGACGATACCCTGGCCCTGGGCGATGGCCTCAACTACGGCCAGGGCAATCTCGGGCAGGACACAGTGATCGGCGGCACGGGCGCAGACACCCTCCTGGGCGGCCAGGGCAATGACAGCCTCACAGGTGGCGGCGGCGGCGACTACCTCTCCGGCGACCTGGGCGACGACACCCTGTCGGGGACCACCGCCGCAGACCAGCTGTTCGGCGGCGACGGCAATGACCTAATCCTCGGGGCCGGCGGCGCTGACATCGCCAACGGCAACCAGGGCGCGGACACCCTGGTCGGCGGGACCGCCGGCGACACCCTGCTCGGCGGGCAGGGTGACGACAGCATCGTCGCCGACGCGGGCGTCAACTTCGCCCATGGCAATCTGGGCAATGACATCATCACTGCACTGGGCGGGGCCGATACCCTTCTCGGCGGTCAGGGCAATGACACCCTCTCCGGCGGCGACGGTGCCAACTACCTGTCCGGAGACCTCGGCGACGATTCCGTCACTGCGGGGACCGGAGCCGACTCCCTGGTGGGGGCCGACGGCGCGGACACGCTCCTGGGCGGGGGCGGCGCGGACACCCTCGACGGCGGTACCGGCAATGACCGGATTGTCGCGGGATCGGCGGCGGATCGCATCTTCGCGGGCACCGGAGACGACAGCGTGACCGACGCGGGCGGTGCCAACCTCATCAGCCTGGGCGACGGCGCTGACACCCTTTCTACGGGGACTGGCGGGGACACGGTCTCGGGGGACACCGGAGCGGACAGCATACTGGCCGGGGCTGGGGACAACAGCGTCCTGGGCGGCGAGGGGTCGGACACCGTGGTCGCAGGCGGCGGCGGCGACAGCCTGCTCGGCGGCGATGGGGACGACAGCCTGATGGCCGGCGGCGGCGCGGATTCCGTGGATGGCGGCGCAGGGAATGACACCCTGACCCAGTCCATGATCTCCGCGGGAGTTGCGACCCTGATTGGCGGCCTGGGCGACGACGCCTTTGACCTGACCGGCTCCGTCGGCGGCTCTTCCGTCCTGTCCGACGGCGGGGCGGGGGCCGACAGCCTCCTGGGCGCCGGCGGCATCGACTACTTCATCGGCGCGGCGGGCGCGGATACGGCGGTCTCCGGCGGCGGCGCCGACACCCTGGCGGGCGGCGATGATGGCGACAGCCTGATGGGCGGGGCCGGGGCCGCCAGCCTGACCGGCGACGCTGACGAGGGCGTCAACCTTGAGCTGCTGCTGAC
>NZ_JBAXIM010000043.1:0-18907 GCF_037138395.1 Phenylobacterium sp.
GCGTCAGCTGAAGGATGGTCGGAAGGGCGTCATCGGCCATGTCAGCCTCCTTGGCAGTTGGAAAAGACTATCGTGTCCCGCCCGCCGCTCTACAAGCCCCCTCCGCCCCAAAGCCCCTGCCCGAACCGCCCGGCGGCGAGGGCTGCGAACAGGACAAGGCCAGCCAGGGCGTTGGCGCGGAAGAGGGTCAGGGCGCCTGTGGGGTCGTCCATGTCCAGCCGGGCGGCCTGCCGGGACAGGAGCAGGCCATAGCCCGCGGCCAGGGGCGGGAAGAGGGGCCCCAGGCGGGCCGTGAAGGCGCAGGCCAGGGCCAGGAGGAAGGCCAGGATGTAGGCACCAAGGACCGCCTTCGGGGCGGATTGGCCGAGTCGGCGGGCCGAGGAGCGAATGCCGGCCAGGGCGTCATCCTCCAGGTCCTGGACGGCGTAGATCGTGTCGTAGCCCAGGGTCCAGAAGACCCCGCCGAGATAGAGGAGGACGGCGGGAAGCCCGATCTCGCCCGTCACCGCCGCAAAGCCCAGGAGGGCGCCCCAGTTGAAGGTCAGGCCGAGCCAGGCCTGGGGCCACCAGGTGATCCGCTTCATGAAGGGATAGGCCGCCACGAGCAGAAGGGAGCCAATCCCCAGGCCGATGGCCAGGGGCGTGAGGGTGAAGAGTATGGCCGCCGCCGCCAGGCTGCAGACCCCCAGGTAGGCCCAGGCCTGCCGCACGGAGATCCGTCCCGAGGCGACGGGACGGCCTGCAGTTCGGGCGACCTTGGCATCCAGGTCCCGGTCGATGATGTCGTTGTAGGCGCACCCCGCCGCCCGCATCAGGGCCGCGCCGACGAAAATCTTGGCCAGCAGGACCAAGTCCGGCCAACGGCCTGCCATGGAGGCCGCCAGGGCTACGCCCTGCCAGCCGGGAAGCATGAGCAGCCAGATTCCGGTGGGGCGGTCGAACCGGCCCAGCTTCAGCCAGGGCCGGAGGGATTCGGGGGCGAACCGGTCCACCCAGTTGTGAGGCCGTGCGTCAGGAAGGATTTCGGACTTCGGCGTCTCAAGCATGCCTGTGCTTCTACCAGACTGTGACCGGGCCGCATCAGTCGAAAAGAACCACCCGCCAGCGGGTTGACCCCAGGTTTCCGCAGGGGGATGAAATGACCTCTTTCAGCAACAGGAAAGGGGGGCCGAAATGACAGAGTTCTTCGCCGCCGCCCTCGGCATCCAGGGTCGATTTCGGGGCTGACGCCTCGTCCTGACCGACCGCCGCCCACTCCTTCCTGACGTCGCCCCGCCTGTAACCTGGGCCGGGCCAACCCTGCTGAAAACATGACCGAACACTACGAAGACGAGGACGAGGCGCCCCGCGAGCGCGCCCTCAGTAATTTCCAGGTGCTGGGCTTCATTGCCGGCTTCTGGATGCGCCAACCCTGGCGACTGGCCTGGGTCGTGACCTTCTGCCTGGTGTCGATCGGCCTGGACATGGCCATGCCCTGGGCGGCGGGGCGGATGGTGGACACCCTGATCCAGGGGCCCACCCTGGCGCCGGACGCCTGGCGTTGGTGGGCGATCTTCATCGGGCTGGGGGTGACCCTCGCTGGGGTGAGGAACATCCGCGACAAACCCTGGTGCCAGCTTGCGGCCATCAACATGAAGGACATGACCGACGCCGGCTTCGCCCGGGTCCAGGCCTATTCGGCCGACTGGCATGCCGACGCCTTCGCCGGGGCGACGGTGCGTAAGCTGAGCCGTGCCATGTGGGCCTATGACCAGGTCTCCGACGCCGTGATCATGTGGATTGGCCCGGCCCTGCTGGTCCTGGTCGGCCTTTCGGTGATGATGATCCTGCGTTGGCCCATGGTCGGCCTGTTCTCGCTGTTTGCCGTCGGCCTGTTCATTGCCTCGAACCTGTTCCTGATCTCCCGCTTCGCCCGCCCCCTGAACCAGCGCTCGGTGTCGCTGGACACCCGGATCGGCGGCGCCCTGGCGGACTCGATCTCGGGCAACGCCGCCGTGCGCAGCTTCGGTGCTGAGGTGCGGGAGGAGGCCAGGATTGCCAATGTGACCGCGCTCTGGCGCGACGCTGTCATCCGCACCTGGTACAGTTTTACCGACATCTGGCTGGTCCAGAATCTCCTGCTTGCCTTTCTCCAGGCGGGTCTGACGGGTCTTCTGATCTGGCTGTGGACCCGCGGGGAGGCCACCCCCGGCGACGTGGTCTTCGGGGTCACGGCCTTCATGCTGATGAGCGGCTACCTGCGGAACCTCGGCGACAACATCCGCATGCTCCAGAAGGGCCTGGACGACGCCGAGGACCTGGCCCGCTACATGCGCACCGAGCCGCAGGTCCCGGACCGGCCCGGCGCCCCGGCCTTCGCGCCCGGGGCCGGTGAGATCGTCTTCGACCGGGCGGGCTTTGGCTATGCCAAGTCGGGTCGCCAGCTGTTCAGCGATTTCTCCCTGCGGATCCAGCCTGGCGAGCGGGTTGCCCTGGTCGGTGCCACGGGTTCGGGCAAGTCGACCTTCGTCAAGCTGATCCAGCGCCTCTACGACGTGGACGCGGGCGCCATCCGTGTGGATGGGCAGGACGTGACCTCGGTCACCCAGGCCAGCCTGCGGCGTTCCCTTGCCGTGGTGCCGCAGGACCCGGCCCTGTTCCACCGCAGCATTGCCGAGAACATCGCCTACGGCCGGCCCGACGCGACCCCGGAAGCGGTCGAGCTCGCCGCGAGGCGGGCCCGGGCCCACGACTTCATCGCCCGTCTTCCGGGGGGCTATGCCACCCTTGTGGGCGAGCGGGGCGTCAAGCTGTCCGGCGGCGAACGCCAGCGCGTAGCCATCGCCCGCGCCTTCCTGGCGGATGCGCCCATCCTGGTCCTCGACGAGGCGACCTCCTCCCTGGACGTGGAGACCGAGCGCGAGGTCCAGGCAGCCATGGAGGCCCTGATGGAGGGCCGGACCACGGTCATCATCGCCCACCGGCTCTCGACGGTCCGCACCGCAGACCGGATCCTGGTCTTCGAAAACGGCCGTATCCTCGAGGAGGGCCGCCATGTGGACCTTGTGGCGCAGGGCGGGGCCTATGCCCGGCTCCACGCCGTGACCCTGGGCGCGGCCTGAGACGGGCGGCCTAAGACGGGCGGCTTGAGGCTTTGCCCGCCGGGGGCCAGAGTGCGAACGAGTCTGCGGGGTGGAAATGGCCAGCTATCTGGAGACGGTCCGGGAGTGGTTCCGCGCGCGGCTTGACGCGCCGGGCGGTCTGTCCACGCCTGAGGGGGCGACCCTGGGCCTGCGGGTCCTGGCCATCTGGCGCTCGCGGATAATCGCCGGGGCCCTGCGCGACCAGAATGGCGGCCGGGTGCTGGGCGGCCCCTTCGCGGGCATGGCCTATGTGGAGGACGCCACGGAGGGGGCCCTGGCGCCCCGCCTGATCGGGACCTATGAGGACGAACTGCATCCCCACCTGGCCGAGGCCCTGGCGGCGGACCCTGAGGTCATCCTCGATATCGGATGCGCCGAGGGCTACTACGCCGCGGGCCTGGCCCGGCTGGCCCCCCGCGCCCGGGTCCACGCCCACGATACGTCCGAGACCGCGCAGGCCGCTTGCCGGCGGATGGCAGAGCTCAACGGGGTGGCTGACCGGGTCCAGGTGGGCGGGCTTTTCCAGCCCGGGGACTTCCAGGCCTTCGCCGGCCGCCGGTGCCTGGTCATCGTCGACATCGAGGGGGCCGAGGACGACCTGCTCAGGCCGGACCTCGCCCCAGCCCTGGCGGGCATGCGGCTGATCGTCGAGACCCATGACGTCTACCGGCCGGGCGTCCTGGACCGGCTCCAGGACCGCTTCGCGGCCACCCATGAGATCACTGTTGTGCGCGCGGGTCCGAAGACCTCGCCCCTGCCCGAGCTGCTGCGCAACCGCAGTCACCTGGACCAGCTGCTCGCGGTCTGGGAGTTCCGCGCTGCGCCGACCCCCTGGCTGGTGATGATACCGAAGCCCTCAGCCTAGCCGGGCGACCTCGCCCGCAAGGCGGCCGGCCAGGTCGCCCCGGGGTGCCACCTCCACCGCCTCCAGCCCCAGCCAGCCCGCCATGCGCCCCAGGGCCTGGGCGAGGGCTTCCGGCGTCCCCGCTCCCGCTGCTGGCTCGGCGTGGGCGGCCTGGACGAGGAGCCGGCGTCCGTGCCGGTCGGCCTTCAGGTCGACCCGGGCGGTGAGGGCCTCGCCCTCCAGAAAGGGCAGGACGTAGTAGCCGTGCACCCTGCGGTGGGCGGGGGTGTAGATCTCCAGCCGGATCCGGACGTCGAAGAGCCGCTCGGCCCGGTCGCGGAACCAGATGAGGTTGTCGAAGGGACTGAGGAGGGCTTCGGCCTCGATCCTTCGGGGCAGCCCGGCGTCGGGCGACAGGTAGGCCTGGGCCCGCCAGCCCTCGACCCGCACGGGGGTCAGGTCCCCGGCCTCCACCAGTTCCGCCACCCGCAGGCGGGCTTCAGCGGCGGGCAGGCGGAAATAGTCCCTCAGGTCCGCCTCGGTCGCCACCCCCTGGGCCCGGGCGGCGATCCGGAGGAGTTCCCGCTGCGCCTCGCCCCGGTCCGGGGTCTGCGCCCGAAGCCGGTGCGGCGGATGGACCTGATCCGGCAGTCCATAAATGCGCTCGAAGGTGCCTCTGCGGGCGGCGGTGGTCAGGCGTCCCGTCCAGAACAGGCATTCCAGGGCCCGCTTGCCCTCGCTCCAGCCCCACCAGCCGCCGGCGCCCTTCGCTCCCAGGCCCAGCTCGGATGCCGAAAGGGGGCCCCGGCGGGCGATCTCGTCCAGCACCTGGTCGATGAATGCCCTGTGTGATTGCAGGAAGCTGGCCACGCCCCGCCACACTCCGACCCCCGCCTCGGCGTCCTCCATCCGCCAGCGCAGGAGGGGCTGGACCGCGAGGGGCGCTAGGGAGGCCTCATGCATCCAGTATTCGAAGAGGCCCTTTCGGGGTCCCCAGGCCAGGTCTTCGAGCGCCTCGCGGGGATAGGGGCCGAGCCTGGAGAACACGGGTAGATAGTGGGACCTGGCTAGGACGTTGACCGAGTCCATCTGCAGGACGCCCAGGCGCCGGACTATGCCGAGGACGTCAGCCCGCCCGGGAGCGACGGGGCGGGTCCGGCCGAATCCCTGGGCCCGGAGGCCCAGGCGACGGGCCTCGGCTGCGGAAAGGCCGGGGCTCACCGGGCCAGGCGGCCGTCCGACAGGGCGCTCAGTTCGAAGGGGAACAGTACGCCTGGATCGGGCGCTTCGACCTCATCGGCGAGATCCTTGGGTGCCAGCGAGCGGACGAGGTGGCGAAGGATATCCAGGCGCGCTGGCTTCTTCTCGTCTGAGCGGACGCAGGCCCAGGGCGCCTTTTCCGAATGCGTTCGCCGGAGCATGCTGTCGCGAGCCTCGGAATAGGCGTCGAACCGGGACTGGGCGGCCTCATCCAGGGGACTGGTCTTGAGGGCCTTCATGGGGTCCGTCCGGCGCTCCTCGAGGCGCTTCTTCTGTTCCTTCCGGCTGACGTCCAGCCACAGCTTGACCAGCCGCACGCCGCTGTCGACCAACATGCCCTCGAAGACGGGAACGTTCCGCAGGAAGTTCTCGTGCTCATCCTCGGTGCAGAAGCCCATGACCGGCTCCACCCCGCCCCGATTGTACCAGGACCGGTTGAAGATGACGGTCTCGCCCGCCGCCGGAAGCCAGGGTACGTAGCGCTGGAAGAACCACTGGGTCTTCTCGCGGTCTGAGGGCTTGGGCGGTGCCACCACCCGGGTCGCCCGGGAGGACAGGTGCTCTGTGATTCGGTGTATGGAGCCATCCTTGCCCGCTGCGTCCCGGCCCTCAAAGATGATCAGCACCTTGTCGCCGGCGGCCATGGCGTGCTGCTGGTAGCGGACGAGGGCCAGCTGCAGGCGCGGCAGATCCCGGTCGTAGTCGTCGTCGGACGTGGTCTTGTCAGTCATGATGCAAGCCTAGGCGGAAGGACGCCGCCGGGTCTAGGAGGAAGCATGATCCGCCTTCATGTCAGGGATGAACTTTCAGGGGACGGGGGCCTCCTCCTTTCCCCAGACCAGGGGCGATATCTTTCCCAGGTCATGCGGCGGGGGCCGGGCGACGAGGTCCTGGTCTTCAACGGCCGGGACGGCGAGTGGCTCGCCCGGATCGCGGAAGCCGGCAAGCGCGGGACGCGGCTGGACCTGGTCCGGCGCACCCGCGCCCAGCCGCCTGCGGGAGCGCTTGTCCTGGTCATGGCCCTGGTCAAGCGGACCCCTCTGGAGACAGCGGTCGCCAAGGCCGTCGAGCTCGGCGTTGCCGAGATCCGGCTGGCGATCACGGAGCGCGCCAACGCCGACCACACCCGCATCGACCGCCTGGAGACCATTGCCGCCGAGGCAGCCGAGCAGACCGGTCGCCTCGATATTCCCGCCATTCGGGCGCCAGAGTCCCTCTCGCGGATACTGGAGGCAGGACTGGACGGCGCGCGCCTGGTCTTCTGCGACGAGGCGGGTGACGCGCCGCCCCTCCTGGAGGCGCTGGCGGGGCTGCCGCCCGGGCCCCTGGCCGTCCTGATCGGGCCCGAGGGCGGATTTTCCCCTGCAGAGCGTTCGGCTCTCCGGTCCCGGGAGGGGACGATCCCGGTGTCGCTTGGCCCCCGGATCCTGCGCGCCGATACCGCCGCCCTGGTCGCCCTGGCCCTGGTCCAGGGGGCCCTCGGCGACCTACGGTCCTGATCTTCGCGATGGCCTGCAGAAATCCTGATTTGCGCAGAAGCGACTTAGCGGCGTAAAGAACCGGCCCGGCCGAAGGGCGGGTCTGGGAAGAAAACCTACAGGAAGACGGGCATGGCCGACTCCAAGGTCGACGATCGACCGCTGGACTTTTCCGATATCGTCGCCTGGATCCAGGCGGGCGAGACCCCGCCAGCGGACTGGCGCGTGGGGGCGGAGCACGAGAAGTTCGTGTTCCGGACAGCGGACCATTCTCCGGTCGCCTACGATGGCGCGGCGGGAATCCTGGCCCTGATGGAAGGTCTGAAGGTCTTTGGCTGGACCGATGTCCGCGAGGGTGAGACCCTCATCGGACTGGAGCGGGGCAAGGCCAATGTCAGCCTGGAGCCGGGCGGGCAGTTCGAGCTTTCTGGCGCTCCCCTTGCCGACATGCACGAGATCGCTGCCGAGACGGCGAACCACCTGGACGAGGTCAGGGCAGTGGGCGAGCGGCTGGGCCTGGGCTTCCTGGGCCTGGGATACACGCCAGAGTGGACCCGAGAACAGGTCCCGGTCATGCCCAAGGGCCGGTACCGGATCATGCGCGCCTACATGCCCAAGGTCGGCGGGCTGGGCCTGGACATGATGTTCCGCACCTGCACGGTTCAGGCCAACCTCGATTTCGCCGACGAGGCCGACATGCGGCTCAAGTTCCGCACAAGTCTCGCCCTGCAGCCCGTGGTCACGGCGCTGTTTGCCAACTCGCCCTTCGTGGAGGGGCGGCCTTCGGGCTTCCTGACCGCCCGGGCCAATGTCTGGACGGATACAGACCCGGACCGCACCGGGATGCTGGGCTTCGTCTTCGACGAGGACTTCGGATACGAGTCCTATGCCCGCTACCTGCTCGACGTGCCGATGTATTTCGTCAAACGGAACGGCTCCTATGTGGATCTTTCGGGGCGCTCCTTCCGGCAGTTCATGACCCGGGGCTTCGACGATCTTCCGGGCGACCGGCCCAGCCTCAAGGACTTCGCCGACCACGCCACCACGGCCTTCCCGGAAGTGCGCCTGAAGCAGTACCTCGAGATGCGGGGTGCCGACGTCGGACCGCAGGACATGCTGGACGCCCTGCCTTCGGTCTGGACCGGACTGCTTTACGATCGCCAGGCCCTCGAGGCTGGCTGGGAGCTTTGCCGGGACTGGCCGCTGGACTCGCACGAGCCGCTGCGCGCCGACGTGACCCGCCTGGGCCTGCGGGCGAAGATCGGGACCCGGACCGTCCAGGATGTCGCCCGGGACCTGGTGGCCATCGCCGCGGGCGGATTGAAGCGCAGGGCCCGGCTGGACGCCTCCGGCGCCGACGAAAGCCGCTATCTCGCGCCCCTGGCCGAGATCGCCGAGAGCGGCCTCACCCGGGCCGACCGCCTGCTCGAGCGCTTCCATGGCCCCTGGGGCGGCCGGGTGGCCCCGGTCTGGGAAGAGCTGGCCTTCTGACCGTCGGCCGCTTGCTTGCCTGAACCGGCGGCGCATGTTCTGTTTGCGCGTCGCTTACTCGGGGCCGTCGCGCCCGCCCGAAGCCGGAATCCCCTGAGATGAACATCGTCATCCTCCTCGGCCTGCTCGTCACCTTCGCCACGGGCGTGCCCGTGCTGATCCAGCTGATGCGGGATCACCCGAAGGGTCTGATTGTCCTGTTTTTCGCCGAGATGTGGGAGCGGTTCTCCTACTACGGCATGCGGGGCATACTGATCTTCTACCTGACCCAGCACCTGCTGTTCGACCGCGCCGAGGCCAGCTCGGTGTATGCGTCCTACACGTCCCTGGTCTATCTCCTCCCGCTTCTTGGCGGATTCATTGCCGACCGCTGGCTGGGCTCTCGCAAGGCCGTCGCCTTCGGTGCGCTTCTATTGGTGGCGGGCCACCTCTCCATGGGCTTTGAGGGCCCCCCCTCTCGGCAGGACCTGCTCTATGGCGGGACGGTCTATCCGATCATCGCCGAGGGCCGGATGGACGACCGGGTCGCCCACATACTGGTGGAGGGCAAGAAATACGCGTTCGGTGCGCGAGAGGGCGGCGGGATCACCATTCCGGGTGTTCCGATCGAGACGGGCCTGCCCGCCTCGATCCCTGCGGGCCAGTTCGAGATCCGGACTCTCCAGGATCCCGTCTCGACCAGCATGTTCTATTTCGCCGTCTCGCTGATCATCCTCGGGGTGGGCTTCCTCAAGCCCAACATCTCAGCGGTGGTGGGCGACCTCTACCCGCATGGCGATCCCCGCCGGGATTCCGGCTTCACCCTCTACTATTACGGCATCAATCTCGGTGCCTTCTGGGCCGCGATCCTCTGCGGCCTCCTCGGTCAGCACTTCGGCTGGTGGGCTGGCTTCGGCCTCGCCGGGGTCGGCATGTTTGTGGGCTGGGTGGTCTTCATGCTCGGCAAGCCCCTTCTCGAAGGTAAGGGCGAGCCGCCCGACCCCGAGATGCTGAACGAGCCCTTCGCCGGCTTTGTGAACCGGGAGTGGATGACCTACATCATGTCGATCCTGGCCATCGGTATTGTCTACCTGACGGTTCAGAACAACAAGCTGGTCGGAGTGGCGCTGATTGCAGCCATCGTCGTGTCTGTCCTGGCCCTGGTCTGGATCATCGTCAGGGTCTGCAAGACCACGGTGGAGCGCCAGAGGATGGGACTGGCTGCCATCCTGGTGCTGGGGTCGGTGGTCTTCTTCACCCTCTTCGAGCAGGCCGGATCCTCGCTCAACCTCTTCGCCTCGACCAATGTGAACCTGTCCCTGACCCAGGCGGCGGGTCGCTTCCTCGGTATCCCCTTCGGCACGCCGGATCAGCTAGCCGCCATCGGTGTAAAGCCGACCAGCTGGTGGAGCTGGATCGACACTTCGGTCGGTGCTGCCCAGACCCAGTCGTTCAACGCCGGCTTCATCCTGATCTTCGCGCCCCTTCTCGCCGCCCTATGGACATGGCTCGGACGTCGCGGGAAGGATCCGAACCCGACCCTGAAGTTCGGTTTCGGCCTGGTCCAGGTCGGCCTGGGCTTCCTGATCGTGGTCTGGGGTGCCGGTCTGCACGACAGCGCCTTCCGGGTACCCCTGGTCCTGCTTGGCCTGCTCTACCTGCTGCACACCACGGGCGAACTCTTCTTGTCACCCGTGGGCCTGTCGGAGATCACCAAGCTGACCCTGCCCGGGGTGGTGTCCTTCATGATGGCGGTCTGGTTCCTGGCCGCGTCCATCGCCCAGTTCGTGGGCGGCATGATCGCCAGGCTTCTGGTCACGGAGTCGGTCGGCGGCGAGGTCCTTGATCCCAAGCTCGCCCTGGACACGGCCATCGGTGGCTTCCAGGCCCTCGGATGGGCGGGCGTCGGGTTCGGGATCTTCTTTATCCTGATCAGCTTCCTGGTGCGCGGCTGGGCCCATACGGACAAGCCGGTCGGGACCGACGAAGAGGCGGAGACCGCGGCCTCCTGACGGACTGCCGCCCGGCGGCGTTTGATTCGCCGCCGGGGATCCGCCGCCGGGGATCAGCCGCCTGAGCCGCCTACCGTCAGGCCGGTGATCTTGAGCGAGGGCTGGCCGACGCCCACGGGTACGGACTGGCCCGACTTGCCACAGACGCCGACGCCGGGATCGAAGTCGAAGTCGTCGCCGATCATGGTGACCCGGGTCAGGGCCGTCGGCCCGTCGCCGATCAGGGTGGCCCCCTTCACCGGACGGGTGATCTGGCCGTCCTCGATGAGGTAGGCCTCCGTACACTGGAAGACGAACTTGCCATTGGTGATGTCGACCTGGCCGCCGCCGAAGTTTGCGCAATAGAGCCCCCGCTTGGTCGAGGCGATCATCTCGTCCCGGGGCGTGCTCCCGCCTTCCATCGCTGTATTGGTCATCCTCGGCATGGGGATGTGGGCGTAGGACTGACGACGGCCGTTCCCGGTGGCGGAAAGGCCCATCAGGCGGGCGCTCATGCGGTCGTGCATGTAGCCCACCAGTATGCCGTCCTCGATCAGTACGGTCCGGCTGGTCGGCGTACCCTCGTCGTCGACTGTCAGCGAGCCCCGGCGACCGGGGAGGGTGCCGTCGTCATAGACCGTCACGCCGCGGGCGGCGACCTGTTCCCCGATCCTGCCGGCGAAGGCCGAGGAGCCCTTGCGGTTGAAATCGCCCTCCAGCCCGTGGCCTACGGCTTCATGGAGTAGGACGCCGTTCCAGCCGGCACCGAGCACCACGTCCATCTCGCCGGCGGGGCAGGGGCCCGCCTCGAGGTTGACCAGGGCCTGGCGAAGGGCCTCCTCGGCCTGGCCGCGCCAGCGGTCGGGGGCGATCCAGGCCTCGAATCCGGCCCGGCCACCGGCGCCGGCGAACCCGGTCTCCCGCCGGCCATCCCGCTCCACCGTGATCTGGACATTGACCCGGCAGAGGGGGCGGACATCCCGGATGATCTGTCCGTCGGCCCGCAGGATCTCGACGGTGCGCTGCTCTCCCGCGAGGGAGGCCATCACCTGCACGACCCGGGGATCCCGGGCCCGGCACCAGGCGTCGATCTCCTGCAGCAGGGCAACCTTGGTCTCGAAGTCCGGGGAATCGGTGGGGTCCACCGGGTCGTAAAGCTGGCGGTTGGTCGGCCGGGGGCCTTCGTCCGCCACGCCTGAATAGCCGCGGCGCGCAAGGGCGGCAGAGCCGGCGGCGCGCCGGAGGGCGGCCTCCGAGACTTCGCTGGAGTGGGCGTAACCGGCCGATTCCCCGGCCACAACCCTCAGTCCGAAGCCGTCGGAAGTATCGAAGGCGGCGGATTTCAGCCGGCCATCGTCAAACAGGAAGGACTCGCTGCGCGACCGTTCGAAGAAGATTTCGCCGTCGTCGGCCTCGCCGACCGCATCCGCAAGCACGCGCCGGGCCGTTTCCGGCGCCAGGCCGTGGGTCTCGATCAAGGAGGCGGATTCGGGAAGGCTGGGCATGCGGAACTCCGTCGCGGTTCAAGGCTTAACAGATAGGGGCTGCGAGCCCCGACGTCACCCTGCCACACACCCTCGGAAAGGCGTTTGGACCGCTTGGCAAGTTCGATGTGAGCGCATATGTACGCGCTCGAAGGACCGAGGCCTCGGGCACCCGTAGGCTCGGTCTTCATGGACGTCGGCGGGGCGGCCCCTTTCGGGCGCGTATCGTCCGCGAGTAGCGACCGAGGGGACATGAAGTCGAGGGTTCAAGGCATTCGGGCGCGGTTCGCGGCGGCAGCCGCAACTGCGATGACGGTGGTCTGGGGGCTTCCCGCCCTGGCCTCCGAGATGTTGGTCGGGCAACCGACCCCTGGCGCGATTGGCATGCAGCCGGGGGTTACCCCGCTCAGGGACGACGCGATCTTCTTCCACGACTGGATCCTTCTGCCGATCATCACGGCCATCGTGCTGTTCGTGATGGCCCTGCTTGTCTGGGTCGTGATCCGGTACAACAAGAGGGCCAATCCAATCCCCGCGAAGTGGAGCCACAACACAGTGGTCGAGATGGTGTGGACCATAGTTCCCATCCTGATCCTGACCGTGATCGCGGTGTTCTCGTTCCGGCTCCTCTACGAATACAACGACATGCCCAAGCCCTACCTGACGGTGAAGGCCACCGGCTACCAGTGGTATTGGGGCTTTGAGTATCCCGACAACGGGGTCAGCGAATTCGTCTCGAATGTCCTGCCCGAGGACCAAGCCATCGCTCGCAAGGTTCCCTACCTCCTTGCCGCGACCGAACCCCTGGTGGTTCCCGTGGGCAAAACCGTTAGGGTGCTGGTGACGGGTTCGGACGTGATCCATGCCTTCGCCGTCCCGGCCTTCGGTGTGATCGCCGATGCTATCCCCGGCCACGTGAACGAGACCTGGTTCAAGATCGACAGGCCGGGCATCTACTACGGGAACTGCCGCGAGCTGTGTGGCGTCCAACACGCCTACATGCCCATCGAGGTTCGGGCGGTGAGCCAGGCCGACTTCGACGCCTGGGCCGCATCGAAGGGGGGGTACAAGATTGGCGGCGCGCGAGCTCCGGCTCCCGCCCTCGCGGCGGCTCCTGCCACCGCACCCGCAATCGTCCCGGCCACGGCTCCCGCCGCAGCGCCGGCATCTTCCGCAATGTCTGCGCCCGCCGCGGCGCCGGCGTCAAACTGAGGTCAGGACAGTACAGATGGCCTACGCATCCGACGCTCATCACGCTGATGATCACGACCACAAGCCGCCCTTCCTGGTGCGGTGGCTTTTCTCCACCAACCACAAGGACATCGGCACCCTCTATATCCTGTTCGCCATCATGGCCGGGATTGTGGGCGGTGCCCTGTCCGGGCTGATCCGGCTTGAACTGGCCGAGCCCGGTCTGCAGGTCTTCGTCAAGGGGGGCTGGCTCGACAATCTCGGGATCTTCGAGGCTTCGAGCCACGGCTACAACGCCGTGGTCACCGCCCACGCCCTGATCATGATCTTCTTCATGGTCATGCCGGCCATGATTGGCGGCTTCGGTAACTGGTTCGTTCCGATCATGATCGGCGCGCCGGACATGGCCTTCCCGCGGATGAACAACGTCTCGTTCTGGCTCCTCGTGGCCTCCTGGGTCCTGCTCTGCACCTCCCTCTTCGTGGACGGCGGCCCGGGCAAGGGCTTTGGCGGCGGCTGGACGATGTATCCGCCCCTGTCGACTTCGGGCCACACCGGCCCGTCGATGGACCTCGCCATCTTGTCGATCCACCTCGCCGGCGCGAGCTCTATCCTGGGGGCGATCAACTTCATCACCACGATCTTCAACATGCGCGCGCCGGGGATGACCCTGCACCAAATGCCGCTGTTCGCCTGGTCGGTGCTGGTGACCGCCTTCCTCCTGCTCCTGTCCCTGCCCGTCCTGGCTGGCGCCATCACCATGCTGCTGACGGACCGGAACTTTAACACCCATTTCTTCGATGCCGCCGGTGGTGGCGATCCGGTCATGTACGAGCACCTGTTCTGGTTCTTCGGCCACCCCGAAGTCTACATCCTGATCCTGCCCGGCTTCGGCATTGTCAGCCACATCGTCTCGACCTTCTCCAGGAAGCCCATCTTCGGCTACCTCGCCATGGCCTATGCCATGGTGGCCATCGGCTTCGTCGGCTTCATCGTCTGGGCGCACCACATGTACACGGTGGGCATGCCCATAGACCTGCGCGCGTATTTCGTGGCGGCCACAATGGTCATCGCGGTGCCAACCGGGGTGAAGGTCTTCTCGTGGATTGCGACCATGTGGGGCGGTTCGCTGGACTTCAAGACGCCCCTGCTCTGGGCGATCGGCTTCATCTTTTTGTTCACGGTCGGCGGTGTTACCGGCGTGGTGCTGGCCAATGCCGGCATCGACTACAGCCTGCACGACACCTACTATGTGGTGGCGCACTTCCACTACGTGCTTAGCATGGGTGCGGTGTTCGCGATCTTCGCTGGCTTCTACTACTGGTTCGAGAAGATGTGGGGCGTGAAGTACAACGAGTTCCTCGGCGCGGCCCACTTTTGGATCACCTTCGTCGGTGTGAATGTGATCTTCTTCCCGCAACACTTCCTGGGTCTCCAGGGCATGCCCCGCCGATATGTCGACTATCCGGAGGCCTTCAGGTTCTGGAATGGCATTTCGACCGACGGCTACTTCATCACCGTGGTGGGCGTCGGCGTCTTCCTCGTGGTTCTGCTCGAGGCGGCGATCCGCCGCCGCAAGGCCGAGGCCAATCCCTGGGGCGAAGGGGCCACCACCCTCGAGTGGACGCTGTCTTCGCCGCCGCCGTTCCACCAGTTCAGCGACCCGCCGGTCTTCAAGGCAGACTCGCACCACTAATCGCCGCGGCCCGGCCAACGGGCCCTTGGCAAGACTCATTGGGGGGGCGCGGACCGGACTGACCCGGTGCGCGCCCCTCTACGTATCAGGGAATACAAGGTCGACATGACCCCCTCCGCCGTTGCCCGTGCCGCCCTTCCGCCCCGCTGGCAGGACTATGTGCAACTGCTGAAGCCCCGCGTCATGTCTCTGGTGGTCTTCACGGCGGCCACGGGCATGATCTGCGCCGGCACGCCTTTGAACCCGGTCATGGGTGCGATCGCCATCCTGTGCATTGCCGTGGGCGCCGGGGCCTCTGCCTCCCTGAACATGTGGTACGACGCCGATATTGACGCCCGCATGAGGCGTACTCGGGGCCGTCCGGTGCCGGCAGGACGGGTGCAGGCCGCGGACGCCCTGGCCCTTGGGATCGTCCTGTCCCTCTTCTCGGTCATGCTTCTTGGCCTGGCGATCAATTGGTTTGCGGCGGGTCTCCTGGCCTTCACCATCTTCTTTTATGCCGTCGTCTACACCATGTGGCTGAAGCGATGGACGGCGCAGAACATTGTCATTGGTGGCCTTGCAGGTGCCCTTCCGCCAGTGATCGGATGGGCGGCGGCAACGGGACAGGCCCCCCTCGACGCCTGGCTCCTGTGCGCCATCATCTTCATGTGGACGCCGCCCCACTTCTGGGCCCTGTCTCTCTACACCAGCGAGGACTATGCTGCCGCAGGCGTGCCCATGCTGCCGGTCACAGCTGGTGCCGCCGCGACCCGCCGGCAGATCTGGATCTACAGCCTGCTCCTCATACCCGTCTGTCTTGCACCCGTAGTGACGGGCCTAGGCGGAATGACCTACCTCGCAGTCGCAGGCCTGGGGGGCGCCGTGTTTCTGCTCCTGTCCTGGAGGGTTCGTTCCGGCCGCGCCGGCGATGCCGCCGACCCCCGGGTCACCGACGGCCTCTACGATGTCCAGGCGGCGGCGCGCGACGCCCGGAACCTGTTCGCTTATTCCATCCTCTACCTGACCCTGCTTTTCGCCACCCTGCTAGGCGAGCATCTCTGGGGCCGGGCTGCGGGTGGACTTTCCTGAGGTCTGACATGACGGAACCTGAAACCCCCTCCAATCCCCTCGGGGCCGGATCACCTGACGCCGCGGCCCGAGCCCGCCGGGGCCGGAACATCGCCATCGGCATCGGCCTCGTCGGCTTTGTGGTGTTGGTCTATCTCGTGACGGTCTTCCGGATGGGTGGCAATGTCATCAACCGTCCCCTCTGAGGCCACTCGCCGGAACGCTCGGGTCGCACTTTGGTGCGCCGTCGGCTTCGCCGGCATGGTTGGCGCCGCCTACGCCTCGGTGCCGCTCTACCGGGCCTTCTGCCAGCTAACCGGATTTGACGGTACGCCGAGGCGGACCGAGCAGGCGGCTTCCCGCACCCTCGACCGCACCCTGGAGGTCCGGTTCGACGCCAACGTCCGGGGCCTGCCCTGGACCTTCCGGCCCCAGCAGACCTCTCAGACCCTGCGGATCGGAGAGACCGGGCTGGCCTACTACACGGTCACCAACAACAGCGACCACCCCATCACGGGGCGCGCCGTCTACAACGTCACGCCCGAGCTCGCCGGCGCCTATTTCCGGAAGCTTGAGTGCTTCTGCTTCAGCGACCAGACCGTAGCGGCGCGTACCACCGTCGAGTTCCCCGTGGTGTATTTCGTCGATCCGAAGTTCGCCGAGGATTTCAACACCCGGGGCAAGTCCGAAGTGACCCTGTCCTACACCTTCTACCCTGCGCAGAACGCGAAGCCGACAGCCTCAGGAGTGCCTTCCGCGCTTGGCGGAACGGCGAAAGCGGGGCTATAGGGACACATCCAGAAACGCCTACCGGTCCTGGGACTTAACGGGCGGGTAGCGGCAGTAAGAGGAAGAGGGGCGCAATGTCCGCGGGCGAAGCCAAACACGACTACCATCTTGTCAATCCGAGCCCCTGGCCACTGGTCGGTTCGATTGCGGCCTGCGTCATGGCCATTGGCGGCGTGATCGCCATGAAGGGACTCTTTGGTCTTCCAAAGGGTAACCTCGCCGTCTTCCTCGGCGGTCTGGCGGGGGTTCTCCTGACCATGGCCGCCTGGTGGCGTGACGTCACGATCGAGGCCAACCAGGGCGATCATACCCCGGTGGTCAGCATCGGCCTGCGCTACGGCATGATCATGTTCATTGCCTCGGAAGTGATGTTCTTCGTGGCCTGGTTCTGGATATTCTTCGAAATGGCCCTGTTCCACGGGGCGCGCACGCATTCCGGTATTGAGGAGGTCCGCGCGGCCTGGGCCACCTGGCCGCCGAAGGGCATCGAGACCGTTCCGGCCTGGAACCTACCCCTCTTCAATACCCTGACCCTCCTGCTTTCCGGCACCACCGTGACCTGGGCGCACCACGCCCTTCAGACGGGTGACCGCCGCGCCGCCAAGATTGGCCTGCTCCTGACCGTCATCCTCGGCGTCATCTTCACTTCGGTGCAGGCCTACGAGTACCAGCACATCCTCGAGCACAAATACTTCTTCGGAGGTGAGGGTGCGGACAATTCCGGCCTCTACGGCTCGGCCTTCTTCATGGCGACGGGCTTCCACGGATTCCACGTGCTGATCGGGACCATCTTCCTGATCGTCTGCCTGGCGCGCCTGATGGGCGGTGGTTTCACGACAAAACAGCACTTCGGCTTCGAGGCTGCGGCCTGGTACTGGCACTTCGTCGACGTGGTCTGGCTGTTCCTCTTTGCCTTCATCTACGTCATCTTCGGCGCGTCCACCGGACACTGACCTCCCATGGCCGGCGTCAACCCCCTCCTGGCGGGGATCACCGGCCGATGTCCCCGCTGCGGTGAGGGGCCCCTCTTCAAGGGCTTTCTCACGGTTTCAGAGACCTGTTCCGCCTGTGGCCTCGATCTGGCCCGGGCGGATTCCGGCGACGGTCCGGCTGTCTTCGTGATCCTGATCGGCGGCTCCATCGTGTCCTTTGCCGCCTTGTTCACCGAGATCGCCTATCGCCCACCCATCTGGGTGCTCCTTGCGGTCTTCCTGCCTCTGACGATGATCGTCTGCGGCGGCCTCCTACGACCGGTGAAGGGCGTCCTCCTGGCCGCACAGTTCGCGAACCGGGCAGCGGAAGCCCGTCATGACGACTGAGCCCGCCCCCCCCACTCGCTTCCCGGTCGGCCTGACGATTGCGACCCTCATCGGCCTCGCCATCCTGATCGCCCTCGGGAACTGGCAGTTGCAGCGTCGGGTCTGGAAGGAGGCCCTCCTGGCCCGGATCGCCAGGCTGGAGTCTGCCGCCCCGGTCGACGCCGCCCAGGCCCTTTCCAAGGCCCGGACCCCCGCCGACCTCGACATGGTCCGGGTGCGGCTTGCCTGCCCCGGAATTTCCGGGGCGGCCTTCGTAGAGCTCTATGGCCTTCTTGACGGTCACTCGGGGCGGCGGCTGGTCTCGGCCTGCCCTCTGGGCACTGGAGGCTCTGCCACCCTCCTCGTCGACCGCGGCTTCATCGACGACGCCGAGACGGCGCGGCCAGTGGTCCGGACGGTAACGCCTGGCGGAGCCTCGGAAATGGTGACGGGCATCCTCAGGGTCCCGGACCCACCGGGGTCCTTCACGCCGAAGGCCGACCTGGCGAAGCGACTCTGGTTCTCCAGGGATGTGGTCGCCATGGCGGCGACACTCGGAGGTTCCCGGCCGGCTCCGGTCATGCTGATGGCGGAGTCCCGCACCAATCCTGACTTGCCGGCTTTGACGCCGTCGCCGCTTCCGGCCGTCATCTCGAACCGCCACATGGAATACGCCTTGACCTGGTTCGGCCTTGCCGGCGCCCTGGCTGGCGTCTATGCCGCCCGCCTCTGGAAGCACTTCAGAAGCTGATGCGGTACATCTCCACTCGAGGCGCCTCGCCCCCCGTCGGCTTTGTCGACGCCGTCCTCGCCGGCCTGGCGCCGGACGGGGGCCTCTATGTCCCTGAGTCCTGGCCGCAGTTCTCCGCCGGGGAGATCGCCGGGATGGCGGGGCAGCCCTACGCCGAGGTCGCTGCAGCCGTGCTCGGGCGGTTCGCGGCAGACGAGATCCCCCAGGCGGATCTCCTGGAGATGTGCCGCCAGGCCTATGCCGCCTTCGACCATCCGGCGGTGGTCCCCCTGGTCCAGCTGGCCCCCGACGTCTTCCTTGCCGAGCTGTTCCATGGCCCAACCCTGGCCTTCAAGGACGTGGCCATGCAGCTTCTGGCCGGTCTGTCGGATTTCGTCCTCGGGCGGGCGGGGCGGACCCAGACCATTCTCTGCGCGACCTCGGGCGACACGGGCGGCGCGGCCGTGGAAGCCTTCCGCGGCCGGTCCAACACCCGCATCGTCG
>NZ_JBAXIM010000044.1:0-18900 GCF_037138395.1 Phenylobacterium sp.
CGGGACCGATTGAGCATGCGGAACTGGATACCGGCGACATCGGCCAGGCGGCCCATCACCCCATCCAGGGCGTCGATCTCGCGCACGAGGTGGCCCTTGCCCAGGCCGCCGATCGCCGGATTGCAGCTCATCTCGCCGAGGGTCTCAATCCGGTGGGTCAGCAGCAGGGTACGAGCGCCGAACCGCGCTGAGGCCGCCGCCGCTTCACAGCCGGCGTGACCGCCGCCGATGACGATGACATCCCACATACGCTCTACCCGCTCCTACAGGTCCCGGAAGCGGCAAGCTCCTACACCAGAACGGCCCCGGTTTCACGTGAAACAGGTCACTTGCCAATACAGAAGGTCGAGAAGATCCGGTCCAGGACGTCCTCGGGACCGATGCGCCCCGTGATCCGGTCCAGGGCGCGGGCGGCCAGGCGCACGTCCTCAGCAGCGAGTTCCGGAGCGTCCGAGAGGGCGCGGGCGCTCTCGAGGCGCTCAATGGCCTCCGAGAGGAGGGCCGCATGACGCAGGCGCGTCGCCGCCGGGGGCTCCGAATCGCCAAGCGCCGCAACGACCCGCCCGGCGAGCGCAGCCTCGAGGACAGCGATGTCCTCGGGGCACTCGGCGCTGATCCTGTGGGGCTCCAGGCCAAGGGCGGCGGCCTCCGCAAGGGCCCGGCCCACAGCGTCGCCGCCCGGCAGGTCTGATTTGCTGAGCAGGCAGAGGTCCCCGGGCCTCAGCACATCCGGCGGAGCCACCCCGGCACTGGCATCCCCGGCGCCATCCACCACCCAGAGCCTGAGATCTGCCTCTGCCGCCCAAAGCAGGGCTCGCCGGACACCCTCGATTTCCGCCGCGTCCTCCGCATCGCGCAGACCCGCTGTGTCCGCAAGGACCACCTTGTACCCCGCCAGGCGGAGGGATACCTCGATGACGTCCCGGGTGGTTCCCGGTGTCGGGGTGACAATCGCCGCCTCTCGGCGGGCAAGGGCGTTAAGAAGCGTGCTCTTCCCGGCATTGGGAGCGCCCACCAGGGCGATGGAGAAGCCGTCCCGGATCTGCTCCGCCCGCCGAACCCCGGCGACCGCCCCCGAGAGTGCCGCCAGTAGCCGGTCCAGAACAGGGCCCGCCCTGCGAGCAAGGTCGTCGGGAAGGTCCTCGTCGGGAAAGTCCACCGCGGCTTCGAAGAAGGCGAGCGCTTCGACAAGGTCAGCGCGCCATATGTCCCGGGCCCGGCCCAGGGCGCCGCCCAGCTGGGCCAGGGCCTGGCGCCTCTGAGCCTCCGTCTCAGCGTCGATCAGGTCTGCGACCCCCTCGGCCTGGGCCAGATCGAGCCGGCCGTTTTCAAAGGCGCGACGGGTGAACTCGCCGGGCTCAGCTAGCCGCAGGCCAAGGGCGGCGAGGGCCTGCAGGACCGAAGCGACGACCGAGGCGCCGCCGTGCAGGTGCAATTCGGCGCTATCCTCGCCCGTATAGCTCCCAGGCGCCGGAAACCAGAGCACGAGGCCGTCGTCGAGGACTTCGCCATTACCCGCCCGGAGCCTGCGCAGGGCCGCCCGTCGCGGCATCGGGACCCCGCCGGACAGGGCGCGCACGGCGTCCAGCGACCCGGGGCCTGACAGGCGCACCACGGCCACCGCCGCCCGGCCCGGGGCGGTCGCGGGGGCGAAGATGGTATCGTTCATTTCGGGCGGGCGGCGCCCGCGCCCAGACCGGCCGTCTGGGTCATCAGCTTGGTGAACTGTTCCTGGGCGCCGGCGCCAAAGCTCATCCAGTTCTTCATCAGCTCGTCGGGGGCCAGCATGGATAGGTTCGCGGTCATTCGCGCCTGCATCTCTTCGACCATCCGTGCATTCAGGGCGCTGACATCGGGCAGGCCCAGGAAGGCGCGGGCCTCGACGGGGGAGCAGTCGATCTCGAAAGTGATCTTCATGGCGGAGCCTCTGTTGACGCCCTCAGGATAGCGCGGCCTGCGGGGATCGCAAAACCACCTTCCGCCCGGGTGGCGGCGGGCTTAAGTGTCGGGGCGGGTCGTCCGGGAGAAAACCGATGGAAGTGACACTTCAGGTCGAGCAGGCCCGCGCACCGACCTTCCACCCCGCTTATCTCGAAGAGGCCTGAGCCATGCACGCCATCCGCTTCGCCACTACCGGCAGTCCCGATGTTCTGGACCTCGTCGAGCTCCCCGACCCCCAGCCCGGCCCCGGGCAGATCCTAGTCCGGCAGGCCGCCATCGGGGTCAACTACATCGATACCTATCACCGGTCCGGCCTCTACCCACTGAAGCTACCCTCAGGCCTTGGGATGGAAGGTGCCGGAGAGATCGTCGCTGCAGGCGAGGGCGTCGAGCGTTTTGCCCTGGGAGACCGTGTCGCCTTCGCATCAGGGCCGATTGGCGCCTATTCTGACCTTCACGTGGTGGACGCCAGCCGGGCAGTGGGGATCCCCGAAGGGGTGGATGAGCGCACGGCAGCTGCCGCCCTGCTGAAGGGCATGACCGCCGAATTCCTGCTGCTGCGCTGTCGGCCCCTGCGTGCCGGGGAGCCGGTGCTCATCCACGCCGCCGCCGGGGGCGTGGGACAGATCCTGGTGCAGTGGGCCAGGGCCCTCGGCGCCGAGGTGATCGCCACCGCCGGAAGCCCCGCCAAAGCCGATCGAGTGCGGGCCCTGGGCGCGCACCACGTGATCCTCTACGGGGAGCAGGATGTGGCTGCGGAGGTCCGCCGGATCACAGGCGGCACAGGCGTGCCCGTGGCCTACGACTCCGTTGGAGCCTCCACCTTCGAAGGCACCCTGGCCAGCCTGGCCCGGCGGGGAACCTTCGTCAGCTTCGGCAATGCCTCGGGCTCGCCGCCTGCCGTCGACCCGGCGCGGCTGATGCGGATGGGATCCCTGTTCTTCACCCGTCCGACCCTGGGCGACTATATTTCCACGACGAAGGAACTGGACGCGAGCGCCGCCGCCGTCTTCAGCCGCATCGGCGCCGGGGAAATCTCCATCCAGATCGGCCAGACCTTCCCCCTCAGCCAGGCCCGGGCGGCCCATGAGGCTCTGGAGTCCCGCCAGACTGTAGGCTCGACCCTACTCATCCCCTGAGCGGGAAGGCACAACCCGTGTTTCACGTGAAACATGGGTCCAATGCGGGTCAGGTGTTCATGGACTGGAAGAAGTCGTCGTTGGTCTTCGACTGGCGCAGCTTGTCGAGCAGGAACTCGATGGCGTCCTGGGCGCCCATGGGCGCGAGGATCCGACGCAGGACGTGGGTTTTGGTCAGCTGACCCGGCGGGGTGATGAGCTCGTCCTTACGGGTGCCGGACTTGAGGATGTCGATGGCCGGATAGATGCGCCGGTCGGCGACCTTGCGGTCCAGCACGATTTCCGAGTTCCCGGTGCCCTTGAACTCCTCGAAGATCACCTCGTCCATCCGGCTGCCGGTGTCGATAAGCGCCGTGGAGATGATGGTCAGAGAGCCGCCCTCCTCGATGTTCCGGGCCGCGCCGAAGAACCGCTTGGGCCTCTGGAGGGCGTTGGCGTCCACGCCGCCGGTCAGGACCTTGCCCGACGACGGCACGGTGGTGTTGTAGGCCCGGCCCAGGCGGGTGATGTTGTCGAGCAGGATGACCACATCCCGCTTGTGCTCGACCAGGCGCTTAGCCTTCTCGATCACCATCTCGGCCACCTGGACGTGCCGCTGGGCGGGCTCGTCGAAGGTTGAGGCAATAACCTCACCCTTCACCGTCCGCTGCATGTCAGTGACTTCCTCGGGGCGCTCATCCACCAGGAGGACGATAAGGTAGCATTCCGGATGGTTGGCCGCGATCGCCTTGGCGATGTTCTGCATCATGATGGTCTTGCCAACCCGGGGCGGGGCGACGATGAGACAGCGCTGGCCCTTTCCCAGGGGTGCGACGATGTCGATGACCCGGCCGGAACGGTCCTTCAGGGTCGGGTCCTCCATCTCCATCCTCAGCCGCTCCTGCGGGTAGAGCGGGGTCAGGTTGTCGAACAGGACCTTGTGACGGACGTTCTCCGGGGGCTCGAAGTTGATCTGGTCTACATTGACCAAGGCGAAATAGCGCTCGCCCTCCCGGGGCGCGCGGACGCCCCCGTCGACCGTATCGCCGGTGCGAAGGCCGAACTTCCGCATCTGAGAAGGGCTGACATAGATGTCGTCTGGCCCGGGAAGATAGTTAGCCTCCGGGGAACGGAGGAAACCGAAGCCGTCGGGCAGGACCTCCATGGTGCCGGAGCCCGAGATCTCCACGCCCTCCTCGGCCAGTACCTTGAGGATGGCGAACATCATATCCTGCTTGCGCATGGAGTTCGCGTTCTCGATCTCCAGGGTCTCAGCGAAGGACAGCAGGTCGGCGGGGGACTTGTCCTTCAGCTCCTGCAGCGACATGCGCGTCAGGCCCATGGCGGCTATGGCCTGTGCGGCCTCGTTGGGCTCGTCGTCCTCGACGGTGGCCGCGTCACCGCCAAGCGAGGCGTCCTCGATGGCTTCAACCAGGTCGGCGGGATCGGGGGAAAGGATGTCTTCAGACATAATTCGCAGTCCTGACGGCGCCAGGCGCTTCCGCCGGCGACAAGGGATCCCGGGCGGAACGCCCCGGTCCGTTCAAATGTTTTCGTTCCGGGAGCTCTGGCCAATCCCTGGGATGGCGCGTGAGTCCGGCAAGAGGCGGGGTCTCCCGGTGCCGATCTGGGCGATTGGGAGCGGAGCAGCCGAACCACAGCCGCCGGGCCGGGTCAAGCCTGGTGACCAATCCAGCTGGGTTTTGCCGCGTATTCCGCAGCACGGCGGGCTCTAACGTCCGAATTCGAGAGTGACCGCGAGAACCATGATAATGGCTGCCAGGAACGGGAGTTCGTTCGTCGCGCGCCAGAACCGGTTCGACCGGGTATTGGTTCCCGCGACAAAGCGCTTCCGCGCTGCCCCCAGGAAGTGATGCCAGCCAAGCAGGAAGACCACGCCTGCGAGCTTCACCAGCATCCAGACCTCGAGCAGGAAGCCCCATCCACCCAACCTCTGGGTGGCGTCTACCCAGATGAGGCCCAGGCCAAACACCAGGGCGGCGATCATCGCTGGCCCCATGATGATCCTGTAGAGCTTCAGCTCCA
Organism: Phenylobacterium sp.; assembly: GCF_037138395.1. Lineage (GTDB taxonomy): Bacteria > Pseudomonadota > Alphaproteobacteria > Caulobacterales > Caulobacteraceae > Phenylobacterium. Next base: position 5,106 of record NZ_JBAXIM010000044.1, read on the forward strand.
TGGTCTGGAAGGTCAGGTCCATCTCCGACCCAGGCGTCGCGTTCACGTGGTAGGCGAAAAGCCGTGGCAGGTACAACAGCCCGGCCATCCAGGCGATCACCGCCAGGATGTGGAGCCCACGGAGCAGGTCGTAGAGGTTCATCGGTGGCTCTTCTTTGCCATCTGTCCGACGGGGCACCGCTTGCAGGACGACGGGCAGGTCCAACCCCCGTCCGGCGCGGGACCCGAAGCGCGCCCAAGCGCCCTGTCCACGGCTCCGCCAAGGGCACTGATAAAGCCCGGATCGACCCCCGGTGTCGCGGCCCGTATCCAGACCGGGCAGCCCGCCTCGTGGGCCAGCTCGGCATACTCATGGTCCAGTTCGACCAGGGTCTCCACATGTTCGGAGACAAAAGCGATCGGGGAGACGATCACGCCCCGGCCCTCCGCGCCTGCCCTGCGGATCTCGTCATCCGTGGCCGGACCGATCCACTTCAGAGGCCCGACCCGGCTCTGGTAACTGATGCGCCAGTCCGGGAACTCTGGGAGCAGGGCGGCGACTGCCGCAGCCGTTGCCTCAACCTGAACCTGATAGGGGTCGCCACCGGCCACGATCGTCTCAGGCAGGCCGTGGGCGGAGAACAGAAGCCGCAGACCTTCCGGGCGGCCGCCCTTCTCCCAGGCGGACCGGATGGCCTGCGCGTGGGCCCCAATGAGGCCCTCGACGGTAGGATAACAACAGACCGTCCGCGTCTGGCCCGGCCCGCGGTAGGCTCGCTCCCAGTCCGACAGGGACGATTCTGACGTGGTACTCGAGTACTGCGGATAGAGGGGCAGGAGGACGATCTCGTCTGGGTTCCAGGCGGCCACCGCCTGGGCGGTCTCGGGCGCGAAGGGCTTCCAGTAGCGCATGGCAATGAAGACCCGACTTTCCCGGCCGGGCTCGCTGCGGTTCAATTCCGCTTCCAGGGCCTCGGCCTGCCGGCGGGTCTCTGGAAGGAGGGGTGAGCCGCCGCCCATGATGGCATAGTTGGCCCGGGCACCCTTGGCGCGAGTGGCAGAAATGAAGGCGGCCAGGGGATAGCGGATAGGCGCCGGGGCGCCGATGATGGCCTTGTCCCGGAACAGATTGAACAGAAAGGGGCGAACGGCGTCCGGACCATCCGGACCCCCAAGGTTAAACAAGACAACGGCGAGGCGGCTCATTTCCCGGTGATCCTTCGGACGGCGCGTTCGATGTTGGCGACAGGGGTGTCGGGTAGCACGCCGTGCCCAAGATTGAAGATATAGGGTGCCGGCGACCAGGCTTCGATGAGGGTATCGATCCGGGCGTCCATGGCGTCGCCGCCTACACGCAGCAAAAGATTGTCGAGGGCACCCTGGATGGTCTTGCCCTCGGCCTGGATCCTCCTACCCACGGCAAGGCTGGCCTGGGTGTCGAGCCCCACCGCCTGGACCGGCACGGCTTCAGCGTAGCGGTCCACGAGAACCCCCGCCCCCCGCGGGAAGCCAATGAAAGGGGCGTCGACGCCGGCAGCGCGGACCCGGCGGATGATGTCTTGGTGCGGCCGGATCACCACCCTTTCGAAGACATCCTCAGCCAGACCTTCCGCCCAACTTTCAAAGAGCTTGAGGACTTGGGCCCCGCTCTTGGCCTGCATGACCAGGTACCGGGCGGTGGCATCACTGAGGATCTCCAGGAGCCGGTCCAGGACCTCGGGCTGGGCGTAGGCGAAGCTGCGGGCTGCGGACCTGTCCGATCCTCGCCCCTCGATCATGTAGGTGGCGACCGTCCAGGGTGCGCCCGCGAAACCAATCAGCGCCCGTTCGGGTTCCAGCGCAGACCGCACCTGGGCCAGGGTCTCGCCGATCGAGGACAGTCGCCCCGTCGAGGCTTCTATTTCCCCCGCAAGGGCGGCAATCTCTGGCAGAGCTCCAAGGCGCGGGCCCTCTCCGGCCTCGAACCAGACCTCCTGGCCCAGGGCCTGGGGGATGAGAAGGATGTCTGCGAAGACGATGGCCGCGTCGAAGGGGAACCGCCGCATGGGCTGGAGGGTCGCTTCGGCGGCCATCTCCGGGTCGTAGCAGAAGGCGAGGAAGTCCTTGGCCCGGGACCGGAGCTCCCGGTACTCAGGAAGCGAGCGTCCCGCCTGCCGCATGAACCAGACGGGGGGGCGTGCGAAGGCTTCCCCGGCCAGGGTTCGCAGAAGCTTGGGAGTCGAGGCGTCAGACATGGCGCTCTTAAACCCTGCCAAGCCTTTGGGCTCAAGCGTGGGGATCAGAGAACCCATCCCTTCCTTCCAATCTGAAGGTCTTTCTTTTCGAGTTGTAGGGGTAGCAGGCAGGCGCAAGCCGGGGACGGATATCGGTTTCCCATCAGGATCCACCGCCGCCTGAACGGTTTACCCACCGTCTTGGAACGCGGCCTGATCAATCTGTGGAAAACCACGAACCCATTGAAAATAAGGACGAATTCAGAGTTTATACAATGGAGAAGCCCTTAGGGCTCGCCCCCTATATTCTTCATTCGTTAACCTTGTGGGCCATCGATGCACAGCCAGTGGCCCCGGTGGATCAAACGGCGCTTTCACACCCGCTCTTGGGCCAGCCCGCCTGGCCCGCTCTGTCGCCAGGTGTTTTCTCCCCAACCTGAATGACATCGGCTAAGAAGGCGTCGACAGTTTCGTCCACAGGTTTCCCTCCAGACCCCGAACCGAGCGTCACCCCGACCATGACCTCCGCCTCACGCTTTGCGATCTACTTCCACGTGCACCTGGTGTCGGACTCCACGGGCGAGACCCTGAACGCCATGGCAAGGGCGGTCTGTGCAAGATTCGAGAACGTCCTGCCTATCGAGCACTACTACGCCCTGGTGCGTTCGCCCCGGCAGCTTGAGCGGGCCCTTTCGGACATTGAGGCGGCGCCGGGCATGGTCATGCATACCATCGTCGATGACAGCCTCAGGACGCTTCTGGAAGACGGATGTCGGCGGCTGGACATGCCCTGCATTGCCGCCCTGGACCCCCTGGTCTCAGCCCTCTCGCGCTATCTCGGCGCCAACCTAACCCGCAGGGTTGGCGTCCAGCACGCCCTGGATACTGATTATTTCAACCGGATGGACGCCTTGAACTATGCCATCGGCCACGACGATGGGCAGGGCGGCCAGGAGCTGGACCAGGCGGATGTCGTCCTCGTGGGGATCTCGCGGACGTCCAAGACCCCCACCTGCATCTACCTGGCCCACCGGGGGATCCGCGCCGCAAACGTCCCGCTGGTTCCGGGCGCCCCGGTCCCGGAAAAGCTGGCCCAGCTTGAAAAGGCGCTGATCGTCGGGCTGACCATCTCTGCCGACCGACTCATACAGATCCGGCGCAACCGCCTTCTGACCCTTCGGGAAAACCGGGACACCAGCTACACGGACATGGAGGCCGTCCGCGAGGAAGTGGTACAGGCGCGCCGGCTCTACGAGCGCCAGGGCTGGCCGGTGATCGATGTCACCCGACGCTCGGTCGAAGAGACGGCCGCTGCCGTCCTCAACCTGCTTCAGGACAACCGCCCCGCGACGGTGATCACCCCGTGAAGGCCCCCAACGTCATCCTCGCTTCGAGGAGCGCGGCGCGCTCGGCGGTTCTGCGGGGCGCGGGCGTTCCCTTTGAACCCGCGGATTCCGGGCTGGATGAAGACATACTGAAGACCCGGATGCTGTCAGACGGCGCTGGCCCCGCAGCCATCGCCTCGGCCCTGGCACGGGAGAAGGCCCTAGCAGTCTCGTGTCTGCATCCAGGCCTGGTGATCGGCGCCGACCAGACTCTCGATTTCGAGGGCCAGCTGCACGACAAGCCTCCGACCCTTGAGGCTGCCGCCGATCGGCTTTGGGCCATGAGGGGCCGCCGGCACGCCCTGCACGCCGCCGTGGCGGTGGCCCGGTCGGGAGAGATCATCTGGGAAACCCTATCCACGGCCGAATTGGTTATGCGCGACTTCAGCCCAGCCTTTCTGGAGGCTTACATCGCGGCAGAGGGCGAGGCCCTGCTTGGCTCCGTGGGCGCCTACCGGCTCGAGGGGCCGGGGGTACAGCTCTTTTCCGAAATCACCGGGGATTATTTCAGCATCCTTGGCCTGCCCCTCACGGGACTCCTGGACTTCCTTCGCGGGGAGGGTGTGCTGCTGCCATGAACCTCACCGCCGCTACACGCCTGGCCGGTGTCGTCGGCCACCCCATCGCCCACTCTCTCAGCCCCGTCCTGCACAACGCTTGGCTCGAAGCCGCCAGCCTGGACGGCGCCTACCTGGCGTTCAGCGTCGACCCCAAGAGGTTCGCCGCCTTCATCGAGGGACTTCGCGGCGGCTCCCTGGCCGGGCTAAACGTCACCCTGCCTTTCAAGACTGATGCCCTCGCCGCCGCCGATCATGTCTCGGGGCGGGCACAAGCGGCCGGCGCGGCCAACCTCCTCGTCTTCCGCCAGGACGGCACCGTAGCTGCCGACAATACGGACGGTGAGGGCCTGCTCTATGCCTTCGCCCGCCAGGCGCCGGGCTTCCGTCCGGATAGCGGGCCAGCTGTCCTCTTCGGCGCCGGCGGTGCGGCCCGGGGCGCGGCGGCCACCTTCCTGGCGGCCGGCTGTCCCGAGGTCCGCATCGTCAACCGGACCCGGGCGCGGGCGGAGGCCCTATCGACCGCGCTCGGTGGCGCGATCCGCATTTTTGACCTCGCCGACGCAGCTGCTGCCCTCGACGGCGCCGCATCGGTGATCAACGCCAGCTCCGCCGGGCTGGGCGCCGCCGCCGCACCGCCGCCGGACCTGACCGCCGCGCCGGCTCACGCCGTGGTCATGGACATGACCTACCGCCCCCTCCGCACGCCCTTCCTCCTGGCCGGCGCGGCGCATGGGCTGGTTACTGTGGATGGCCTCGACATGCTGATCGGTCAGGCCATGCCCGCCTTCGAGGCCTTCTTCGGCCAGATGCCCCCCGCTGGCTGCGATGTCCGCAGGCGGGTCCTCCAAGTATTGGGACATCCGGAATGATCCATCTCGGCCTGACCGGCTCCATCGGCATGGGCAAGTCCACCACGGCGCAGATGTTCCGCGAGGCCGGCATCCCGGTCTACGACGCCGACGCTGCGGTGGCCGCGCTCTACTTGAGGGGGGGCGCCGCCGTGGAACCTCTCGAGGCTGCCTTCCCCGGTGTGACCCGGGACGGTGCCGTGGACCGGGAGGCCCTGAGGCTGCGGGTCCTCGGGGACGATGCGGCCATGACCCGGCTCAACGCCGTGGTCCACCCCCTGCTGGGCAGGAACCGCACCGATTTCGTTCTCCAGGCCGAGGCCTCGGGCGCGGATATACTGGTCTTCGATATTCCACTCCTCTTCGAGACCGGCGGCGAGCGCAATATGGACGCCGTGGCCGTGGTCACCGCCCCCGCGGATATCCAGAGGACCAGGGTCCTCGCCCGGGAGGGCATGACCCCGGACCGGCTGGACGCCATTCTCACGCGCCAGACCCCCGATGCCGACAAGCGCGCCCGTGCGGACTTCGTCATCGACACGGGCAGGGGCCTTGAGCCCGCCCGGGCGGAGGTGGGACGAATCCTGGCCGCCTTACGCGATCCGTCCTGGACCTCGAGGCGCACCGGCGCCTGACCCGCGGATTGATGCCCGGGCCGAAACAGGGCAATTCCAAAGAATGTCCCGCGAAATTGTCCTCGACACCGAAACCACTGGCTTCGAGCCCCACCTCGGGCACCGGCTGGTCGAGATCGCTGCCCTGGAGATCGAGGACCTCCTGCCCACCGGGCGGAGTTTCCACGCCTATATCGACCCCGAGCGCGACATGCCCGCCGACGCCGAGCGGGTCCACGGCCTGTCCTCAGCCTTTTTGAGGGGCAAGCCGAAGTTCGCCGATCCCGGCATCGCCCACGCCCTCCTCGACTTCATCGGCGAGGCACCGGTCGTGGCCCACAACGCCGGCTTCGACCGGGCATTTGTGAACTGGGAGCTGGGGCTTGCCGGCCTACCGGAGATCCCAGAGCCCCGGTGGATCGACACCCTGGCCCTTGCCCGCCGGCGGTTTCCCGGCATGCAGAACTCCCTCGACGCCCTGTGCAAGCGCTTCCGGATCTCTCTGTCAGAGCGCGAGAAGCACGGCGCGCTGATCGACGCCCGCCTGCTGGCAGCGGTCTATCTCGAGCTCAGCGGCGGCCGTGAGCGAGGCCTGGAGTTGACGATCGAGACCGCCTCTTCGCCGGCGGCGTCAGCGGCCCGGGGCACCTATGGCGTGCGCCCCAGCGCCCCGACACGCCTATCGACCGAGGCCGAGCGCGCGCGGCATAAGGAATTTGTCCTGGGGACCCTGAAATCCGACCTTTGGAAGACCTGGCTGGAAGCGGACCCGGGCTGACAGGTTAAGCCGTGCCCTGGACGACACCCATGCCTTCGGCCTCGGCCTTGCGGGCCATGTAGACGGCGTTGAAGTCGATCGGGTCGAGCATAAAGGGCGGGAAAGAGCCATCGGCCGTCACGTCCGCGATGATCCGACGGGCGAAGGGGAACAGGAACCGGGGGCATTCCACCAATAGGACAGCCTCCAGGCTTTCGCTCGGGACCCCATCGATGGCGAACAGGCCCCCATAGACCAGCTCGACCATGAACACCGGCCCATCCTCGCGCGCGGCGCGGGCGGAGAGCCGCAGGTCGACCTCAAAGAGCCCGTCATCCCGGCCCCGGGCGTTCATCTCGACGCCCATGTCGATCTGGGGCTGGGGTCCGCCTGACCTCAGAACATCCGGCGCCCGCGGGTTTTCGAATGAAAGGTCCCGGACGAACTGCGCCAGGATCCGGATGCCGGGCTCGGGGGCGACGGCGTCTCCGGCGAGCGCGTTCGGGGAATCGGTGTCGGACATTTTCAAGGCTCCGTATGGACCAAGACCGCCCTGGTGCGGCCTGAGATTTGGGCTGAAAACCGACCCGAAACCCGTCGGGCTGGCTATCATGGGGGCGCCCGGTGCGCAATCTCGGCACCCAGCACCTGTCGGGAGGCATAGAAACCTCTATATAGAAATCTTGACGCAACAATCGAAGTGAAGCGCCCCACCCGTGCTGCAGTTGATCCTCCTCGCCGTCGTCGCCGCCCTGGCCCTGTTCCAGCTCTATGCCGTACTGGGACGCCGGCTTGGCCGCCAGGCTGAAGACCGGGCCGTGCGCGCGCCCAACGCTCCGCAGCTCCGCCGGGCTGGGCCGCCCTTGGCCTCCGACGCCGCCATTCCCGATGAGCCTCCCGAAGGGCTCGCCGCCGTGCGCGCCCGGGACCCAGGCTTTGAGCCCCAGGTCTTTCTTTCCACGGTCCGAACGGCCTATCGGTCCATCGTCACCGCCTACGCCGCGGGCGACCGGGAGGTGCTGAAGCCCCTTCTTACCCCCGATGTCATGGCGGGCTTCGAGACTGGCATGGCCGAGCGGGAAGCCGCCGGACGCCAGGAAGGCGTCGAAATACCGCATCCGCCGCGCTCGGACGTCGAGGCCGCGGAAGTCGATGGCGACCGGGTCCGCATCGTCGTCCGCTTCCTGGCCGAGCTCATGCAGACCACGCGGGATTCGGCCGAGGCCGAGCCGCACGTCTTCGACCGTCGGACAGCTGAGTTATGGACCTTCGAACGCGACCTCTCGGACCGCGAAGGGGCCTGGCGCCTTGCGGGCGTCGACGCCGCCGAGGCCTGAACCGTGCGCGGGCCGGGCCTCCTCGCCCTGGCCGGGCTCTTCCTGCTCGCTGCATGCGCGACGGCCCCGACTCGAGCACCGACCCCGCGCCCGTCGTTTCCTGTTCCAGCGCCCCCGCGCTCGGCGCCACCGGCTCCGGTGCAACTCAAGCCCCAGTCTCGGCCACCTGCGGAGGCGCTACGTCCCCTTTCCGACCTGCCCGGTTGGGCCGAGGAGGACCATGCCGCCGCCTTCGAGGCCTGGCGCGCCAACTGCCGGGTGCGGCGGGCCCCCGGTATGGCGGAGGCCTGCCGCGACGCCATGGCCGTGGATCTCCTGGACGCGGTCGCCGCCCGTGACTTCTTCGAGCGCCGCTTCCTGGCCCAACCCCTGCCGGGCGAGGGTGTGCTGACGGGCTATTTCGCCCCGGTCTACGAGGCGAGGCGGACCCCCGATGCAGAATATTCGGCACCTTTGCGCCCCCGCCCCGCCGACCTGCCCCCGGAGGGTGGGGCCTATCCTGACCGGGCAAGGATCGAGGCTCGTCCCGCGCCGGATGCCCTCGCCTGGCTGAAGCCCGAGGAAAAGTTCTTCCTACAGATCCAGGGTTCAGGAACCCTTGTCTTCCCCGTCGGTCCACCCGCCCGGGCAGTCTTCGCCGGCACCAACAGCCAGCCCTTCTCTGGCGTCGCCAACGCCATGCGTGAGCGCGGGCTCTTGGAGGCGGGGCAGGTCTCTGCAGAGGGCATCCGGTCCTGGCTGGCCGCCCACAGGGGTCCGGAGGCCAGCGCTATCATGGCCCTCAACGCCCGATACGTCTTTTTCCGGCTGGTGCCGGAGGACGGGCTGCCCCCCCGGGGCGCTGCAGGTGTTCCCTTACCGCCTGGCCGGGCCATCGCGGTTGACCTGTCGCGGCACGTGGCGGGCGACCTCTACTGGATTGATGCCCGAAGCCCGCTCCTGTCCGGTGCCATTCCGGCCTATCGCCGGCTCGTGACGGCCCTCGACACCGGCGGTGCCATCCTCGGCGACATCCGCGCCGACCTCTACATCGGGCAGGGTCCCGAGGCAGGGCTGGAGGCGGGTCGCATTCGCCACGCCCTGCGGCTCTACCGACTGGTCCCCAGCCCATGAAGCGCCCGCTACACCCCGAGGAGCACAGGCTCTGGTCCCAGGTGGCCGCGACCATCCACCCCCTACCGGGCCGGGCCAGCGCCGCCGCAGAGCCCGCGCCGTCCCCTGGCGCTCATCTGGGCCCGGAGCCGCCCCTGCGCACCCCGCCGCCACCGCCCGCCGCGACGGCCCGCCGGCCGGGCCCTGCCGGTCCCAAGTCCCTTGAGCCTGTCCGCCTCCGCCGGATCGCCCGGGAGCGGGATCCCCTGGGTGCGCACATCGACCTGCACGGCCTCGGGCAGGAGGCCGCTCGTACGGCGCTGGAGGGCTTTGTGCTGGAGTGCTGGCGCGACGGCCTACGCTCGGTCCTGGTGATCACCGGCAAGGGGCTGAGGGGAGACGGCGTGCTTCGCCGCCTGACGCCGGAGTGGCTGGCCGCACCGCACCTCCAGGCCGTTGTTGCGGGGATTTCAGAGGCCCACAGGCGCCATGGAGGCGAGGGCGCGCTCTACATCGCCCTCAAGCGGCGCCCGCTCCCCGCCAGCGGGCCGCCCACGCTGTGACCCCCACGTGCCCGGCGACGTTGCCGAGGGTGCGGGAGAAATCCGGGAAGGTCTCGACCGCCAGGAGGAGGGGCAGAAGCTCCATGGGCAGGCCCATGCTCATGAAGATCGGCACCAGGGTAGTAAAGAAGGTGACCGAGCTGGCCACCCCTACCGCAGCCAAACTGACCACAGCGGCGACCAAGGCGCCGGCGATCACCTGCCCGGTGCCCAGGTGCACCCCATAGAGGTGGGCGACATAGAGGGCCACTGCCAGGTTTCCGGCAGGGCTCGTGATCCGGAACAGGGCCACGCCCAAGGGCAGGACCAGGCCCCGGACGCCCTCAGGAACCCCGAGCCGGGCGCAGGCGGCCAGCATGACCGGCAGGCAGGCCAGGGAGGACTGGGTGGAGATGGCCATGGCGCCGACCGGGGTCATGGCTGCCGCCAGGTCTCCGGGCGGGGTGCGGCCCCCGAAAAGGGCGGCGCCCAGGCCTAGCGCGCCCGCCATCAGGCACATCAGGGTGATGACGACTACATAATGGCCGAGAAGGCCCACGGCACCGACGCCGGTCCGGGCACCCACCGTCAGGGCCAGGAAAAAGACCCCAAGGGGCGCCAGGGCAAGCACCCACCGGACGATCACCATCATGGCGGCCTGGACGCCATCGAACACCAGGACCAGGGCCTCCCGGCGGGCGCTGTCGAGCCGCGACACCGCCAGGCCGAAGATCAGGGCGAAAACCACCAGGGAGGCCATTGCGCCTTCTGCCGCCGCCTTCACCGGGTTGGCCGGGATGAAGGCGCGGAGCCAGTCCGCCAAGGGCGGTGTCTCGGGGATCTTCGCAAGGCCCCCCGCCGCCGAGGCCCGCAGGGCCGCCGCCGCCTCGGCGGGCGCCGGCCATACCGACAGGAGGGCCGGCGCGGCTAGGGCGGTCAGGCCGGTAGCGACGAGCAGGAGAATGGCGAAGACCACCAGGGCTCGCCCTGCGAGCCCGCCGCGTCCGGCAGTGTCCGCCGCCCTTGCCATGCCGGTGACCATAAGGGCGAAGACCAGGGGGATGATGGTCATGCGCAGGGCGTCCAGCCAGACCCCACCAACCGCGTCGGCCGCCGCGACCAGGCGCGTTCCGCCGGGTATCTGGACCGCGTTCAGGACCGAGCCGACCGCCAGGCCCCCGATCAGTCCCCCAAGAATCTGGAGGGTGAGGGACGGGGCCTTCATGGCGACCCGGGGGTCCGCGCGGCCTTTTCCTCCAGGCCCGAGATCCCTTCGCGGGCCTCCAGGCGCATAGCCACCTCATCCGGCGAGACGCCCGAGGCCGCCAGCAGGACCAGGAGGTGATAGAGCACATCCGCAGCCTCGGCGGACAGGCCCTCGCGGTCCCCGCTGACCGCGGCGACCACCGCCTCAACGGCCTCCTCGCCGAACTTTCGTGCTGCCCGGGGGGCTCCGTCCTGGAGCAGTCTGGCCGTCCAGGAGGTGTCGGGGCTCGCGCCGCGGCGGGCCTCGATGACCGACTCCAGCCGGCTGATAGCCTCGCCGAGCCGGGTCATGCCGCGGTCTCCGGCGCCCGGACCGCGACCCCGGCCTGAGCCATGGCCGCCTTGACTTCACCGATGGAGACATCGCCGAAGTGGAAGATGGAGGCGGCGAGGACGGCGTCGGCGCCCCCTTCGGTGACGGCTTCGACCATGTGCCGGGCCTCCCCTGCGCCCCCTGAGGCGATCACCGGAACCTTGACGGCGTTTGTTACCGCCCGCAACAGGCCCAGGTCGTAGCCGCCACGGACACCATCACGGTCCATGGAGGTCAGGAGGATCTCGCCGGCACCCCGCCGCACCACCTCGGCGGCCCATGTGGCGGCGTCCAGCCCGGTGTCGCGCCGCCCTCCGTAGGTGAAGACACGCCAGCCACCCCCCGGGTTGGCCCGGGCGTCGACCGCCGCCACAACCGCCTGGGAGCCGAAGGCGTCGGCGCAGCGGGCGATCAGGTCTGGATCCTCAACCGCCGCCGTATTCACGCTGATCTTGTCAGCCCCCGCCAGGAGGAGGGCGCGGGCGTCCTCCACCGAGCGGATGCCGCCGCCCACCGAGAGGGGCATGAAACAGACGTCCGCCGTCCGGGCGACCACGTCGAGTATGGCCCCACGTCCCTCATGGCTGGCTGTGATGTCCAGGAACATAAGCTCGTCTGCCCCCGCCGCGTCGTAGGCCCTGGCCTGCTCGACGGGATCGCCGGCGTCGCGCAAGGCGACGAAATTCACGCCCTTGACCACACGCCCGTCCTTGACGTCGAGGCAGGGAATGACGCGGATCTTCAGCATGGTCAGGCCGAGGCGGCCAGGGCGAGGGCGGGATCGATGGCGCCGTTGTACAGGGCCCGGCCCAGGACGACGCCAGCCACCGGGGTCCCGCGGCGGGCCTTCAGGTGGAGGATGTCCTCCACGGAGGCGAGGCCGCCAGCGGCGATGACGGGGATGGCCACCGCGTCGGCTATGGCTCCGAAGGCCTCGACATTGAACCCCATGACCGTCCCGTCCCGGTCGATGTCCGTGATGATCAGGGCACCGACCCCGGCGTCCTCGAACCGGCGGGCCACGGTCACGGCATCGAGGTCGGTGTTTTCCGTCCAGCCCTGGGTGGCGACCTTGCCGCCGCGCACGTCGACGCTGACGGCGATCTGCTCGGGCCAGAGGCGGGCGGCTTCGAGCACGATCTCCGGCTGGGTGACCGCCACCGTGCCCAGTATCACCCGTGAGACCCCGGCCTCGATCCAGCGCTCGATGTCCTCGAGCCGGCGGATGCCGCCGCCCAGCTGAACCGGGGTGGAGACGGCCTCGAGGATGGCCTCTACCGCCCTGACGTTGACCGCCCGCCCCTCCACCGCGCCGTTCAGGTCGACGACGTGGATCCAGTGAAAGCCAGCGCTGGCCCAGGTCCGGGCCTGGTCTGCCGGGGAGGTGTTGAAGACCGTGGCCGTGTCCAGGGCGCCGTGGAGGACGCGGACGCACTCCCCGTCTTTCAGATCAATGGCCGGATAGAGGATCACGGGCGCCACTCCAGGAAACGCGACAGCAGGGCCAGGCCTGCGGACTGGGACTTTTCGGGATGGAACTGCACGCCCGCCATATTGTCCCGGACGACGGCGGCGGGGAAGTGGCCGCCATGGTCGGCCTGCGCCGCCACGTGCGCCGGGTCCTCGGGCCAGAAGGCAAAGGAGTGCGTGAAATACATAGGGGAGGCCCCGATTCCGGCAATCAGTTCCGGCCCGCGGGGATCGACCAGGTCGTTCCAGCCCATGTGCGGGACCTTTGCATCGGGGACTGCGGGCGAGAGACGGCGGACCTCGCCGGGAATCCAGTCCAGGCCCGGCGTCACGCCGAATTCGAGTCCGCGGGAGGCCATCAGCTGCATGCCCACGCAGATTCCGAGGAAGGGCCGGCCGCGCCCCTTGACGGCCTCCTCCAGCGCCTCCCGAAGCCCGGGCCGGGCGTCGAGGGCGGTCATGCAGGCGGCGAAGGCCCCGACACCGGGCAGGACGATCCGGTCCGCCGCCAGGACGTCTTCAGGCGCGTGGGTGACCTGGACCGACACCGCCCCGCCGCCTGCGCGGACGAGCGCCTTCTCGGCCGAGCGCAGGTTACCCGACCCGTAGTCGATCAGGGCGAGGCGGCTCATGGGGTCAGAGCGAGCCCTTGGTCGAGGGCGCCTGCCCGCCGGCCCGGGGATCGATCTCCAGCGCCTCGCGCAGGGCCCGACCGAGGGCCTTGAAGCCGCTCTCCGCAATGTGGTGCGAATTGGCCCCGTAGAAGGTCTCCAGGTGGATGCAGGCGCCGGCGTTGGTTGCGAAGGCGTGGTGGAACTCCTTGAAGAGCTCCGTGTCCATGTCGCCGACCTTGGGCGTCGGGAATTCGGTCCGCCAGACCAGGTAGGGCCGGTTCGACAGGTCCACCGCACAGCGGGTGAGGGTCTCGTCCATGGGGATGACCGCCAGGCCGAACCGGCGGATTCCGCGAAAGTCCCCCAGGGCCTGGCGTACCGCCTGGCCAAGCACGATGCCGACGTCCTCCACCGTGTGGTGGAAGTCGATGTGAAGGTCGCCCTTCGCTTCGACGTCCAGGTCAAGCGCGCCGTGGCGGCCGAGGGAGTCGAGCATGTGGTCCAGGAAACCGATCCCGGTGTGGATGCGGGTCACACCCGACCCGTCGAGGTTGACCCTGACGGTGATCTTGGTTTCGCGGGTCTCGCGAACCACCTCGGCCGTGCGCGCCATGGCCTAGAGCCCTTCCCGGTCGGCCAGCTCCCGCAGGGAGACCTGCGGCCGTGGCCCATAGTGAGAAATCACCTCGGCCGCCGCCAGGGCCCCCAGATGTCCGCAGACGTCCAACGACCGCCCAGCGGCGAGACCGTACATCACACCGGCTGCGTATTGGTCGCCGGCGCCGGTCGTGTCCACGACTTTTTC
>NZ_JBAXIM010000045.1:0-18814 GCF_037138395.1 Phenylobacterium sp.
ACCAGGGCCACCAGGCTGGGCGGCGCCAGCACCGGGGTCGATCCCGCCCACGCCGCCTCGGGCCCGCTGGCCTCAGGGCAGATCAGGCCCAGCCCCAGGGCGCCCGCCGCCACCGCTGCCGGCAGGGCCCCGGCCGAGGCGGTGATCCGTCCGTCGAGGGACAATTCGCCCATGGCCGCCCAGCCCTCGAGGGCGTCGGGCGGGATCACCCCCATGGCCGCCATCACCGCCAGGGCGATGGGCAGGTCATAGTGGCTGCCCTCCTTGGGCAGGTCGGCGGGGGCCAGGTTGCAGATGATCCGGCGGCCCGGCATGGCCAGGCCCAGTCCGGCGAAGGCGGCGCGGACGCGCTCGCGGCTCTCGGCCACGGCCTTGTCGCCCAGGCCCACCAGGACGAACTTCTGTTCCCCGGCGGTCAGCTGGACCTCGACCTCCACGGGTCGGGCCTCGACGCCCTGGAAGGCCAGGGTGGTGACGCGGGCGGCCATGCGCGCTCCTTAGGTTCCGCCCCATTCCCCATTGCCAGACAAGCATGCCGCTTGCGTGTGGGCAAGAACAAAAACGGAACTGAAGGTCCGGTCCTCAGCCCCCGGCGCGCTTTTTCTCAATCACGTCCCAGAGGGCCGTGATGGCGTCGATGCCCGACAGGTGCTTCAGGGCGCGGGCGCCGGTGGGGGAGGTGACGTTGATCTCGGTCAGGTAGTCGCCGATCACGTCGACGCCCACGAACAGCAGGCCCCGGGCCCTCAGCTGCGGGCCGATGATGGCGCAGAGCTCCAGGTCCCGGGCGGTCAGCTCCACGGCGTCCGCCCGACCGCCCACGGCCAGGTTCGAGCGGATCTGCCCCGGCGCCGGCACACGGTTGATGGCGCCGACGGGCTCGCCGTCCACCAGCAGGATGCGCTTGTCGCCCTTGGTCACCGCCGGGATGAACTTCTGGGCGATCACTGGCTCGCGGCTGATCATCCGGTGCAGGTCCAGGAGGGCATCGAGGTTGGGATCGTCCGCCAGCAGGCGGGCCACGCCCGAGCCGCCGCCGCCGTAGAGGGGCTTGAGCACAATGTCCCCCTGCCGGGCGCGGAAGTCGTAGAGGGCCTCCATGTCCGAGGTGATCAGGGTCGGCGGTTGCACCCCTTCGAAGGTGGTGACGTAGAGCTTTTCCGGGGCGTTGCGCACCTCGGTCGGGTTGTTCACCACCAGGGTCTTCGGGTGGATGGCGTCGAGGAAGTGGGTGGTGGTGATGTAGGCCATGTCGAAGGGCGGGTCCTGGCGAAGCAGCACCACGTCGGCCTCCGACAGGTCGCGCAGTTCCCAGGGGCCGAAGGCGGCGTGCTCGTCCTGGACGTCCTTGACCCGCACGGACCGGCCCCGGGCCTGCAGGCGCCCGTTTTCCAGGGCCAGCCGGTCGGGGGTGTAGACGAAGAGGTCATGGCCCCGGGCCTGGGCCTCCAGCATCATGGCGAAGGTGGAATCCCCCTGGATGCGGATGTGTTCCAGCGGATCCATCTGGACGGCGACGTTCAGCTTCATGGCGGGCTCCCTCTTGGTGCGCCTTCTAGCACGGGGCGATGGCGCGCCGTCAAAGCCCTGCCCATCAAAGGCCCACCCATCAAAGCCTGGCCCATCAAAGTCCGGCCCAGGCGTCCGGCATATGCCGGGGCCTGCGGCCCGGGGCGAGGGCGACGAGGTCGAGCCGCACCGAACGCCCGGCAAGGTCCGGCCGTCGGGCCGCCAGGGTCTGCCCCGCCCGCCTCAGCCGCGCCCTCTGGTCGGGACCGACGGCTTCCAGGGCCGCCTCAAGGTGGGTGCGGGACTTGACCTCCACCACCGCCAGGACCTGTCCGCGCAGGGCCAGGATGTCGATCTCGGCCTGGGGGGTCTTCAGGCGAAAGCCCAGGATCCGCCAGCCCTTCAGCATGAGCCAGGCCAGGGCGATCCATTCGGCGCGGCGGCCGTCGCTCCGCGCCCGGGTGCCCAGCCGGCGCCGCCAGGGCCGCACCGTCGCCCTCATCCGGCACCCTTCAGGTCCAGGGCCCGGCGGTAGAGCTCGCGCCGGGGCAGGCCCAGGGCCCGGGCGACCTCCGAGGCCGCCTCGCCGGGGGACAGCCGGGTCAGGGCCTCAGCCAGGGCGGCGTCGGCGTCGTCCGCCGTGGCGGCCTCTTCCCGGCCCGGCGCCACCACGATGACCACCTCGCCCCGGGGATGGTCCAGGGTTGGGTCGGCGGCCAGCACGTCCAAGGGGCCGCGCACCAGGGTCTCGTGCAGCTTGGTCATCTCCCGGGCCACGGCCGCTGGCCGCGGGCCCAGCACCTGGGCCATGTCCTCCAGGCTCGCCTTCAGACGGCTGCCCCCCTCGAACAGGATCAGGGTAGCGCGGATCCCCGCCAGCTCGGCCAGCTCCCGCTGCCGGGCGACCGACCTGGGCGACAGGAAGCCGGCGAAGAGGAAGCGTTCGGCGGGCAGGCCCGAGACGGTCAGGGCCGCCAGGGCCGCCGAGGGCCCGGGTGCGGCGAAGACGGGCAGTCCCCGGGCTATGGCTTCCCGCACCAGGGGAAAGCCGGGGTCAGAGACCAGGGGGGTACCGGCGTCCGAGGCCAGGGCCACCCGCCCCCCCTGCTCCAGCAGGGCCAGGGCCCGGGGCGCCGTGCGCGCGCCAGCGTGCTCGTCGTAGCGGGCGAGGGTCTTGGACAGGCCATAGGCGGCCAGGAGCTTGCCGGTCACCCGGGTGTCCTCGGCCAGGACCAGGTCGGCTGCCGACAGGATGTCCAGGGCCCGCAGGGTGATGTCGCGCAGGTTTCCGATGGGGGTGGCCACCAGGTAGAGGCCGGGCGCCAGGTCGGCGTCGGACAGGGGCGGCGGCGGGGGTCTGCGGCTCATGGCCAAGCCTTCGCGGCTTTGTGCGGCCATTGCAAGGCAGGCAGCGTCAGCGGACCAGCAGGCGCTCCAGCACGGCGTCCAGCAGGCGACGGCCATCGGGGGTGACCCTCAGTCGGTCCGGGTCGGCGGCCACCAGGCCCTGTGCCGCCAGGTCGCGGACTTCGGGGTGGTCTGGCGATAGGCCCAGGGGCGACAGTTGGGGGAAGGCCACGCCCTCCGCCAGCCGAAGCCCGGAGAGCGCCCGCTCGATCGCGCTCTCCCGCAGGTCGAGCGCCTCGGTCTCCCCCTCGCCAGCTCCACGGGCAACGGCGGCGATGTAGTCGGCGGGGCGGGCGGCGCAGACCTGGCCCCTCCGCGTCCCGTCCAGGGTCAGGCGACCGTGGGCGCCCGGGCCGACGCCCAGCCAGTCGCCGCCCCGCCAGTAGGTGAGGTTGTGGCGCGACCGGTCCGCCGGCGTGCGGGCGTGGTTGGAGACCTCGTAGGCCTCAAAGCCGGCGCGGCCCAACCTCGCCTGGGTCACATCCCACAGGTCCGCCGCCTGCGGGTCGGCGGGGGGCGAAAGACGTCCGCGCCGCACCGCCCGCTCGAAGGCCGTCCCCGGCTCGATGGTCAGCTGATAGGGCGAGATGTGACCGGCCCCCAGGTCGAGGGCGGCGTCCAGCTCCGCCGCCCAGGCCTCAGGGGCCTGGCCCGGCCGGGCGTAGATCAGGTCGATGGAGACCCGGGGAAACACCGCCACCGCCACCTCGACCGCCCGTCGGCCCGCCGCCGCATCGTGGTTGCGCCCGAGGAGGGCGAGGGCCTCGTCGTCAAGGGACTGCAGGCCGAGGGACAGCCGGTTGACCCCTGCAGCGGCCAGGGCGGCGAACCGGCCGGCCTCGGCGTCGGTGGGATTGGCCTCCAGGCTGACCTCGAGATTCGGGGCGGCCTCCCAGAGGCTGCGGCACGCCGCGATCACCGTTGCCACCGCCTCGGGGGCCATGAGCGAGGGCGTGCCCCCGCCGAAGAAGACCGAGGTCAACCGCCGGGGTCCGGTGGCTGCGGCCCGCCGGGCCAGGTCCTCGACGATCGCCCGGGCCAGCTCGACCGCTTCCCCGGGTCGCCGGTCACGGTGCACGTTGAAGTCACAGTAGGGACAGATCCGGGCGCAGTAGGGCCAGTGGACATAGACGCCGAAGCCCGCCGCGTCGGGTCCAGGGTTCAAGCCAAGGCCGCCTTGAGGCGCAAGAAGGCCCGGGCCCTGTGGCTCATGGCGTCCTTCGCTACGGGATCCATCTCTCCGAAGGTCAGGACATGGCCGTCTGGCCGGAAGATCGGGTCATAGCCGAAGCCGCGATCTCCCCGGGGCGGGAAGACCAGCTCGCCATCGATCCGGCCCTCGGTCACCACCGCCAGGTCGTCGGGCCAGGCCAGGGCCAGGGCGCAGGTGAAGAAGGCCCGGCGGTCAGCCTCACCCCGTTCGGCCAGTTCCCGTTCGATCCGCACCATTGCGGGGGCGAAGTCCTTGCCCGGACCCGCCCAGCGGGCTGAAAGAACGCCCGGCGCGCCGCCCAGGCCCGTTACGGACAGGCCGGAATCATCCGCCAGGGCCGGCATGCCGCTGGCCGCCGCCGCGGCCCTCGCCTTGAGGAGGGCGTTGCCCGTGAAGGTGGCCTCGGTTTCCTCGGGCTCGGCGAGGCCCAGCTCGCCAGCCGTGACGATGAAGTAGCGGCCCTCCAGGATCTCGGCCAGCTCCCGGGCCTTGCCGGGATTGTGGGTCGCCACCACCAGCCGGGACCCGGCCTCAAGTCTGATCGCCATGAAGAGCTCCCGGCCCGGATGGCCATTACGACATTTTAACGCGAAAACCGTCGCGTTCGCGACATAAGGGTGGGGATGGCGCAGCGGAACCGGGGGGCGACGACATGCCGACCATGCGAGCCCTCGGCCCGGGCTCCCTTTCCAGCTTCCTGAAGTCGGTCCTCGATGTCGTCTGGATCCTACTTCTGCTGGTGCTGGCCATTCTGGCCGCCAGCCTGTTCTATGGCGTCCTGGCCGCCTTCAATCCCGAAATGCCCTTCGCCCACAGGGTTCACTTCGATGGCCTGGACAGACTGCAGGGCTGGGCCGTGGTCCTGCTCAGGATGTTGACCGCTGTCCTCTTCGTCGGCGGCGTCCTGATCATCGTCAGCCGCCTGAGGGAGATCTTTGCCACCCTCAAGGCTGGGGATCCCTTTCATCCGGACAATGTCACCCGCCTGAGAGTCGTGGCCGGTGGCCTCGTCTGGATGGAGGGCGTCCGCTATACCGTCTTTACCCTCGGGGCTCTCCTGCCACCCCAGGCGGCGCCGGAACGTCCCAACCTGTCCCTCACCGCCTGGTTCTCGATTCTGGTGGTCGTCGTCCTGGCCGAGGTCTTCCGGGAAGGCGCCCGTCTGAGGCGCGAGGCGGAGCTGACCATCTGATGCCTGTCTGCCTGCACCTGGACCGTCTCCTCCACAAACGGCGGATGTCCCTGGCCGAACTGGCCGACCGGACCGGCGTCTCGGCCTCGGACCTTGCCATCCTCAAGTCCGGGGACGCCCGGGCCCTCAGGTTCACGACCCTGGAGGCCCTGTGTCGGGAACTCGGCTGCCAGCCCGGCGACATCCTGACCTACGCCCCGGACGGACCTACCCCCCCGGACGCGCCGGCCTGAGTCCAGGTGTCGCTGCAGCGCAACATC
Source organism: Phenylobacterium sp. (assembly GCF_037138395.1). Lineage (GTDB taxonomy): Bacteria > Pseudomonadota > Alphaproteobacteria > Caulobacterales > Caulobacteraceae > Phenylobacterium. The sequence continues at coordinate 5,582 of NZ_JBAXIM010000045.1, forward strand.
AGAGGCTTATGAGGCTTACGGGCCTTGCGCCGCCTCGGTTTGGGGCCTATGTGCACCGCAACAATTGCTGCATTGCACAAGGAGCCGGCCATGACCCATGTTCTGGAAATCCGCGACTACCCGGTCTTCGAAGGCCTTCTGCGCCGTCTTGAGGCCATTCTCGACGGCTTGATGGCGCCCTTTGACGAGGAACTCGGCCGCATGTCACCGACCGCCTTCCGCCATCTGCTGAACGCTCGGTTCTGATTCTAGACTGCGCCGGCCGCTGCTGTCTCTCCCGACGGCGGATCGGCGCCCGAGGCGGGCGGTTCCTCAGGGGACCGCCCGTTTCCATTTCAGGCGGCAGGGATCGCCGCCCTCTGTAGGGCGAACAATTCCCCTATGCCCTTCTCGGCCAGGCCGAACAGGGCCTCGAACTCGCTCCGGGTGAAGCCCCGCTTCTCGCCGGTCGCCTGGATCTCAACAATGTCGCCATTGCCGGTGAGGACAAAGTTGGCGTCCGCCTCGGCGTTGGAATCCTCTTCGTACTCAAGGTCGAGGACCGGAACCCCCTTGCAGATCCCGCAGGATACGGCCGCCACCTGATCGATCAGGGGGGAGCGGGGGATCACGCCCTCGCGCACCAAAAGGTCGGTCGCCTGCTTCAGCGCCACCCAGGCCCCCGTGATGGCAGCCGTCCGCGTGCCGCCGTCCGCCTGGATGACGTCGCAGTCGAGGGAGATCTGGCGTTCGCCCAGGGCCGCCATGTCGACCACGGCCCGGAGGGAGCGACCGATCAGCCTCTGAATCTCCTGGGTGCGGCCGGATTGCTTGCCTTCCGAGGCCTCCCGACGGCCCCGGGTGTGGGTCGCCCGGGGCAGCATGCCGTACTCTGCGGTGACCCAGCCCTGTCCGCGGCCGCGGAGGAAGGGCGGCACTCGCTCTTCGACGCTGGCGGTCACCAGGACCCGGGTGTGGCCGAAGGCGACCAGGCAGGACCCTTCCGCATAGCGGTTCACGCCCGTCTCGAGGGTCACGGTACGAAGGCCGTCGATGGGCCGGTCAAAAGGGCGGCTTGCGGTCATGGCAGGGTCTCGGCTCGTCGGCGGAAGGGAGGTCCCGGCACCTTGCGCCGGCGGGGTGGGTGCTTATCCTGTAACCGAGGGCCTGCGTCCATGCCCGACCGGAAGCGGGGGCCTAAAGATCGTGACCGGCCAGTTTCTCCTACGGGGTCCGACCCTAGCCGAACTCGACAGCCGCGCCCGCGACATCTTCCGCCGAGTGGTCGAGAGCTATCTGCAGACCGGCGAGCCCGTCGGTTCCCGGACCCTCTCCCGGGGTGGAATCCAGCTCTCGCCCGCCTCCATCCGCAACACCATGCAGGATCTGACCGAACTCGGCCTGCTGGGCGCCCCCCACATCAGCGCCGGGCGGCTTCCCACCCATGCCGGCCTGCGCCTCTTTGTCGACGGGCTGATGGAGTTGGGCGACGTGGCTGACGCGGATCGCCGGGAGATCGAAACGCGGCTGGCGGGCCGCGGGCGCTCCGTCGAGGACATGCTCAACGAGGCCTCAATCCTCCTGTCCGGCCTGGCGGGGGGCGCAGGCATCGTCGTCACGCCTGTACGGGAGGCCGGGGTCAAGCACGTGGAGTTCGTCTCCCTGGGCACCGGCCAGGCCCTTGCGGTGATGGTCTTCGAGGATGGGGCGGTGGAAAACCGGCTCATGCAGCTCCCCCCAGGTGTGACGCCCTCGGCTCTCCAGGAGGCCGGAAACTTCCTCAATGCCCGGCTGAGGGGCAAGACACTGGCCGAGGCGGGGCAGGACATCCGCCTCGAACTGGACCACGCCCGCCGGGAGCTGGATGTCGCCGCCGCCCGCCTCGTCGAGGAGGGCCTGGCGGTCTGGGGCGGCGGCGAGGGCCGCGACCGCTCCCTGATCGTTCGTGGCCGCGCCAACCTGCTGGCCGACAGCGACACCCTTGAGGACCTCGAGCGCGTGCGCATGCTGTTCGATGACCTGGAGCAGAAGGAGCAGCTGATCGGCCTGCTGGACGGCGTGAGCGAGGCCCAGGGTGTGAGTATTTTCATTGGTGCCGAGACCCGCCTGTTCTCTCTTTCGGGTTCCGCCGTCATCGCGGCGCCCTATATGTCGGGCCAGAAGAAGCTCCTGGGTGCCATCGGCGTCATCGGCCCGACGCGACTGAACTACGCCCGGGTCATCCCGCTGGTGGACTATACGGCCCGGGTGTTGTCGCAGATGGCCGGGGTCTGAGCCCGGAGCCGGTCGCCGACCGCGGCGAAAGCGCATGAAAGGATAATTGAAATGTCCGAAGACCCCACACCCTCCACCGACGATCCCGAAGACGCGGACCTGGCCGAGGACGCAGCTTTTGATGCCTTCGCCACCCTTTCGGCTGAGAACGCCGCCCTGAAGGAACAGGTTCTGCGTTACGCCGCCGACGCGGAGAACACCCGTCGCCGGGCCGAGCGCGAGGCTAACGACGCCCGCGCCTACGCCATCCAGAAGTTCGCCCGGGACCTGCTGGCGGTGGCGGACACCCTGGGTCGGGCCCTGGCCACGCCCCCCGCCGGCGAGGACGCGGGGGTCCGCAACTTCGTCGTCGGCGTCGAGATGACCCAGAAAGCCCTGTTGTCGGCCTTCGAGTCCAATGGGCTCAAGACCCTCACGCCCACCGCGGGCGACCGGTTCGATCCGCACCATCACCAGGCCATGATGGAGCAGGAGAGCCCGGATCTCGCCCCCGGCGCGGTGATCCAGTGCCTGCAGCCCGGCTACGAGCTCCTGGGGCGCCTGGTTCGGCCTGCCATGGTCGTGGTTGCCGCCCGCAGCTCCGGCGGTGGGTCTTCCGAGGGCGATGCCCGGGGTGCCAACCTGGACACCCGGGCCTGACCGCGGACCCCTTTCCCAAGCCCAACAAATGATTAAGGTCAGAAGCCCACCTTGTGGGGCGGATTCGGCCTCGCCGTTCCTGTCCCAGGCTCACACCGGACCCAACTGATGAAGCTGACGATCGAGCGCGCCGCCCTCCTGAAGGCCTTGGGCCACGTCCAGAGCGCGGTGGAGCGCCGGAACACAATCCCGATCCTGTCCAACGTCCTGCTCTCCGCAGAGCGGGGCCGGCTCAGCTTCTCGGCTACCGACCTCGACATGGAGATCATCGACGAGGCCGAGGCCCGGGTTGAGCAGGCGGGCCAGGTCACCGCGCCCGCCCACACCCTCTACGAGATCGTGCGCAAGCTGCCCGAGGGCGCTGAGGTCACCCTGGCCTGGACGGGAGAGGACCCGCGCCTGACGGTGTCGGCCGGGCGTTCGCGCTTCAGCCTCCCGGTCCTGCCGGCTGGCGATTTCCCGGTGATGTCCGCCGATGGCCTGGCCGGCCGGGTGGCCGTCGACGTGAACGACCTGATCCGGTTAATCGACCGGACCCGGTTCGCCATCTCCACCGAGGAGACCCGCTATTACCTGAACGGCCTCTACCTCCACACGGTCACGGAGGGGGGCGTTACCCGGCTCCGCGCCGTCGCGACGGACGGCCATCGCCTGGCCCTGGCCGAGATGCCCGCCCCGGAGGGTTCTGCCGGATCCCCCGGTGTGATCGTGCCCCGCAAGACCATTGGCGAGGCCCGCCGACTTCTCGATGACGCCGGCGAGACCGTCGACCTGGCGGTCAGCCCGCAGAAGGTGCGCTTCGACTTCGGCGGCGCGGCCCTGACCTCCAAGGTCATCGACGGCAGCTTTCCCGACTATGCCCGGGTGATTCCGCGGGACAACAACCGGGTCATGATGGTGGACAACCGCCTCTTCGCCCAGGCCGTGGACCGGGTCGCGACCATCTCCGCCGAGAAGAGCCGTTCGGTCCGCATGTCCATCGAGGCCGGCCGGCTGACCCTGACCGTCCGGAACATGGAGGCGGGCCAGGCGGTCGAGGAGCTCGAGATTGACTATGACGGCGAGGCCTTCGAACTGTCCTTCAATGCCCGCTACCTCCTGGACGTGACCGACCAGATCAGCGCCGAGCAGGCCGAATTCCGGTTCGGCGGGCCCAACGACCCGGCCCTGGTGCTCGATCCGACCGATCCCGACGTGCGCTACGTCCTGATGCCCCTGCGGGTCTGATCCCGGTCATCGGCCCTCACCCCGCCGGCGCGAACCGTCTATAGACTGGCGCCCGTGCGCTCGGTCCTGACACGCCTGTCCCTAACCGACTTCCGGTCCTACGACCGGGCGGAGCTGGAGCTCGACGGCCGCTCGGTGGTGCTCACCGGACCCAACGGGGCGGGCAAGACCAATATACTGGAGGCCGTCTCCCTCCTGTCCCCCGGCCGGGGCCTCCGAAATGCCGCCCTTCCCGAGATCGGCCGCCGGGCGCCGGAGGAGACGACCGGGCGCGCCTGGGCCGTCGCCGCCTGGCTCGAGGTGGGCGGTGAGGCGGTCCGCCTGGGCGTGGGCGCAGAGTCCCCCGGGGCGAGCCGCCGCACCGTGCGTCTTGAGGGCGAACCCGCCACCCCGGCGCGCCTTACCGACCATGTCCGCCCGGCCTGGCTGACCCCTGCCCAGGACCGGCTCTTCCTCGAGGCTGCAGGCGAGCGACGCAGGTTCCTGGACCGGCTGGTCTTCGCTGCCGAGCCCGCCCACGCCGGCTTCGCCCAGGCCTATGAAAAGGCCCTGCGCGAGCGGCTTCGCCTGCTCACCGACGGTCCCGCCGACCCCGTCTGGCTCGACGCCCTGGAGCGGCGCCTCGCCATCAGCGGCGCGCGCCTGGCCGAAGCCAGGGCGCTCACCCTGGCGGCCCTACAGTCCGAGATCGATGCCCGGGGTGATCGGCCCTTCCCCCAGGCCAGGATTACCCCGCTCGGGGAGTGGGAGCTCCGGGCTGCAGGGGGCGAGACCGGCCCCGTCCTGGAGCAGGCCCTGGCCTCGGCCCTGGCCGGGTCCCGGGGCCGGGACGCCGCCGCCGGACGGTCCCTGACCGGGCCGCACCGGGGTGACATGTCCGTGATCCACGCCGAACGGGGCCGCCCCGCCGCGGAGTGTTCCACCGGTGAGCAGAAGGCCCTGGTCCTGAACCTGGTGCTTGCCCAGGCGGCGCGTCTTTCCCGTGCCGAATCAGCGCCGGCGCCTGTATTGTTACTGGATGAAGTCGCTGCGCACCTGGACCGCCGTCGGCGGGCCGCGCTGTTCGACGAAATCGAGGCGCTCGGGCTTCAGGCCTTCCTGACCGGCACGGACGACCCTCTCTTCGAGGACCTTGCGGGCCGCGCCCTCAGGATCCGGGTTGAGGGCTCCAGACTGGCTGTTGCGGACACTCCATGACCGACGAAAACCAGACCCCGACCGAAACCCCCGCCGAAACCCCAGAGGAGGCCGCCGCTGCCTATGGCGCGGATTCCATCAGGGTCCTCAAGGGGCTCGACGCCGTGCGCAAGCGGCCCGGCATGTACATCGGCGATACCGATGACGGCTCCGGCCTGCACCACATGGTCTACGAGGTGGTCGACAACGCTATCGACGAGGCCCTGGCCGGCCATGCGACGCGGGTCGAGGTGATCCTCAACGCCGACGGCTCGTGCACCGTCACCGACGACGGCCGGGGGATTCCCACCGACATCCACGAGGGTGAAGGCGTGTCGGCGGCCGAGGTCATCATGACCCAGCTCCATGCGGGCGGGAAGTTCGACCAGAACGCCTACAAGGTCTCGGGCGGCCTGCACGGCGTGGGTGTGTCGGTGGTCAACGCCCTGTCCGACTGGCTGAAGCTCAAGGTCCACCGGGGCGGGCGGGCCTATGAGATGATGTTCCGCCGGGGCGACGCCGTCTCGCCCCTGGAGCCGACCGGCCCCTCCCCCCTTCGGGCGTCAGGCGAGTCCCTGACCGGCACAGAGGTCACCTTCCTGCCCTCGCTGGAGACCTTCGCCTTCATCGAGTTCGATCGCCGCACCCTCGAGCATCGCCTGCGCGAACTCGCCTTCCTCAATTCCGGGGTCTACATCCGCTTGTGCGACAACCGCGAGGCCGAGCCCTGGGAAGAGATTCTGCACTATGACGGGGGTGTAGAGGCCTTCGTCCGCCACCTCGACAAGGCCAAGGCGCCCCTGATGAAGGCGCCGATCGTGGTGCGGGGACGCCGGGACAACGTGGAGATCGACCTCGCCCTGTGGTGGAACGAAAGCTACCACGAGAACGTCCTCTGCTTCACCAACAACATCCCCCAGAAGGAGGGTGGCACCCACCTGGCCGCCTTCCGCTCGGCCCTCACCCGGATGATCACCGGCTATGCCGACTCCAGCGGGACGGCCAAGCGCGAGAAGGTCAGCCTCTCTGGCGAGGACGCCCGTGAGGGCCTGACCTGCGTCCTGTCGGTCAAGGTTCCGGACCCAAAGTTCTCGTCCCAGACCAAGGACAAGCTGGTTTCCTCAGAGGTGCGCCCCGCCGTCGAGGGCCTGGTGGGGGAGGGCCTCGCCAACTGGTTCGAGGAGCATCCCGCCGAGGGGCGGATGATCATCCAAAAGATCGCCGAGGCCGCCGCTGCCCGCGAGGCCGCCCGCAAGGCCCGCGAGCTGACCCGGCGCAAGTCCGCCCTGGAGATCTCCTCCCTGCCCGGCAAGCTGGCCGACTGCCAGGAGAAGGATCCGGCCAAGTCCGAAGTCTTCCTTGTCGAGGGCGATTCCGCCGGCGGCTCCGCCAAGCAGGCGCGCAATCGCGAGAACCAGGCGGTCCTTCCCCTGCGCGGCAAGATCCTGAACGTCGAGCGGGCCCGGTTCGACCGGATGCTGGGCTCTGACCAGATCGGGACCCTGATCACCGCCCTCGGCGCGGGGATCGGGCGCGACGACTTCAACATCGAGAAGATCCGCTACCACAAGATCGTCATCATGACGGACGCCGACGTCGACGGCGCCCACATCCGGACCCTGCTGCTGACCTTCTTCTACCGGCAGATGCCCGAGGTGATCGAGCGCGGCTATCTCTACATCGCCCAGCCACCCCTCTACAAAGCCTCCAAGGGCCGGGCGTTCCGCTACCTGAAGGATGACGCCGAGCTTGAGGTCTACCTCACGGAGGAGGGTGTCGACGGCGCCTCCCTCGACCTGCCCTCGGGCGAACGTCTGACGGGGCAGGATCTTCTCGCCCTGGTGCAGACCTCCCGGGGTGCCCGGGCCAATATCGAGCGGCTCACGGCGCGGGCCCCGGCCTTCGCCATCGAGCAGGCGGCCCTGGCCGGACTGCTCGGCGAGGAGGGCGACCCCGCCGCCGCCGCCCGCCGCTTCGACCTCTACGCTGAAGAGGGCGACGGGCCCTGGACGGGTGAGACCTCCGCCGCCGGGGGCTATGCCTTCTCGCGCCGTCGCCGGGGCGTCACCGAGCGGGTGGTCCTCGACGACCTGCTGATCGGCGCCGCTGACGCCCGCCGTCTGGCGGAGCGTTCTGTGTCCCTCGCCGAGGTCTTCTCCGGCCCGGCGGTCTTCAGCCGGCGCGACCGCAACACGACCGTGCGCGGCCCCCTCGACCTGACCGCCGCCGTGATGGAAGCGGGCCGCCGGGGCCTGACGATCCAGCGCTACAAGGGCTTGGGCGAGATGAATCCCGACCAGCTTTGGGATACCACCCTCGATGCCAACGCCCGCACCCTCCTGCAGGTCCGGGTGGCCCACGCCGACGATGCCGACGACATGTTCACCCGCCTGATGGGCGACCTCGTCGAGCCGCGCCGGGAGTTCATCCAGGAAAACGCCCTCGATGCCGAGGTCGATGTCTGATCAGGCGCCGGGCGGGGTCTCTCCCGCCACCAGGGCCAGCACTGTGGGGCCATAGCGGCCAAGCTTGGTCTCGCCCACGCCGCTGACCCTGGAAAGCGCCGCAGCGTCGACCGGGCGGGCGGTGGCGATCTCCGCCAGGGTGCGGTCGCTGAAGATGACGTAGGGGGGTGCCTTCTGGCGCACGGCTTCGGCCCGACGCCAGGCGCGCAGGGCGGCGAAGAGCTGCGGGTCGCCCTCGAAGACGGTCTCCGAAGCGTCGCGGCGGCGTCGCCCCGGCGTCGCGGCAGTGTCTGCCCCCGCGGCGGGGTGCCGCTGGACCAGGCGTCCCTCCACCCGTCGTTCGCCACGGTAGACCGCGCGCACCGCATCCGCGTCGCCCAGGCCGATGAGGGGCCGGCCCTCGTTCGGATCCTCCCGCAGGAGGCCATCGAAGATCAGCTGGTCGACCAGACCCCGCCAGGCCCCGGCCGGAAGCTCTGCGCCTACCCCGAAGGTGCTCAGCCCCGCCTCGAAGGCCGAGGGCTCGCGGGTCTTGCCGAGCAGGTGCTCCACCAGCCGACCGCGGCCATACCGCCCGCCCAGGCGGTGGGCGGCCGACAGCACCTTCTGGGCCTGGAGGGTCAGGTCCTCGGCCTTCGGGGGGTCCAGGCAGTTGTCACAGCGTCCGCAGTCGGCGACCGCCTGCTCGCCGAAATAGCGACGCACCGCCGCCGTGCGGCAGGAGCCCCCGTTCAGAAGCGCGTAGAGCTGGCGCACCTTGCGGACCTGCACCCCCCGGACCTCGTCGGAGAGGGCCTGCCCGTCCAGCCGCCGCAGGGCCCAGGCCATGTCCGCAGCGCCGTAGAGGGTGATGCCCTCGGCGGGTTCGCCATCCCGTCCGGCCCGACCCACCTCCTGCCAGTAGGCCTCGATGGAGGCGGGCGGGTCGGCGTGGATGACATAGCGGACGTCCGGCTTGTCCACCCCCATGCCGAAGGCGATGGTGGCCACCATGACGGCGGCGTCGGAAGCCAGGAACTCGGTGAGCCGCCGTTCCCGCAGGTCGCGGTCGAGGCCGGCATGGTAGGCCATGGCCGGCAGGCCCGCGGCGCACAGCTCCGCAGCCAGGGCCTCCGTCCCGTCCCGGGAGCCGGCGTAGATTACTCCCGGCCGGTCGCGCCGGGCCGAGGCCAGCTCCAGCACCCGCTTGCGGCCCGTCCCGGCCTTGCGCTCAGCGGAGAGGGCCAGCTCGGGCCGGTCGAAGGAGGCGACGAACTCCCGGGCCTCGCCCAGGTGCAGGCCCTCGCGGATGTCCTGCCGGGTGCGGGCGTCGGCGGTGGCGGTCACCGCCAGCCGCGGGACCCCGGGGAAGACTTCGGCCAGCCGGCCCAGCAAGCGGTACTCGGGGCGAAAGTCATGCCCCCACTGGCTGACGCAGTGGGCCTCGTCGATGGCGATGACGGAGAGGGGAATGCGCGACAGCCGCTCCAGCATCCAGGGCTGGAGCAGGCCCTCGGGCGAGACGTAGAGCAGGTCCAGGGTCCCGGCCTCGATCCGCGCCCAGGTGGCGGCGCGGTCGTCAGTCGAGGTCAGGGAGTCGAGGCGGGCGGCGGCGACCCCGGCCTGGACCAGGCCCGCCACCTGGTCGGCCATCAGGGCGATCAGGGGGCTGACCACCAGGCCAAGGCCGGGCCGCAGCAGGGCGGGGATCTGGTAGCAGACGCTCTTGCCCCCGCCCGTGGGCAAGACGGCCAGGGCCGGGCGCCCGGCCATCACCTCAGCAATTACCGGCCCCTGCAGGCCCCGAAAGCCGGCGTGTCCGAAGACACGGCGCAGGACCTCCTGCGCCTCCTGTTGCGAATCGTCGGACATCCCCCTCTATCGCCCGCCCCGCCCCAACTGCGAAGGGGCGCCTGCGAAGCGGCAGACGGTGCGGGCCCCGCCCTATTCGGCGGCCAGGGCTACGGGGGCGTCCTGGGCACCACGGACCAGCCGTCCGGGCAGGGCACCGGTGGGCTCGCCGTCCCGGTAGGTGACCTGTCCAGCCACCAGGGTGGCGACATAGCCCCGGGCCCTCTGCAGCAGGCGCCGCCCGCCGCCGGGAAGGTCGTAGCCTACCGTGGGCGAATCCACGGCCAGCTGGCCGAAGTCGATGACATTGAGGTCGGCCCTCAGGCCCGGTGCGACCAGGCCCCTATCGAGCAGGCCCACGGCCTCGGCGGTGGCCCGGGTCTGCAGGCGAACCATATGCTCCAGGGGCAGGTGCGGCCCCCGGGTCCGGTCCCGGGCCCAGTGGGTCAGGTTGGTAGTGGGGAAGCTGCCGTCGCAGATCATGCCCACATGGGCCCCGCCGTCCGACAGGCCTGCTACGCAGTCGGGGTGGCGTAGCATGTCGTAGGCCGGGTCCAGCCCGCCATCGGCATAGTTGAGGAAGGGCAGGTAGAGCATGCCCCGCCCGCCCCGGGCCATCATGTGCTCCAGGGCGACCGCTTCGGGCGCCACACCCCGGGCCGCGGCCAGGGCGGAGACGGTGTCCTGCCGCGTCGGCTCATAGTCCGGCGTCTCGGCCATCAGGAACATGTTGCCCCAGTCCCGGGTCAGGCGCGAGGCGATGGCGGCGCTGCCTGGCGCCACGGCATCGTCCAGCAGGGCGGCCCGGAAGGCGGCATCGGCCAGCCGCGCAACCCTCTGCTCGAAGGGCAAGGTCGCCACGGACTTCCAGGCCTCGGTGTGGCTGAAGGGGTTAAGGGTCAGCTCGAAGCCCAGCAGGACCCCCACCCCCCGGCCCGCTACCTGGGCCCGCATGGGCAGGCCGTCGGCGGTGGCGGCGGAGAGGGCGGCCAGGAGGTCGCGCCAGGCATCGGGGGCCCGGGGCCCCTGCAGCAGGCTGAAGGACAGGGGCCGGCCCGAGGCTTCCACCAGCCGGCGCATCAGGCCGAACTCGGCCTGGGGGTCGGCAAAGTCGGAGACGAACTGCAGCACGCCCCGCCCGGCAGCCTTCAGCCCCAGGGCTATGCCCATCAGCTCGTCCTCGGCGGCGGTGAGGGTGGGGGTCGGCTGGCCGTCGGAGGTGCGGTGGTTCAGGGTGCGCGAAGTGGAAAAGCCCAGGGCGCCGGCCTCCATGGCGCGCTTGGCTAGGGCCGACATGGCGGCGATGTCGGCGGGGCTGGCCGGCTCGCGGTTGGCCCCCCGCTCGCCCATGACGAAGACCCGCAGGGCCGCATGTGGCAGCTGGGCACCGACATCGAGGTCATAGGCCCGGCCGGACAGGGACTGAAGGTAGTCGGGAAAGCTCTCCCAGTTCCAGGGCAGGCCCGCAGCCAGGACCGGATGGGGAATGTCCTCCACCCCCTCCATCAGCCGGATCAGCCGGTCGTGGTCCTCGGGCCGGCAGGGGGCGAAGCCGACCCCGCAATTGCCCATGACGGCGGTGGTGACCCCGTGCCAGGCCGACGGGGTCAGCCGGCTGTCCCAGGTGACCTGGCCGTCATAGTGGGTGTGGATGTCGACGAAGCCGGGGGTGACAATCCGGTCCCGGGCGTCGATCTCCTCGACGCCTGAGCCGGCGATGTGGCCCACCGCGGCGATCTGCCCGTCCTTCACCGCCACATCGGCCTCGAAGCCTGGAGCCCCGGAGCCGTCGATCACCGTCCCGCCCCGAATTACCAGGTCGTAGGCGCGTTCCCGTCCAGCCATGACGTCTCCTCCGTCGCGGTCCTTGCCGCTGTGGAGGGATTCAGCACCTATCGAGACGGCGGGGTCAAGCGGTGCGGCACCTTCCCATCCGGCAATCACTCCCTATCTAGGCTGCACTGACAAAAGGAGATCCCATGCTGACTTCCACGACCCCCACGATCGCTGGCCGCGAGATCACCGAGACCCTCGGCGTCGTCACCGGCGAAGCCATCGTCGGGGCCAACATCTTTCGCGACCTGCTGGCCGGGATCACCGACATCGTCGGCGGCCGCTCGCGGGCTTATGAATCGGCCCTCAGGGACGCCCGGGAGATCGCCCTGAAGGAGATGGGCGAGGAGGCCCAAAGCAAGGGCGGCGACGCCGTGGTGGGCGTCGACCTGGACTACGAGACCCTGGGCTCGGGCAGCATGCTGATGGTCACGGCCACCGGCACGGCGGTGCGGCTGGGTTAGGGGGTCAAGCCTCCCGCATAGGCATGATCCGGCGCATGTAGGCGTCGAACAGCGGGACCGTGAAGGCGTTGTCGCCATGCGCGGGGCTGTAGATCATACCCTTCGCGATGAGGTTCATTCGAGTTGGGGCCTCCGAAGTCACCGGGCGGCCTAACCTCCTGGCGATATCCCCTGACCGGTGCGGTCCTGGACCCAGTTCGCCCATGGCCTGCAGGTAAAGCTTCTCCCTCGGTGTGAGCCGGTCGAAGCGCACGCGAAAGAATGAGTCGTCGAGATCGGCGATCGCCGAGCTGGATGCCTGCCGGACATCGCCAAGGCGGATGGGCGAATCCTTGGCGACATCCCAGGCCTGCTGCCCCCACTTCTGAAGGAAATACGGGTAGCCTTGGGTCTGGGTGACGATTTCCTCCAAAGCGTCATCATCGATCAAAACGTCTTCACGCTCTATCGGAGACCTAAGGGCCTGACGGGCGGCGTCCGGGTCGAGCCGGTCGATGGAGACAAACTCGAACAGTCGCTCCGCATAGGATTTCGCCCGACCCATCTTGCCCAGGATCTGGGGTAATCCAGCCGCAACCGCGGTTACAGGCAACTGGGCCTGACCCGCTGCATGGATCGCCATGATCAGAGCTGCGAGTTGAGGTTCTTGGACGTACTGAATTTCGTCGATGTATAGGACCACTGCGGTCCTTCGGTCCCTTGCCGCTTCGCCAACAATTGCGATGAGGTCCGCAAGGTCGGCGTCAAGATCGCCACTGTCCGCGAGCCCGGGTTCCGTTCCCATCCCGAATTCGACGTCATTGTACGTGACCCTGAACGTCCTTGCGAATGCCGCAAGCGCGCGGAGCGCTCTGGCTATGCTGGCCTTCGCAGCTTCGCCGCGACTGAGCTTGATCAGGGCGCTCCTGAGGGCCGGGACAAGGACCTCCGGTAGGTTCCGATCCTCAGGCATCTCGATCCAGACGCCTATGAGTCCCCTGGCTTCACCGTCCCTCCGGATCTGGTTGAGCAGGACTGTCTTACCGACGCCCCGGAGGCCGTAGAGAACAAGGCTCTGTGCAGCCCGACCTGATCGGATCCGGTCCAGCGTTATCGCCGTACGGTCAAGAACAAGACCTCGTCCGGCCAGTTCCGGCGGCGGCGTTCCCGCCCCCGGCGCAAATGGGTTTTGCCTTGGGTCCAATTCGAGGCTCCTTAGCGATATTTGGAAAATACGATAAACTAGAAAACATTGTCATAAACGTGACCAGTGTCCGTGTGAAGCGTCCAGAACTTCCCCCCTTCGCCACCGCCGTCGCCACCGCCTTCTAGGGCGCCTATGCTGGCGCGCATGAATCGCACCTTCC
>NZ_JBAXIM010000046.1:0-18805 GCF_037138395.1 Phenylobacterium sp.
CGCCTCTACCACATCCCATCCCTGCTCTACATGAAAACCCTGGGGGGGATGACGGCTGCAGACGCTTACGCGCGGGGCATTGCAGACGTCGCTTCGCCGGAGACCCCAGAACCTGAAACGGCCTGGCGGGCCCTGGAGTTGGCGCGGAGCTATCGCCGGCAGGCCGCGATCCGCTCGGCCCTGGAGACCGCCCGGACCCTCCGGTTCATGGACCCTGAAACGGGACTCTTCACCCGCGAGCTTTTCAGCCAGCACCTTGGCAGACTCGCCAGCGCGGCGCCGGCCAGGAATCGTCCTCTCTCTCTGTGCGTACTCAGGGTCCGCGAGACCGAGGAGGTTGCGGAAGCGCGTCGCTCCGGCTGGCTCGACAAGGCCTTCCCACAGCTGGGTTCGATGGTGTCCCGGTTGATCCGGGTTGAGGACACCGCCGCCCGGTTGGGGCCCGAGCACTTCGCCATCGCCCTGCCCGCGACCCCCGAGGCGGCCGCCCGTGTCGCTGCGGACCGGATCGCCGCCGTGATCAGCCGGACGGCTTTCGATGGGGGCGACGGGCGCCGCCCCTTTATCCTCGAGTTCGACATCGGGGCTGTCGAAGTCGGAAATCCCGCCCATGTCGACGCGGCCCTGGAGGCTGCAGCCGAAATGGCCCGATCCGGCGGCTGATCCGCCGGGGTCAGGCCGCGAGGTCGGACAGGGCCTTCAGGATCATGTCAGCGGCGTTCAGCCTCTGGCCGGGGCTCTCCCACTCGCCCTTCACCACCACCTTGTTGTCGGGGCGCAGGCGCCAGGTCACGGCATTCGTCTGGATGTGCTGGACCAGTCCGGCGGGGTTGCCGAAGACCTCATTTCGGAAGCTGATCACCGCTCCCTTGGGGCCAACGTCGATCTTGGCGACATTGGCCTCTCGGCACATCCCCTTGATACCGACCACCTTGAGCAGCTGGGCGGCCTCAGGCGGAAGCGGTCCGAAGCGGTCTATCAGCTCTGCAGCGAGGGCCTCCCGGTCCGAGGCATGCTCAGCGTCGGAGAGGCGGCGGTAGAGAGCAAGCCGGACGTTCAGGTCCGGGACATAGGCCTCCGGGATCAGGACGGCGACGCCGGTGTTGATCTGTGGGCTCCATCCGCGGTCAGGCGCAGGCGCATCCCCGCCCCTCGCCTTGAGCTCCGACACCTCATCCTCGAGCATCTGCTGGTAGAGCTCGACGCCAACCTCCCGGATATGGCCGGACTGCTCCTCGCCCAGGAGGTTGCCGCCACCCCTTTGGTCAAGGTCATGACTGGCCAGCTGGAAGCCAGCCCCAAGGCTGTCGAGGGACTGAAGGACCTTAAGCCGGCGCTCAGCGGACAGGGTGATGGGACGCTCGGATGGGGTGGTCAGGTAGGCGTAGGCACGGGCCTTGGACCGTCCGACACGGCCCCTCAGCTGATAGAGCTGGGACAGGCCGAACATGTCCGAACGATGGATGATCAGGGTGTTGGCGGTCGGGATATCAAGCCCGCTCTCAACGATGGTGGTGGACAGCAGCACATCGTAGTCGCCGTCGTAAAAGGCGCTCATGACGGTTTCGAGCTGGGTCGGCGCCATCTGCCCATGGCCGACGGCGAAACGGACCTCCGGGACCTGCTCTCGCAGGAAGCGCTCGATGTCTGGCAGGTCGGAGATGCGCGGGACCACATAATAGGCCTGGCCACCCCGGAACTTCTCCCGGAGCAGGGCCTCGCGCAGGGCCACGGGATCGAAAGGGGTCACGTAGGTCCGGACAGCGAGGCGGTCCACAGGCGGCGTGGCGATGATGGACATCTCGCGGAGCCCTGACAGCGCCATTTGCAGGGTCCGGGGAATGGGGGTCGCCGTGAGCGTGAGCATGTGGACGTCGGCCCGGAGCTCCTTGAGCTTTTCCTTATGCTTTACGCCGAAGTGCTGCTCCTCATCCACGATCACCAGGCCCAGATGCGAGAACCCAACCTGCTTTGACAGCACGGCATGGGTACCGATCACCACTTCGATTTCGCCCCTTTTGAGACCCTCCCGCGCTTCGGCCGCCTCTCGGGCCGGGGTCAGCCGGGACAACCGCGCCAACCGGATGGGCCAGCCCTGGAAGCGTTCCGTGAAGGTCTTGAAGTGCTGGCGCGCCAATAGGGTCGTTGGAGCCACCACCGCCACCTGCAGGCCGCTCATGGCCGCGACGAAGGCGGCCCGGAGGGCGACCTCGGTCTTGCCGAAGCCCACGTCCCCACAAATCAGCCGATCCATCGGATGGCCCGAGGCGAAGTCCCCCAGGACGTCCTCGATCGCCGTAAGCTGGTCTTCGGTCTCCTCGAAGGGGAAGCGCGCGCAGAACTCCTCAAAGACGCCATGGGGCGGCAGAAGGGCATCCGTCGAACGCATGGCCCGTTCCGCGGCGATCCGGATAAGCCCCTCCGCCATGTCGCGTAGCCGCGCCTTGGCGCGGGCCTTTCGGGATTGCCAGGCCGCGCCGCCCAGGCGGTCCAGCTGGACCCCGTCCCCTTCCGAGCCGTACCGGGTCAGCAGGTCGATGTTTTCAACCGGCAGGTAGAGTTTGGCCTCCCCGCCGTATTGCAGCTCCAGGCAATCATGTGGCGCGCCCTGAACCTCCAGGGTGCGAAGGCCTTCGTAACGCCCGATGCCATGGTCGATGTGGACAACCAGGTCCCCAGGCGTCAGGGCCGAGGCCTCAGCCAGGAAGTTTGAGGCGCGTCGGCGGCGCCCCGGTCGTGCCAGACGGTCGCCAAGGATGTCAGTCTCGGCGATGACGGCTAGGTCCGGCGTCTCGAATCCGGCGTCCAGGGGCAGAACGATCCGCTGCGGCTGGCGGGGATCATTGGCCCGGGCGGCATCCCAGTAGGGTGCCAGGGCAGCCTGGCCCAGTCCGTGGTCAGTCAGCATCAGGCCCAGGCGTTCAGACGAGCCCTCGGTCCAGGAGGCGAAGAGCACCCGCTTGCCGGCGACGGTCAGAGCGCGGGCGTGGGCCACCGCCGCCTCGAAGAGGTTGACCGAGTCCTGTCGACGCTCGGCGGCAAAGGACCTTCCGCCCCGCGCGCCCATGTCAACGGCGACGCTTCCGGGCTCCCCGGACAGTCCGCTGAAGCGCCTGACGCTGCGGGTCGCAAGCGTGGCGGCGAAGACCTCGGGCGACAGGTAGAGGGCGTCGGGGGCCAGGGGGCGGTACTGGCTACGCCGATCCGCCTGATCGCGCGCCTCGAAGGCGTCTGCGACCTGGGCGAAGCGCTCTGCAAGCGCAGATTCCACCAGGGCGTCCATGCCCACCAGGACTCCCTCCGGCAGGTAATCGAAGAGGGTTTCAAGGGCCCCGTAGAAGAGAGGCAGCCAGTGCTCCATACCCGCGCGGCGTCCACCGCCGCTGACGGTGTCGTAGAGCGGATCTCCACCCGGGGCTCCGAAGGCCTCCACATAGCCGCGGCGGAACCTTGAGACTGCGCCAGCGTCGAGGAGGATCTCGCTGACCGGCAGGAGGGAGACCTCTGAGAGTTGCCGCGTGGACCTCTGGGTCTCCGGATCAAACGCCCGGATGGACTCCAGGGTGTCGCCGAACAGGTCCAGTCGCACGGGTTCGATTGAGGCGGTCGGGAAGACGTCGATGACGCCGCCCCGGATCGCGAATTCGCCCTTCTCGGAAACCGTCGAGGCCCGGTGATAGCCGTTGACGGCGAAATAGCGCTCGAGGTCTGCGACATCGACCGTATTGCCGACCCGGGCGGCATAGCCCGCACCTGCGACGGCCTCGCGCGGAGGCAGCCTTTGGCTGGCGGCGGCAATGGTTGTGGCGATGAGGACGCCGGCCCCCTCGACACCGCCTGAAGCCAACCGGGCCAGTGCCGCCATCCGTCGTGCGGACACGCCCCCAGACGGTCCGGAACGGTCATAGGGCAGGCAGTCCCAGGAAGGGATCTCGAGGACTTCGATCCCCTTGCCAAAGAACCGGAACGCATCGATGAATGCCGACATGCGCGCGCTGTCCCTGGCGATGAACAGGGCTGGGGCCTTCCGGCGCCGGATCAGGTCGGCCATGACGAGGGCGTCGAAGCCCTCCGGCGCACCGGTAACATCGAGACGCCCGGGATCTTCTGTAAGGCGCCGAAGGTCCGCCGGGCCGGGTCCGCCCCCGACGTCAGCTGCCACGCACGTCCCCTGGGAGCTGGTAGACTGTTTCCCTGAAAGCCTGGATCCGCCCAAGGATCTCCAGATCCACCTCTGGCGGCGGAGGCTCGCGCTGGATGATCCAGCCGTAGAGGTCCTGGTCAGGGTAGGCCAACAGGAACTCCAGGGCGTCGAGCCCCTCAGGGCTGAGACCGCTGGCATGCGCGTCCACGAACGGGCCGAGGATAAGGTCAGCCTCGCGGAAGCCCCGCCTCCAGGCGCGGAAGGACAGCCTCTTCAGGCGGTTTTCATCATGGATAGACATCTGACGGCGCGGGTATAGTGCGCGATGGCCGTCTTGGCCAGCGGCGCCCGGAAAAGGACCCATGCGGCCTGAGATCCTGTTCCCCCTCTTTGCGCCGATCACCAGCCTGAAGGGCGTAGGGCCCCGGATTGCGCCCGCGCTGGAGCGCATAGCGGGGCCACTGGTCCGGGACCTTCTGTTCCTGGCCCCGCATGGCCTGATCCAGCGCCCGTGCCTGGCCGTTGCGGAGGTTGGCCCTGAGGAGGTGGCGACCCTTCGGGTGACCGTCACAGAACACCTGCGCCCCCGAAGCCCCCAGCAACCCCTGCGGATCCGGGCCGAGGACGAGACCGGCCGGATTGACCTGGTCTGGTTCGGCAACGCCTCCCGCGGGATCGAGGGCCGCCTGCCAGTCGGAGCCCGGCGCCTGATTTCAGGTCGGGTCGAACGCTTCGGCCTCGACCTCCAGATGGTCCACCCCGACTATGTGGTCGAGGAGGCCCGGGCGGGCGAAATCCCCGAGCATGAAACGGTCTACCCGGCAGGCGGGGGCCTGGCACCGAGGCTGGTCCGCAGGTTCGCGCTGGCCGCCCTGGAGCGCGCTCCGGACCTGCCCGAATGGCAGGACCCAGCCTGGCAGGCCGGACGGGGATTTCCCGCCTGGCTGGACGCCCTGCGCGTCCTTCATTCGCCGTCATCGGAAGCCGACCTGTCCCCGGCGTCGGCGGCCCGCAGCCGGCTGGCCTATGACGAACTTCTCGCCCACCAGCTGGCCATGGCCCAGAGACGCTCGCACAGGCGCTCGGGCGCAGCGCCGAGGCTGCCTGGGTCCGCCCTGGCCGGGCGCATCGAGGCCGCCCTGCCCTTTCGCCTGACCCCCGACCAGACCTCAGCCCTGGGCGACATCCGCTCGGACCTGGGCGGCGGGGTGCGGATGAGCCGCCTGCTCCAGGGCGACGTCGGTTCGGGCAAGACCGTCGTGGCCATGCTGGCCCTGGGGGACGCTGCAGCGGCCGGCGCCCAGAGCGTCCTGATGGCGCCGACGGAGATCCTTGCTCGCCAGCATTTCGAGACCCTGGCCGCCCCGATGGAGGCCCAGGGCATCCGCGTCATATTGCTCACCGGCCGGGATCGGGGGCCAGGGCGCCGTGAGAAACTTCAGAGGCTCGCCGACGGCTCTGCCGGGGTCGCCGTGGGCACCCATGCCCTCTTCCAGGACGAGGTGAAGTTCGCTCGCCTGGCCCTGGCCGTCATTGATGAGCAGCACCGCTTCGGGGTCGGGGAACGCCAGCGCCTCCTGGACAAGGGCGAGGGTGTCCATCTGTTGTCGATGTCTGCGACCCCCATCCCGAGGACCCTGGAACTCGCGGCCTACGGGGACCTCGATGTCAGCCGGATCGTCGGCAAGCCCCCGGGGCGCACGCCCGTCGCCACCCGGGCTGCCCCCATGACACGGGTGGCGGAGGTCGAGGACCGGCTCGTCGCCGCCGTCCTTGGCGGTGCCCAAGCCTTCTGGATCTGTCCCCTCGTGTCCGAGTCCGAGCTTATTGACCTCAAGGCCGCGGAACAGAGGGCGCTGGAGCTGCAGGGGCGTCTCGGAAGCCGTGTGGGCCTGGTCCATGGCAAGCTCCCGCCCGCCGAGAAGGACGCCGTGATGGCGGACTTCGCCTCCGGCAAGGTGCGGGTTCTGGTCGCCACGACCGTCGTGGAGGTGGGTGTGAACGTGCCCAACGCCACCATCATGGTGATCGAGCAGGCCGAGCGCTTCGGCCTGGCCCAGCTGCACCAGCTGCGAGGACGGGTGGGCCGGGGCCGGGCCGAGAGCGCCTGCGTCCTGCTCTACGATCCGCCCCTGTCCGACACCGCCCAGAGGCGGCTGGACATCCTGCGGCGTTCAGACGACGGCTTCGCCATTGCCGAGACCGACCTCGAGCTTCGGGGCGGCGGCGACGCCCTTGGCCTGCGTCAGTCCGGCTTCCCCGACTATGTGTTTGTGGACCCTTTCGTTCATAGGGACCTGATCCTGGCGGCGGGGGATGACGCCCGGCTTGTCCTGGCGAGGGACCCGGACTTCTCAACCCCCCGCGGACAGGCGCTCAGGGTGCTGCAGGCTCTGTTCGACTGGCGCCCGGAGACGGGGATGAAGGGAGCCTAGACTCAAGGAAGGCCCTAAGGCGGGCTTGGGCGTCGGCTTCGATGTCCGCGTAGAAGAGATTGAAGCCCGGCGTTCTCAGGCGATCTTCCCAGGATCCGAAGGGGCGGAGCATCCGCGCCTCTGGCCGGGACACCCGCAGAATGCCGTTGATACACCGGGCGCTGACCTGCCGGGTGACGAAGGGCGGTCTGGCGCCCCACTCAAGACCGGTCGCGTTCGTGGCCCCCTTCGCCAGGCGCGATGGTGCCACGCTGTCCGTGGTCGCCTGGAGGATCGGGTTGTAGCAAACCGGCCTGCGCTTACCGAGGTTCACCAGGTCGTCTCCCTCCCAGACCAGGGCGCGATCCTGAAGGTCCCGCGCCGTGCGGCTGTCGCCCTCATAGGCCCGGGCCCAAGCAGCGAGGCAGGCGAACTGGCCCGGGGTCTTGCAGGGCGCCAGGGGCGGCGCATCGGAGGGAACCACAGTGTCAATAAGCCAGGCGCCGACGAGCCGCTTATGCACCACAGGCGACGCTCCTGCCTCCGCAAGGATCCGGGCGGCAAGCCCGCCTCCCTGCTCCACGCCGACAATGAGGATCGGACGGTCCGGGCCCGTGCGGGCGAGGAAATTCAGGAATGCCGCCTCGGCGTCCGCATAGGCGAAGCGGCGAGCCTCACGGGCGTCCTCGCGAAGGGTCGTGAAGGAGTAGAGGCCTGCCTGTCGATACCTCGGCGCATAGACCTGTCCCGCAGCTGCGAAGGGACCCGCGTGGTTGGGCGCCATGACCCTTCGGAATACATCGGCGGACGCCGGATCTTCGATCGGGCCATTCCAGTGTTCGGAGCCCGAATAGGATGTCGGCCCCAGGAAGAAGATCGCCGCCTCGCCGGCCTTCCCCGGCCTGTCGGGCAGGAGCGCCCACGCCCCAGTACGGTCGTAGTCCGGCGCGGACGGCGGCGTGGAGACCTGGAAGGGCCTGGCCGGATCCATGGCCGTCAGCCGGATGTCATCCCGGCGGACCCAGGCGAAGAGACCCAACAGAAGCACCAGGGCGAGGCCAACCCAAAGGCCGAGTCTGGGGGGACGCTTCCGGGACGGCGTGTCGGTCATGCCGGGTGGCCTAACGGTAGGGATCGTCGGTCGCGAGGTAGCTTCTGACATAGTCCGCAACGCCGTCCTCGAGGGAGGTGAAGGCCCCCGAATACCCTGCGCTCGCCAGCCGTTCCATCCGCGCCTCGGTAAAGTACTGGTAGTGGTCGCGGATCGCGGTGGGCATGGGAATGTAGCCGATCTGTGCGGGCTGCCCGGCGGCGGCGAACACCGCACGGGCCAGGTCTTCGAAGCTTCGGGCCTGTCCCGAACCGAGGTTGAAGACCCCGTTCACCTGAGGAGAGGCGAGCAGCCAGGCCACGACCTCGGCCACGTCCCGTACATAGACGAAGTCCCGCTTCTGCCCACCGTCCGGGATACCTTCACGGTAGGAGCGGAAGAGCTGCACGCCCTGCCCGTCGCGAACAGAGGGCCAGATCTGGGCGGCGACAGACTTCATCGCCCCCTTGTGACCCTCGTTGGGCCCATAGACGTTGAAGAATTTGAGGCCAGCGCACTGGGGCGGGGCGTATTCCCTTGCAGCCTGCCGGGCGGTGAAGACATCGAACAGGGCCTTGGACCAGCCGTAGGCGTTAAGAGGGCGCAGGGCGGCCAGGCTCTCGAAGTCGTCCGGGTCTTCAAACCCTTGCGCGCCATCGCCGTAGGTGGCCGCCGAAGAGGCGTAGATGAGCCGCCTCTGCCGGTCCGTACACCAGCGGAACAGGTCCCGGCTGAGCCCGAAATTGGTCTGGATGATGCGGTCGGCATCGGGCTCAGTGGTGGACGAAATGGCGCCCATGTGGATCACCGCCTCGACGTCGCGCCAGCGTTTCTCAAGCCAGTCAAACATCTCCTCGGGGGCCACGAAGTCGCCAATTGGGTGGCGGGACAGGTTGCGCCACTTGCCCAGGTCAGCCTCGCGCAGGCGATCGCAGACCACCACGTCCAGGCTTCGGTCCTCGGCGAGGCGGGCGACGATGTTCGAGCCGATAAAGCCGGCACCGCCGGTGACGAAGACGATCCTGCGGGTCACTGTTCCCCCTCCCCGGCCATCCGGCGGATAGCGGCCGTTGTTGAATACCCCTCGACCAGGGGGGCAAGCCGGATCTCGCCGCCCCAGCCCCGGACCAGGTCGCCGCCAACCACTTCGGACTCGGCGTAGTCCGCGCCCTTGATCAGGACGTCGGGCTGGGCGGCCCGGATCAGCTCGAGGGGCGTGTCCTCGTCGAAGGGCGCGACGAGGTCGACGCTGGCCAGGCCGGCAAGGACCAGGGCCCGGCTCTCCAGGTCGTTCACGGGCCGTCCCTCACCCTTGAGGGCGCGGACGCTACGGTCGGAGTTCACGCCAACGATCAGCCGGTCACACCAGCTCCGCGCCTGCGCCAGGTAGGCCACATGACCGCGGTGCAGGATGTCGAAACAGCCATTGGTGAAGCCGATACGCAGGCCCCGGGCCCGCCATCTGGCAATCTCTTCGACCATCCGGGCGCCCGTCGCGACCTTGGCCTCGGCGACGGCCATGTGGGCCGCCAGGGTGGCCTCGACAAGCTCGTCCGGCGAGACCGTCGCCGTGCCGACCTTGCCCACGGCCACGCCAGAGGCCAGCAGCGCCAAGGCGATGGCCTCATCGAGGTGCCGCCCAGCGGCGAGGCCAGCCCCCAGGGCGGCTATGGCGGTGTCGCCGGCCCCGGAAACGTCGAAGACTTCCCGGGGAGATCCCGGAAAATGGCGCACAGCCTGGCCGCGGACCGCCAGGGACATGCCCTTGGCCGCCCGGGTGACCAGGATTGAGCGGGCCTCACAGAGCTCAAGGGCCCGAGCCAGGGCGGCCTCGACCTCGGCGTCGGTTCCGGTGGGCAGGCCGGAGGCGCGGGCCAGCTCGGAGGCGTTGGGCTTGATCACGTCCACCGGGCCGTAGCGCTGGAAGGAGCGGGCCTTGGAATCCACGAGAACCGGTAGGCCAGAATTCCGGCAGGCGGCGATGACCTCGTCGGTGACGACCCCCTTGCCGTAGTCAGACAGGATGATCACCCCCGCGCCCGGCGCGACATCGCGAACCGCGCGGGCCAGGCGTGCAGAGGTCTCCGCCGAGACCGGATCCGTATCCTCGATGTCCACACGAAGAAGCTGGTGCGCGCCGGAGACGAAGCGTGTCTTCAGTGTCGTCGGGCGGGCCGTATCTGTGACCAGGGCGCCTTCGATCCGTCCGTCGCCACCCACCAGCCGCAGGGCCTCGCGACCCTCGATGTCGGAACCGATCACACCCACCAGGGCGACCTGCCCACCCAGTGCCGAGACATTGCGCGCCACGTTGCCGGCGGCTCCGAGCATGACCAGTTCGCGGCGCCAGGCGAGGACCGGTATCGGCGCCTCGGCAGACATCCGCGTCACCTCGCCATAGACGAAGCGGTCAACCATCACATCGCCGACGCAGACGACGCGCGCCTGCGGGATGCTGCGGATCAGGTCCTGGAGCGACGTGAACTCCATCGCCTTCAGGCCCGCGGCCGCTTGGCCAGGGCGTCGAAGGACAGCAGATCGGCGATCAGGCCCTCGAACTCGGACAGGGGCACCATGTTGGGTCCATCGGACGGAGCGTTGTCGGGATCGGGATGGGTCTCCAGGAAGACGGTGGCGACGCCAATTGCAACCGCCGCCCGGGCGAGGACCGGGACGAACTCCCGCTGCCCGCCGGAGCGGTCGCCCTGCCCGCCGGGCTGCATCACCGAATGGGTGGCATCGAACACCACTGGACAGCCGATCTCTGACAATATCGGCAGGGCCCGCATGTCGCTGACCAGGGCATTGTAGCCGAAGCTCACGCCGCGTTCGGTCGCCAGGGCGTTGGGATTGCCCGCACCGCTGATCTTAGCGATGACGTTCTTCATGTCGCCGGGCGCCAGGAACTGGCCCTTCTTGACGTTGATTGCCCGCCCGGTTTCGGCCGCCGCAACCAGGAGGTCGGTCTGGCGGCACAGGAATGCGGGGATCTGGAGGACGTCAACCGCCTCGGCCACGCGCGCGCACTGATCGCGCTCGTGCACGTCGGTCAGGACCGGAAGGCCAATCGATTCCCGGATCTCGGCGAAGATCGGCAGGGAGGCCTTCAGGCCAAGGCCCCTCGCCGCCCGCGCTGAAGTACGGTTGGCCTTGTCGAAGGAGGTCTTGTAGATCAGGCCGACATCCAGGCGTTCGGCAATCTCGCGCAGGGCCGTCGCCATCTCCAGGGCATGCTGCCGGCTTTCCAGCTGACAGGGGCCGGCGATCACTGTCAGGCGTTCGCGATTGCCGATCCGCACTGTCCGTCCCGACGGCGGAGTGAGTTCGACGACAGCGTTCAGACTGGACAATTCGTCTCTCCTGCGAGACGACTTCGCCTCAGGGCGTTAAGTGGCTTGCAGCGGACCTCCGCACAAGCCGGAAATGCACCTGTAATGGCCGGCGACCGCCGGCGACTCCCGGGAGCCGCAGTCCGTGTCCGCTGTGCAAGAAATCTGCTTGAACACCCTCTTTGTCCATCATGGATCGGTGAAGCGAGCCCCAGCCCTCAGGGGCCTGCCGGCGGTTTTCCGTTCGGCGCTGGACTCCATCACCCGGGGATGGATGGCCGGGGACGTCACCTTCGTGACCCCCGACAACCGGGTCCTGAGGCTCCGGTCCGAGGCCGCCGGCCCCGCCGCCATCATTCGGATCCACGATTTCCGCTTTGTCCGCCGAGCACTCCTGGCCGGCGATATCGGCTTCGCGGAGGCTTATGCCGCTGGGGAATGGGAGACGCCGGACCTGACGGCCGTCCTTTCCGTCTTCAGCCTGAACTTCCAGAACCTGACCCGGGTGACGGAGGGCAATCCCCTTGTCGGCGTGATCAACTTCCTGGGGCACTTTCTGAACGGGAACTCGCGGAACGGGTCCCGGCGCAATATCCACGCCCACTATGACCTGGGAAACGCCTTCTACTCCCGGTGGCTGGATCCCTCGATGACCTACTCCTCGGCCCGATTCCAGAACGGAGCCGACAGCCTGGAGGCTGCGCAGAAGGAAAAATACGGGGCCCTTGCCCGCAGGATGTCCCTCGCTGCGGGCCAAAATGTCCTTGAGATCGGGTGCGGATGGGGTGGCTTTGCCGAATTCGCAGCGGGCGAGATCGGCGCCCGGGTCACCGGCATCACCATTTCCAAGGAGCAGCATGAATTCGCCAGCCGCCGGATCTTCGAAGCTGGCCTTGCCGAGCGCGCGGACATCCGACTGGTCGACTATCGCGACGTGACCGGGACCTTCGACCGGATCGCCTCTATCGAGATGTTCGAGGCGGTCGGTGAGCGTTACTGGCCCACCTATTTCCAGGCAGTCCATGACCGGCTGAAGCCTGATGGCCGGGCGGGCCTCCAGATCATCACCATCCAGGACGAGCTGTTCGAGGGCTATCGCAAGCGCGCCGACTTCATCCAGCGCTACATCTTCCCCGGCGGCATGCTGATCTCAGAAAAGCGGTTGCAGCAGGAGACCGCCCGGGCGGGCCTGTCCTGGTCCGAGCCTGACCGCTTCGGCCCGGACTATGCCGAGACCCTTGCCGCCTGGAAGCAGCGCTTTGGGGCTACATGGGAGGATATCCGCAGGTTGGGCTTCGACGAGCGGTTCCGCAGGATCTGGGACTTCTACCTCAGCTATTGCGAAGCCGGATTCCGGACCCACCGGACCCAGGTGATCCAGGTGGGCCTTGCCCGCGCCTGACGGGCCTGTCGCCGTGGCGCCGAGCTACGGAACCTCCTAGGTTGTCCCCATGACCATCGCGCTTAACGTCCTTGAGGCCATCGGCCGGACCCCCCTGATCCGGCTCAACCGCGCCAGCGAGGCGACGGGGTGCGAGATCGTCGGCAAGGCCGAGTTCATGAATCCCGGCCAGTCGGTGAAGGACAGGGCCGCCCTCTACATCATCCGGGACGCTGAGCGGCGGGGTCTCCTGCGCCCCGGTGGCCGTATCGTCGAGGGTACGGCGGGAAACACCGGCATCGGCCTCGCCATGGTCGGCCAGGCCCTGGGCTACCGGACCACCATCGTCATTCCCCGCACCCAGAGCCAGGAGAAGAAGGACGCCATCCGCTTGCTGGGCGCAGAGCTCGTGGAGGTGGACGCGGTTCCCTACTCCAACCCGGACAACTACGTCCGCTATTCTGGTCGCCTGGCCGAAGAGCTCAATAGAAGCGAGCCCAATGGCGCGGTCTGGGCCAACCAGTTTGATAATGTCGCCAACCGGCAGGCCCATGCCGAGACGACGGGCCCGGAAATCTGGGAGCAGACAGCCGGCAAGGTCGACGGCTTCATCTGCGCCGTGGGTTCGGGCGGAACCCTGGCCGGCGTCGCCGAGGCCCTCAGGTCCCGTCGTCCGGACATCCGCATCGGCCTCGCCGACCCCATGGGCGCATCCCTCTACAATTGGTACGCCCACGGCGAGCTTCGGGCCGAAGGGGGTTCGATCTCAGAAGGGATCGGACAGGGCCGCATCACCGCCAACCTCGAGGGCCTGGCCGTCGACATGCCCTTCCAGATCCCCGACGAAGAGATGCTGGACGTGATCTTTGACCTGGCCACTCATGAGGGCCTGATCATGGGCGGGTCCACGGGCGTCAACGTAGCCGGGGCGATCCAGATGGCCCGCGCCCTTGGGCCTGGGCACACCATCGTTACCATCCTCTGCGACCAGGGCTCGCGCTACCAGAGCAAGATCTACAACCCGACCTTCCTGCGCGAACGCGGGCTGCCGGTCCCGGAGTGGCTGACGTGAACGGCTCTCCCCTCATGACTGCCGAGGCTCTCCAGGCCCGGCTCGGCGCGCCAGACCTCAGGGTGGTGGACGCCAGCTGGTTCCTTCCCGCCGAGGGACGGTCGGGTCGGACGGAGTTTGAGGCCGAAAGGCTCCCCGGCGCGGTCTTCTTCGATATCGACGCAATCTCCGACCCGGCGACAGACCTTCCCCACATGCTCCCAACGCCAGAGGCGTTTGCGTCGGCAGCCGGAGCCCTGGGCCTGTCCCGTGAGGCCGAGATCGTCGTCTATGACAGCTTCGGCGTCCGGTCCGCAGCTCGCGCCTGGTGGACGCTCCGGGCCATGGGCTATCTGCAGGTCCGGGTGCTCGACGGCGGCCTGAGGGCCTGGCGGGCCGCTGGCCTGCCCCTGGAGACGGGATCGTGCCGCCGCCCCTCCGCCGTGGGGGTCAGTCCGGAGACGCAGCCGGATAGGGTTCGGAGCCAGTCCGAGGTCGCCTGTGCCCTCGAGACCGGTTCGGCCCAGGTCGTCGATGCGCGCAGCGCACCCCGGTTTCGCGGTGAGGCCCCGGAGCCCCGGCTGGGCCTGAGATCCGGGCATATGCCTGGGGCCCTCAACCTGCCTTTTGATCGCCTTCTTACGGCCGAGGGGCGGATGAAGTCCCTGGAGGAGATCGCGGCGGCCTTCGAGGCGGCGGGTATCGACCCTGCCCGACCGGTCATTGCCACCTGCGGCTCAGGCGTAACGGCATCGGTCCTGGCCCTCGCCCTCGAGATCCTGGGCGCACAGGCGGCTGTCTACGACGGTTCCTGGGCGGAATGGGGCGGTGCCTCGGGCGGCGACGTCGTCACGGGGGATGCATGAAGCCGGCGAGTCGCCTCGTTCATCCGCCCAGGCCGGCGGCCCAACCTACCGCGACGGTGAACCCGCTGATCCAGAAGGGCTCGACCGTCCTGCTTCCCGACGCCAGGGCCCTCTATGATGATGATGCCTTTGTCACCTATGGGCGCAGTGGCCTGGCCTCGCACGAGGCCCTGAAGAGCGCCCTCTGCGACCTTGAACGCGCCGAGGCCGTCGAGCTCTATCCCAGCGGTGTCGCCGCTGTCGCCGGTGCCCTGCTCGCCGTGCTTGAGGCTGGCGACGAACTCCTGATGACCGACACGGCCTACAAGCCGACCCGCCGGTTTTGCGACCGCACCCTCGCCCGGTTCGGGGTCTCGACCCGGTATTATGACCCCACCCTTCCGCCCGATGAGGTCGAGGCGCTGATGGGGCCGAGGACCCGACTGATCTTCCTGGAAAGCCCCGGCTCGCTCAGCTTCGAAATGCAGGACGTGCCGGCCCTGGCCACCATTGCGCGCCGTCGCAGGATCCTGAGCCTGATCGACAACACCTGGGGTGCAGGCCACGTCCTGAAGCCACTGGACCTTGGCGTCGACATTTCGATCCAGGCCCTCACCAAGTATGTCGGCGGGCATTCCGACAGTTTCATGGGCTCGGCGGCCACACGGGATCCGGATATTGCCGCCCGGCTGAAGGCCGGCGTGACAGACCTGGGCTGGTCGGTGGCGGCCGAGGACGCCTATGCCATGCTCAGGGGCATGCGCACCCTCGACGTGCGCCTCCGCCGGCATGAAGCCACAGGGCTGGCGCTTGCAAGCTGGCTTGAGGCCCGGCCTGAAGTGCTCCAGGTCCTGCATCCTGCCCTGTCCGGCGCACCGGGGCACGACCTCTGGAAGCGGGACTATTCTGGCGCCTGCGGTCTCTTTGCCCTGATCCTGAAGCCGGCGCAGGCCGGCGCGACCGCCGCTTTCCTCGACGCCCTGAGGGTATTTGGGCTGGGCTTTTCCTGGGGGGGCTTCGAAAGCCTCGCCATTGACTGTGACCCCCAGCTCGAGGTCCGCCAGTTCCGGCGCGACTATGGGGGTGCCCTTGTCCGGCTTCATGCCGGGCTTGAGGACGCCGAGGACCTCATCGCCGACCTGGAGGCGGGCCTCGAGGCCTGGCGGCCCCTGGCGGTCTAATTCCCCGGTCGGGCTAACCGGCTCATGAGCAGGGCCGCGCGGCGCGTCTGGCGGCGCATGGCCGGGATGTCCAGGGTCTCCCCGGGGGCGTGTGCGCCCTCCCCTCCCGCACCAAGACCGACAAGCCCATCGACAATGCCCGAGACGAAGGCGATGTCCCCGGCGCCCCGCTTGAGCGGATCGAGCTCTACCATTTCCGGATAACCGAGATCCCGGTTCACGCCGTTGAGCTGTGCGAGTATCCGCCTTGATCCCTCCGTCGGGGGCATGGCGGGATAGCCTTCGGTAAACTCCAGACTGGCCCGGGTGCCTGGCAGGCTGGTCTGGACGATACTCGCCATCTTCGCCTTCAGGCTTTCGGTCTGTGCATTCGAGAGGGTCCGAAGGTCACCGATGGCCAGGGCCTCGGCGGCGATGATGTTGGACTTGCCAGAGGCCTTGCCCCCTGTCGCGGTGGTGTTGAGGTCGGCGTTGGCGCCCCCGAGCACAAGACCGACGTTGTAGGTGGCGTTCGGTTCCCGCAGGTCCTTGCGGAAGGCGTCCAGGATCCTTGAGAGTTCGAAGATCGCACCATATCCAGCGGCGCCTGAGAAGATCCCCGAGGAGTGACCCGGCTTGGCCTTGACCTTCAGTGTCCAGGTGCTTGATGACCTTCGGGCGATGGATCCCATGTCCGCCCCGTTCTCGGTGGCGAGGCCCTCGAAATCCAGGGCGAGATCAGACCGCCGGGCGGCTTCGACCAGGTCCCGGCGCGCGATCTCCGTCGGCTTTCCCATCCGCTCCTCGTCACCGGTCAGAACGACCGTGATGTCAGCGTCCTTTAGGGTCCCGGCGGCCTTCATAGCCTGGAGGGCGCCGAGCATGATCACGATCCCGCCCTTCATGTCGTTGACCCCGGGCCCGGTCACGGTGTTCCCGGAGCGGACATAGCCCTTGAAGGGGCTGTCAGGCTCAAACACCGTGTCGAGGTGTCCGATCAGCAGCATCCGCCGGCCCTTGCCCGATCCGGTGTGGGTCGCGATGAGGTGTCCGGCCCGGCCCGCTTCCGCCATGGAGCTCCAGCGCACCTCGAAGCCAAGGGCCCGGAACTCGGGCTCCAGCCGCCGGCTGACAGCCTGCACCCCTGCGAGGTTCATCGTACCCGAGTTGATCCCCACCAGCTGCTCCAGCAGACCCAGCTGGGCATCCTGGGAGGCGTCGACGGCGGCGACCATCCGCCTCTCGGCCCCGGACAGCCCTGCGGCGTATGCGGTCCCGGTGAAAGCGAGGGCGCAGGCGGCAAGGCAGGCGGCGCGTTTGAGCATGACGGGCTCCGGTCGGAAGATGATCGTCAGCTTGGCCCAGCGTCCCGGTCCTGCGCAACCCCGGGCTTGATTGGCGCTGCGTCATCCGCGCATTGTGTCCCGGTGAATTCCCGGAGAGCGACATGGGTCCCTACAAGCTTCTGATCGACGGCCAGCTCGTGGATGGAGACGCCGTCATGCCGGTGATCAATCCAGCCACCGAAGAGGTGCTGGTGGAGTGTCCCCGGGCTTCTAAGGCCCAGCTTGACCAGGCTGTGGCCGCTGCCAAACGGGCATTTCCCGCCTGGGCTGCCACCCCCATGAGCGAGCGTCGAAAGGCCCTCCTGGCCATGGCCGACGCCATCCAGGGCGATCTGGAGACCCTGTCCCGCACCCTTGTTCAGGAACAGGGAAAGCCCCTTCAGGACGCCATGGGCGAGATCTTCGGCGCGGCCGCCTTCTTCCGCTATTTTGCCAGCCTCGACCTGCCCGAGAAAGTGATCGAGGACTCCGATACACGAAAGGTGATCTCCCGCCGCCGCCCCCTGGGGGTGGTGGGTGCCATCGTGCCCTGGAACTTCCCGATCATCCTGATGGCCTTCAAGGTTCCTGCGGCCCTGCTGGCCGGCAATACCGTCATCCTGAAGCCGGCGGCCACCACACCGCTCACCACCCTTCGGATCGGCGAGCTGGTGAAGGACCTCCTGCCCCCTGGCGTCCTGAACGTGATTTCCGACGCCAATGATCTTGGCGGCGCCATCACGGCGCATCCGGACATCCGCAAGGTCTCCTTCACGGGTTCCACTGAGACCGGCAAAAAGGTCATGGCGGGCGCCGCTGAGGCCCTGAAGCGGGTTACCCTCGAACTCGGCGGCAATGATGCGGCCATCGTCCTCGACGACGTGGACCCCACGGAAGCTGCGCCCAAGATTTTCGCGGCCGCCTTCCAGAACTCCGGTCAGGTCTGCATCGCCGTGAAGCGGGCCTATGTCCACGAGAGCATCTACGACGCCATGTGCGACGAACTGGCCAAGCTGGCGGACGCCGCCGTCATGGGCGATGGCCTGCAGCAGGGCGTCACAATCGGCCCGCTCCAGAACAAGAGCCAGTTTGAGAAGGTCCTGGGCCTGATCGAGGACGCCAGGACCCAGGGCAAGGTCATCGCCGGCGGCGGCCGTGCCGAGGGCAAGGGCTATTTCATTCGCCCGACCATCGTCCGGGACATAGAGGACGGCACCCGTCTGGTGGACGAGGAGCAGTTCGGTCCCGTCCTGCCAGTCATCAAGTTCAAGGACGGTGAGGACGCCGTGCGCCGGGCCAATGCCTCCGACTACGGTCTGGGCGGTTCCATCTGGGCCAAGGACCTGGACAGGGCCCTCGATTTGGCTGGGCGCATGGACACGGGCACTGTTTGGATCAACAAGCACGCCGAGCTGGCACCAAACATTCCGTTCGGCGGTGCCAAGTTCTCAGGCGTCGGCAATGAACTGGGCGAGGAAGGCCTCGCCGAGTTCACCCAGCAGCACGTCATCAACATGGCTAAGGCCTGATCCGTCGCCACGGACGGACAGTTAGGGAGTGACCATCATGAAGCGCATTTCAGCCGTCGCCGGTCTTTTGGCCCTGGCGGCCTGCTCCGGCCCCCAGGGCGCTAAGAACTCCGCCGCCGTAGCGAAGTTCGACACCTCCCTGCCCATGAACGAGCTCATGCTGCATGTGGTTGATCCTGCTTCCCAGGCCTACTGGCGGGGCTCCGGGATCGAGCTCACCAAGGCAGGCGAAAGAGATCTGTCCCCGAAGGATGAGGCGGGATGGGAGGCTTTGGTCACGGCGGCCTCCACCGTGGCAGAGGCGGGCAACGCCCTGCAGCTTCCCGGCCGCGCCCGCGTGCCCGAGGCGGACTGGAACCGGATGGCCCAGGACATGACCGCCAAGGCCCTGGATGCCCGGAAGGCAGCCGATGCCCATGACAAGCAGGCCGTCTTCGACACCGGCGGGCGGCTCTATGAGACCTGTGTTGCCTGCCACGCCAAATACGTGATCGGGCCACCCATGACCTCAAAACCCCTGCCTGAGGTGCCGGAAGC
>NZ_JBAXIM010000047.1:0-18577 GCF_037138395.1 Phenylobacterium sp.
GAGGCCGTCGAGGCCCGCCGGGCGGGCATCCAGGCCCGGGGGCGGACGCAGTAGGCGCGGCGGGGTCGGCGGATTGAGCGCAGAGTGATATCGTGATATCGTTCGCCCTCTGGAGAATTCTCTGATGGCCGACATCCTGATCCGGAAGGTCGACAAAGCGACCAAGGAACTGCTGCGCCTGCGCGCCGAACGTCGGGGCAAAAGTCTGGAGGCGGATCTGCGCGAAACCCTCGACAGGCTGGCGCGGGAAGAGGCCGAAACTCCCGACGACGCCGAGCCCTTTGGCGACTGGCTTGTGGCGATCTCCCGGCCCGGGTTCGACCTCGACGACGCCCTGGACCTGATCCGGTCTGCTCCCGTTCGTACCGCGCCTCTGGAATGATCCTCCTCGACACGAACGTGATCTCGGAGGCGCTGAGATTGGCGCCCTCGCAGACCGTGGTCCGGTGGCTGAACGCAAACCACGCCAGTGCGGCGATCTCGAGCCTCACCATCTTCGAGCTGGAAGCCGGAGCCGGCCTGCTTGAGGCGGGTCGACGCCGGGATGCCCTGGAGAACGCCATCGCCCGCGCCATTCGGCGTTTTGGGAGCAGGATCTACGCCTTTGACGCCTCAGCGGCCCAGGCGGCAGCCCGACTGCTTGTCCTGGCGCGGGCCCAGGGGTTGGGGCTGCACCAGATCCCCAACAAGCTCGCGGACCTCCAGATCGCGGGCATAGCGCTTGCCTACAACCTTGAGCTGGCGACCCGAAATGTCGGCGACTTCAGCGGGCTTGGGATCACGCTCATCAATCCCTGGGAGGCCTGAGCCCCGTCGCTGATCTAGAATCAGAAAGGGCGCGGGGCCCTTCGGCGCCGCGCCCTGGAATTCTGTCGCTTAGGAAAGAGCTAGTCTTCCTTGGGCGTGATGACTTGGCGGCCCTTGTACATGCCGGTCTTCAGGTCGATGTGGTGCGGGCGCTTCAGCTCGCCGGTTTCCTTGTCCTCAACGTAGTTGTTGGCCCCCAGGGCATGGTGCGAGCGACGCATGTTGCGGCGTGAGGGGGAGGTTTTGCGTTTCGGAACGGCCACGGGAGACTCTCTCTGGCGGACAGGGAATGAACGGCCACGGTGACGGGGCGCGTTAAGGTGGGCGCTTATGCCCTAATCGTGCGGGGGATTCAAGCCGGAGTGGGCGCGCGCGGCTCAGACGAGCCGGCTGCGGTCCTTGGCGGCGCCGATGAAGCTGGTGAAGAGGGGGTGGGGGTCGAAGGGGCGGCTCTTCAGTTCGGGGTGGAACTGGACGCCGACGAACCAGGGATGATCGGCGCGCTCGCAGATCTCGGGCAGGACGCCATCGGGGGACAGGCCGGTGAAGGCCAGGCCCGTGGCCTCGATGGCCTGCCGGTAGCGGATATTGACCTCGTAGCGGTGGCGGTGGCGTTCGCTGATGTGCTCGGCGCCGTAGATGGCCGCCACCCGGGAGCCGGGGGTGAGGACGGCGTCGTAGGCGCCCAGGCGCATGGTGCCGCCCAGGTCATCGCCCTCGACGCGGGTCTCGCGTTCATTGCCGCGGGTCCACTCGGTCATGAGGCCGACGACGGGCTGGGGGCTGGGCCCGAATTCGGTGGAGGAGGCCTCCGTGAGGCCGGCCAGGTTCCGGGCCGCCTCGATCATGGCCATCTGCATGCCGAAGCAGATGCCGAAATAGGGGATCTGGTGCACGCGGGCGAACTGGATGGCGCGGATCATTCCGCCCGCCCCGCGCTCGCCAAAGGCTCCGGGGACGAGCACGCCGTGGACTCCGGCCAGGCGCTCGCCGATCAGGGCCTCGTCGTGCTCGAAGGTCTCGCCCTCGATCCAGTCGAGGCGCACCCGCACATTACTGCCCAGGCCGCCGTGGACCAGGGCCTCGACCAGGGACTTGTAGGCGTCCGTCAGGGCCGTGTACTTGCCGACGATGGCGATGGTGACCTCGCCATCGGGGTGGTCCATGCGGTCGGACACCCGTTGCCAGCCGGACAGGTCGGGCGCCGGGGCGGTTTCGAGCAGGCCGAAGACGTCGAGCACTTCCCGGTCGAGGCCCTGCTCGTGATAGTCGAGAGGCACGGCGTAGATGTTGGGCGAGTCCATCGCCTGGATGACCGCGCTTTCCCGTACATTGCAGAACTGGCCGATCTTGCGGCGCTCGGCCGCCGGGATGGGCTGTTCGCAGCGGCACAGCAGGATGTCGGGCTGGATGCCGATGGACCTCAGCTCCTTGACGGAGTGCTGGGTCGGCTTGGTCTTCATCTCCCCGGCCGTCTTGACGTAGGGCAAGAGGGTCAGGTGGATGTAGCAGGCCATGCCCCGGGGCAGTTCCTGGCCCAGCTGGCGGATGGCCTCGAAGAAGGGCAGGCCCTCGATATCGCCCACCGTGCCGCCGATCTCCACCAGGACGAAGTCGACCCCCTCACCCGGATCGGACAGGACGAAGGCCTTGATCTCGTCGGTGACGTGCGGAATGACCTGGACCGTCGCGCCGAGATAATCGCCGCGGCGCTCCTTCTCGATGATGGTCTTGTAGATCTGGCCGGTGGTGATGTTGTCTCCCCGGGCGGCGTTGACCCCGGTGAAACGCTCGTAGTGGCCCAGATCGAGGTCGGTCTCGGCACCGTCCTCGGTCACGAAGACCTCGCCGTGCTGGTAGGGGCTCATCGTCCCCGGATCGACATTAAGGTAGGGGTCGAGCTTGCGCAGGCGCACGCGATATCCACGCGCCTGAAGGAGCGCACCGAGTGCTGCGGAGGCGAGACCTTTTCCCAAGGAGGAGACCACGCCGCCGGTGATGAAGATGTACCGGGCCATGGGAGACCAGTTAGCCGCGATTCGCCTGTCCTTGCAGACTAGCGGTATCGCTCACCTGTGGATGATCCCTAGTTCGGGGCGACGGGGGGCGGTGACGCGGGCTGTGCCGGCGTGACGCCGAAGGGGTCCACGGTGGGCCGCGGGGCCTCGAAGGGCGCGGGCGCAGAGGCCGGGGCCTGGGACGGAGCCGGCGTGGCGGGCACCCGCTGCGCCTTGAGGGCTTCCGGGGACAGGCCCTCCACCTTGACCCGGTCGACGACCGAGCTGGAGGCCTTCTGCCGGCCGGTGACCACGGTCAGGGCCAGGACGAGGACGAAGAAGGCGGTGCAGAGGATCCAGGTCGTTCGGGTCAGGAGATCCCCCGCCCCGCGTGCGGTCATGAAGTTCGAGCCCCCACCGCCCATCCCCAAGGCTCCGCCTTCGGAACGCTGGAGGAGGACCACGATGGCAAGGCCGACGCTGACGAGGATTTGAAGGGTGAGCAGAAGCCCGAGCATGATCGACCCGCAGGATCTGGCCGGGAAGCCGGCCGGGAAGTTGGGGTCTCTAGCATCCACCGGGCCGGGTTTCCAGTCCACGCGGTAGGGAAACCGGGACCGGGGACTTCACCCCGCCCCGGCGATGATCCCGAGGAAGTCGGCAGACTTGAGGGAGGCCCCCCCCACGAGGGCGCCGCCGACCTCGGCTACGGACAGGATCTCGGCCGCGTTGGCGGGTTTGACCGAGCCGCCATAGAGGATGGGTGCGCGGGCGCCCGGCACCCCGAGGACCGCGGACATTTCGGCCCGGACCGCTGCGTGGATCTCCTCGATCTGCGCCGTGGTGGGTGTCAGGCCTGTCCCGATGGCCCAGACCGGCTCGTAGGCCACGGAAAACGCACGCCCCGCCAGGACCTGAGGCAGGGAGCCGCGGACCTGGGTGGCGACGACGGCGACCGCCCTGCCCGCCTCACGCTCGGCGAGGGTCTCGCCGACGCAGATGATGGGCTCCAGACCTGCCCTAAGGGCAGCCTCGACCTTGGCGGCGACCAAGGCATCGGTCTCACCACAGCCTGCACGCCGCTCGGAGTGCCCCAGGATGACCAGGACCGCCCCGGCCTCTGAAAGCATTTCAGCGGAGACGTCGCCGGTAAAGGCGCCCGACGCCTCGGCCCGGCAGTCCTGGCCCCCGACCAGGACTGGAGAGCCCGAAAGGGACCGGGCCATGCGCTCGATCAGGGTCGCCGGCGGGCAGAGCCCGACCCGGACCCCAGATCCGCCCAAAGTGCCGCCCAGAGAGCCGGCCAGAGAGCCGGCCAGGCCTGCCGCCACGGCCTGCGCCTCGGCCAGGGCGGGGCCCAGTCCGTTCATCTTCCAGTTGCCCACAATCAGCTTGGCCATTTCGCCGTCTCCGTCCGCAGGTCTCACAGCCCGGTGTTGGGCCGATACGATAAGGCAGGGCGGCTGACACCCGTCAGCCGAGGCCAAGCTTGCCGCACCTTGCAGCGAGGTTCTATACCCGGCCTTGCAAAGCGCCCGGTGTCCGGGCCGGGAAGGATCTCATGCTCGCCGCCATCCGCCTCTTCGCCAAATCCTGGGTCGCCGCCGTCCTCATCGGCGTACTGATCCTCAGCTTTGCGGTCTGGGGCGTTAGCGACGTCTTCAAGACCCGCGGCAGCAATGAAGTGGTGCACGCAGCAGATCGAGGCATCACGCCGGCCGAGTTCCGGACCGAATGGGATCGAGCGAAGGCAAACCTGGAACGCCAGTCTGGCCAGCCGATCAGCAATGAGCTGGCGGTGGAGAACCGGTTCGATTCCCGGGTCCTGGAAATGCTGGCCGACCGGGAATCCATGGCCGCCCTGGTCGACAAGATCGGGCTCAAGCCGGCGGACAGCCTGATCACTCGGGAAATCCAGCGGATCCCCGCCTTTTTCGACCAGGTGTCCGGCAGGTTCGACAAGCGCCTCTACGAGGAGGCGCTGGCGCGTAACAACCTGACCGCCCCGGCCTTTGAGCAGAGCGTTCGGGACGATATCGCCCAGTCGCACATGGCGGCGGGGCTGGTCGACGGGCTGAGGCCGCCCCGGGCCTATGGTGCCCTGGCCGTCGTCTTTGCACAGGAGGCCCGGGACGTGTCGGCCTTCGCGGTCGGGCCGCCCGCCGTGGAGCCTCCCGCGCCCCCGACCGAGGCCCAGCTCGCCACCTTCATGAAGGAAAACGCCGATCGCCTGATGCGGCCGGAGTTCCGCGTCCTGAGCGTAGTGCGCTTCAGCGCCGCGAAGTTCGCCGGGTCAGTGACGGTGAGTGAGGCGGACATCCGCAAGCAGTTCGATTTCCGGAAAGACGCCCTGAACCGGCCCGAGACCCGGTCGCTGGTGCAGATCCCGGCCCGGGACGCGGCCGCCGCACGCCAGATCGCGGACCGACTGGGCAAGGGCGAGGATCCCGCTGTGGCGGCCAAGGCCGCAGGCGTGGAGCCGGTGGTCTATGCTGACAAGCCCGTCACAGCGGTCGTTGACCGCAAGACCGGGGAAACCGCCTTCGCCATGGCCTCCGGAGAGGTCCGCGTCGTCCAGGGCGACCTGGGCCTTGCCGTGGTCAAGGTCACCGGAATCCAGCCTGGGCAGAGCGTCACCCTGGACGCGATCCGTCCCATGCTCGAGGCAGAGGCCCGCAAGACTTTGGCGGCTGAACGGGTCTACGAAATCAGCCAGATCTTCGATGACGCCCATGCGGGCGGTGCCAATCTGGACGAGGCCGCCGCCAAGGCCGGGGTCTCGGTGATCAAGCTGGGGCCTGTCGCCGAGCAGGGCATCGATACCTCCGGCAAGCCGGTCTCCGGCATTTCGGCCAAGCTCATCCAGACCGCCTTTCGTCTTCCCGAAGGTGGAGAAAGCCAGATCGAGGACGAGAGCCAGGGGGAGTCCTACGTCGTGCGCGTCGACAAGATCCTCCCCAAGGCCCTGCCTCCGCTCGAAGAGGTCCGCCAACCCCTCACCCGGGCCTGGATGGGCCAGGAGATGTCCAAGCGCCTGCGGGAGAAGGCTGACGCCCTCGCTGAACGCGTGCGCAAGGGCGAGGACATGGCCAAGGCGGCGCAGAGCGTCGGGACCCAGCTTGTCCGGCTTCCGGGCCTGACCCGGCAGGCCTCAGGCCAGCAGGGGCCCCTGCCCCCGGAAGCCTTCGGCCAGGCGTTCAGCGCGCCAAAGGGCGGAGTCTTTGCGGCCGGTGGTGGGGGACCCTTCGTCTTCATCGTCGGTCGGGTCGACGCCATCAAGCCGCCGGTAGCGGCGGAAAACGCCCGCGCTGTGGAGCAGGTGCGGCCCCAGCTGGGCATGACCCTGTTTAACGAGATCGGCGGACAGATGCCCCGCTACGCCCGGGCGGTGCTGAAGACCCGCACCGATCCCGCACTCGCCCGCCAGGCCCTCGGCATCGAAGCGCCAAAGGCAAAGGGGGCCAAGGACGGCAAGGGGGCCGCCAGCAAGTGAACCCGGAACCCGGCGTCGAGTCCTTCTCGGACATCTACACGACCGGCCGCGCCCAGGTCGTCTGGACCCGGCTGATCGACGACCTTGAGACGCCGGTGTCTGCCTACCTGAAGCTGGCGAAGGGTCGCCCCTATGCCTTCCTCTTCGAGAGCGTCGAGGGCGGCGCCTGGCGCGGGCGCTATTCCGTCATTGCCCTCAAGCCGGACCTGGTCTGGCGGTGCCGGGGCGACGTCGCGGAGATCGCCGAGGGCGAGGCCATCGACGCCGGGCGTTTCACCCCCCAGCCCGGTGGAGCCCTGGACTCCCTGCGGGAACTGGCCGCCGCCTCCCGGCTGGACCTGCCCGCAGGCCTGCCGCCCATGACCGCCGGGATCTTCGGGGCCATCGGCTACGACATGATCCGGCTGGTCGAGCGGCTACCAAACGTCAATCCCGACCCCCTGGGCCTGCCCGACGCGGTGATGATCCGCCCCTCCGTGGTGGCTGTCTTCGACGGCATTGCCCAGGAAATCCTGCTGGCGACCACGGTGCGGCCGTCCGGCCTCTCGGCCCAGGCCGCCTGGGAGGCCGCGTGCGGCCGTCTGGAGGCCATCCGCCTGGACCTGAAGACTGCAGCCCCGTCGCCGACGGGAGACGCCGACCCCCTGCCGGACCGGTTCACGACCCCGGTCAGCCGCCAAGACTACCGGATGATAGTCGACCGGGCCAAGACCTACATCGCCGCCGGAGACATTTTCCAGGTGGTGCCGAGCCACAGGTTCCGCGCGCCCTTCCCGCACGATCCCTTCGCCCTCTATCGGTCGCTCCGGCGGACCAATCCCTCGCCCTTCCTGTTCTACCTGAACTTCGGCGACTTCCAGTTGGCAGGCTCTTCGCCGGAGATCCTGGTGCGCCTGAGGGATGGAAAGATCACCATCCGCCCCATCGCCGGAACCCGGCCAAGGGGTGCCACGCCCGAGGAGGACCGGGCCCTGGAGGCTGAACTGCGCGCCGACCCCAAGGAGCGGGCCGAGCACCTCATGCTGCTGGACCTCGGCCGCAACGACGTGGGCCGGGTGGCCATGCTGAACGCCGCAGGCGCCAATGCGCCCGTCGAGCGGGCACCGGGTCCTCACGTGCGGGTGACCGACAGCTTCTTCGTCGAGCGCTACAGCCACGTCATGCACCTCGTTTCCAATGTGGAGGGGGATGCGCCTGAGGGCCTGGACCCCGTGGACGTCCTGATGGCCGCCCTGCCCGCCGGGACCCTCTCGGGCGCCCCCAAGGTGCGCGCCATGGAGATCATCGACGAACTCGAGCTCGAAAAGCGTGGCATCGCCTACGCCGGAGCGGTGGGATATTTCGGCGCTGATGGGTCCGTAGACACCTGCATCGTGCTCCGGACCGCCTGTTTCAAGGACGGGATCATGCACATCCAGGCCGGCGGCGGGGTGGTGGCGGACAGTGACGCGGACGCCGAATATGACGAAACCCTGCACAAGGCCCGGGCCCTGCGACGGGCAGCGGAAGAGACTTGGCGATTTGTCTGACCCGGTCAACGCGACGGCGACAGACCCCGGCAATGCAAGTTAAACTCGTTAAACGCTTTCCCGCCGCGCCGCTTTCCGGCAAAATTGACCGACCTAAGGGCAAAGGCCCGATTTTACTGGAGTTACCTATGAAGTTGCTGACCGCAGCCGCCATCCTGGCCATCGGCGCCCCTGCCGCCGCCCTCGCCGAGCCCATTCCGGCGGGCGTGGCCGCGATGATCGAAGCCGCCTCCAAGGACCCGGCGAACCTCAAGGTCGTCGCCGACATCGCCAAGCAGACCAACCCCGGCTCGGCCGCCGAGATCGACGCCCGGCTGGGCGAGATCGCTGCCGCCGCCGAGGCCGCACGGGTGGAGAAGCTGTCCAGCCAGACCTTCCTGGAAGGCTGGACCGGTGAGGGCGAGGCCGGAGGCTTCATGTCGACCGGTAATGCCGAAGAGAACGGCCTCGCCGTCGGCCTGGGCCTGAAGAAGGAATCCCTGAAGTGGCGGCACCGGGTCGACGCCATTGCCGACTACAAGAGCACGGAAGGGACCACGACCAAGGAACGCTATTTCCTCGGCTACGAGGGCAACTACAAGTTCACGGACCGGTTCTACGCCGTGGGCGCGGTGAGCTGGGATAAGGACGTGTTCGCTGGCATCGACAGCCGTTTCAGCGAGTCCCTCGGCCTTGGCTACCGGGTCATTGACCGCAAGGACCTGTACCTGGACGTCGACGCCAGCCTGGCCGCTCGCCAGGTCGAGTATGTGCAGCCGTTGGCCTATTTTCCCGGTCAGGACCTCAGCGAGTCCACCATTGGAGGCCGACTGGGCGGCCGCCTAGTCTGGGAGATCAACGATAACACCTCCCTGTCCGAGGTCGCCGTCGCCTACTTCGACAGCCAGAGCAACACGATCGAGTCGACCACGGCCCTGACCACACGGCTGTCCGGGGCCCTGGCCGCCCGGGCCTCATTCAACATCCGGACGGAGTCGGACCCGCCTCTCGGCCGGGAGCAGACCGACACGACCACCCGGGCCGCCCTGGTCTATTCCTTCTAAGGCGTAACGGGCCGCCGTCCCTCGCCCCTCTTGAGCCCCTTAGGGCATGGGGGCGAGGATGACGGCGGCAGCGAGGGCCAGGGCAGTGGCGGCGGCGAAGGCGGCCGCGGCGAGGGCCGCCCAGGCGGCGTCATCCCGCCGGGGCGGCTCGAGCAGGGCGCGGGCCCTGGCAAGCTCATCCGGGCTGGCAGCGCCTCTCGGGGAATCATCTGAATCCATGGGTGGAGCCTGTCCCGGACGCTCGTCCCTGACAATCAGCCATGACAATCAGGCTTTCCCTCGGGCAAGGGTTTCACTAGGGACAGGTCCATGATCCTGGTGATCGATAACTACGACAGCTTTACCTACAACCTGGTTCACTACCTGAACGAGCTGGGGGCGGAGACGCGCGTCTATCGCAATGATGGCCTGTCCGCTGCGGCCGCCATCGCCCTGAAGCCGGATGCAGTGCTCCTGTCGCCCGGACCCTGCACACCAGATGACGCCGGTATCTGCCTCGATCTCCTGCGCCAGGCCCCGGAGTCCCTGCCCATATTGGGGGTCTGCCTGGGCCACCAGTCCATCGGCCAGGCCTTCGGCGGGCGCATCGTCCGCGCCAAGGCCCTGATGCACGGCAAGACCAGCGCCATCCAGCATTCGGGCAAGGGCGTCTTCCGCGACCTGCCCGACCCCTTCACCGCCACGCGCTACCATAGCCTGGCCGTCGACGGGGGAAGCCTGCCTGACGTCCTGGAGATCACGGCCTGGACCGATGACGGTGAGATCATGGGCCTGCAGCACCGCTCGCGGCCGATCCACGGGGTGCAGTTCCATCCTGAGTCCATCGCCACGGAGGGTGGGCACAAGCTGCTCGGGAACTTCCTTGAACTGGCTGCGCGGGCCCGTGTCTGAAGCCTTCCGCCCCCTGCTGGGCCGACTTGCAGCCGGCGAGGTCATGGACGCTGTGGAGGCCGAGGCCTTCTTTTCCGCCTGCCTGCGCGGGGAACCCAGCCCGGCCCAGGTCGGCGCGGCCCTGACCGCCCTGCGCATGCGCGGCGAGACCCCCGGGGAAATCACGGCCGGTGCCCGGGCCATGCGGTCCGCCGCCGTCCGGCTGGAAGTCCCTTTTCCCACCCTCGACGTCTGCGGGACTGGCGGCGACGGCCTGCACACCCTGAACGTCTCCACGGCGGTGGCCTTCGTGGCCGCCGGCGGCGGTTTGAAGGTGGCCAAGCACGGTAACCGCGCCCTGTCCTCGAAGTCAGGGACCGCCGACGTCCTGGCCGCCCTCGGGGTCAATATCGAGGCCCATCCCGAGCGCCAGCTCCGGGCGCTCGAGACCGCCGGCGTCTGCTTTCTGTTCGCCCAGGCCCACCATGGCGCCATGCGGCACGTCTCTCCCATCCGCGCCGAGCTCGGTTTCCGGACCCTGTTCAACCTGCTGGGGCCCCTGACCAATCCCGCGGGTGCCTCCCGGCAGGTGCTAGGGGTCTTTGACCCGAAGTGGCTGGAGCCCGTGGCAGAGGTCCTACGCGACCTCGGCTCCGAGCGCGCCTGGGTGGTGCATGGCCAGGGCATGGACGAACTGACCACCACCGGGGACACCGACGTGGTCGAGCTGCGGGATGGGGCCCTGCGCCGTTTCACCGTCCGCCCCTCGGAGGCCGGGATCCCGGAGGGTCGCCTGGAGGACCTGGTTGGCGGGGACCCAGAGCACAACGCCCAGGCCCTGCGTGCGGTGCTGTCCGGGACGCCGGGACCCTACCGACCCATTGTCCTGCTGAACGCTGCCGCCGCCTTCCTGGTGGCGGACCGGGTCCGGTCCCTGGCCGAGGGCGTCAGCCTGGCTGGCCAGGTGATCGACGCCGGCCGGGCCCTTGCGGCGCTGGACGCCCTGGTGCGGATTTCCAACGGCCAATGACCGACATCCTCGCCCAGATCGCCGAGTACAAACGTGCCGACGTCGCCGGACGCAAGGCCCGGCGTGCGCAATCGGAGGTGGAGGCTGCCGCCGCCGCCGCCACGGCACCGCGCGGCTTTGCCACCGCACTGACCGCCGCCGCCCGCCCCGGCCACCTGGCCCTGATCGCCGAGATCAAGAAGGCTTCACCCTCCAAGGGCCTGATCCGGGAGGACTTCGATCCCCCGACCCTCGCCCAGGCCTATGCCGCGGGCGGTGCCGCCTGCCTGTCGGTGCTGACGGATGGTCCCAGCTTCCAGGGCGATGACGCCTATCTTGTGGCCGCCCGCGCGGCGACCTCCCTGCCCTGCCTGCGCAAGGACTTCCTGGTCGATCCCTGGCAGGTCGCCGAATCGAGGGCCCTCGGCGCGGACGCCATCCTCGTGATTCTCGCCATGGTGGATGACGGCCTGGCCGGCGAGCTCATGGCGGAAGCCGCCCGGCTGGGCATGGACGCCCTGGTCGAGGTGCACGACGCGGCCGAGATGCGCCGGGCGGGCATCCTGGGGGCCCGGCTGATCGGGGTGAACAACCGCGACCTTCGCAGCTTCGTGACCGACCTGGCCGTCACAGAGAAGCTTTCCTCCCAGGTCCCTGAAAATGCTCAGCTTGTCACCGAAAGTGGTATCACAGCCCGAGCTGATGCTGAACGGCTCGCCCGCTCGGGAGCCATAGCCATGCTGGTGGGCGAGAGCCTTATGCGAAAGGCCGACGTGACCGCTGCCACCCGGGATCTGCTCGGAGCCTAGCCTGTCTGTCCCCAAGGCCCGCTTGACAAGCTTCGAGAACACCTAAAGAACATCCGCAGAAGTTGTTGCTTTGTTCCCTGGAGGGGGCTCCGGACATGCTGACGCGCAAACAGCACGAGTTGCTGATGTTTATCCACGAACGCATCAAGGAGACGGGCGTCTCCCCATCCTTCGACGAGATGAAGGATGCCCTTGATCTGGCGTCGAAGTCTGGGATCCATAGGCTGATCACGGCGCTGGAAGAGCGGGGCTTCCTACGCCGCCTGCCCCATAGGGCCCGGGCCCTGGAGGTCATCAAGCTCCCCCAGCAGGCCACCACCTCTGCGCCGCCCAAGGGCCGCGGCCCGGCCCGGCTTTCCGTGGTCGACCCCGGGGAGCCGCCGGCCCAGGCGCCCCTGGCCGCCAACGACACCCGGGAGCTCTCGGTGCTCGGCCGCATCGCCGCCGGCACGCCCATCGAGGCAATCCAGCAGGAACGCGACCGCATGCACGTGCCCGAGTCCATCCTCGGCGCTGGCGAGCACTTCGTGCTGGAGGTCCAGGGCGACTCCATGATTAACGCCGGCATATTGGACGGCGACAAGGTCGTCATCCGCCGGACGGACTCCGCCAACTCGGGCGACATCGTCGTGGCCCTGGTCATGGGCGAAGAGGCCACCCTGAAGCGCCTGCGCCGCAAGGGAGCCTCCATCGCCCTGGAAGCCGCAAACCCCGCCTATGAAACCCGCATCTTCGGGCCCGACCAGGTGGCGGTGCAGGGCAAGCTCGTGGGCCTCATCCGCGCCTATCACTGAGCCGTTGACCAAGGCCGGTGCCCCCTCAGGGGCTGGGCCCAGAGCACCCGCCAGTCCCCTGCGGGATCCCGCCAGAGTTCGGCGGAACCGCCCCGCCTGAAGTCGTCCTCGTCGAGCACATAGGGGGCCGCGCAGGGACCCTCAGGCCTCGGTGCCCGCAGGATCACCATCTCGACTGTGGCGCAGGCGGCA
The DNA here is from genome assembly GCF_037138395.1 of Phenylobacterium sp. Taxonomy (GTDB): domain Bacteria; phylum Pseudomonadota; class Alphaproteobacteria; order Caulobacterales; family Caulobacteraceae; genus Phenylobacterium. Next base: position 12,544 of record NZ_JBAXIM010000047.1, read on the forward strand.
GAAAACTCCTTTTCGACCTGCGCCGGACGCCGGCTCCAGATGACCGCAACCGGAAGGTCGTCGCTGTCAGACCTGCAGCCGTATGGGCTGCAGATGAAACCCTCGGGCGCCTTAGGCGTGTCCGCCTCCAGGGCGAGCCCCCGCCGCCGGGCCCAGACTTCGGCGCCGAAGCGCCGCACCTCTGGCCGAAGCGCCTGGGCCGAATCTCCCATCCGAATGGCTGCAGCGGAGGCATCCTGGGCGATCCAGAGGTCGGGCGGCGGAAGCCGCGGCGCCAGGTGGACAGCCAGGGCCAGGGGGAGACCCAGCCAGCGCAGGGGGCCGCTCACGAGACAGATGAAGAGGATCCCCAGGAAGGCTGCGGGAAGGGTCCAGGGCGGAGCGCTCGCGACAATGCGCTCGGCACCCGGAAGGCTGGCGAAGGTCGACGCCATAGCGTTCAGGGCATCGATACCGAACCCGGCGACGGCGAGCGGGAGGTCCCCCAGCCCCAGGGGCGTCAGCACCACCCCCACGGCGAGGGCCGGCATCAGCAGCAGGGTGGAGACCGGCTCGCTGAGCAGGTTCGCGGGAAGCCCGTAAACGGCCACGCGATTAAAGTGCTGCAGGGCGAAGGGGGCGGTCGCCAGCCCCGCCACCAGGGAGATCATCACCCCGGCCACGAAGGCGGAGCGGGCGCCCTGGAACAGGCGCACCAGCCAGGGCGTCGAGATTTCCCGGACCGGTCTTGGCATCGCCTCGACCAGGGCGACGAGAGCGGTGGTGGCGACAAAGGACATCTGGAAACCCGGCTGGGTGACGGCTTCGGGGCGGATCAGGAGCAGCAGGGTCGCGGCCAGGGCCAGGGTCCGCAGGCTGATGGCCCGGCGGTCGGCCAGGATGGCGGCGAAGGCGGCGACGGCGGTCACCGCCGACCTCACCGCCGGGTCCGGGGCACCGGAGAGGACCAGGTAGCTAAGCACGGCCAGGCCCCCGCCTGCGGCGGCCAGCTTGCGGCCAGACAGCCTGAGGGCCAAGGCGGGCATAAGGGCGACGGCCAGGCGAACCAGGGCGAAGACGAAGCCTCCGACAATGGCCATATGCAGCCCCGAGATGGAGATGATGTGGGCCAGCCCCGCCGCCCGCAAGGCTTCGACCTGGGCGGGCGGCACGAAGGCTTCGTGACCGGTGGTCATGGCCGCCGCCAGCCCCCCGCGGTCGGGTCCCAACTGGTCCACAAGGCGACGGGTCAGCGACCACCGGAAGGCGTTGACGCCGATCTGGAGCCTGAGGCCAGACGGCAGGTCTGCATCCCGCCGCTGTAGCTGCACAGGTTCACCAAGGGCCAGGCCAACGCCGCCGACGCCCCTGAAGTAGGCGTCCCGGGCAAAGTCATAGGCACCGGGAGCTGAGGGCGGAGGCGGTGGATTGAGCAGGGCGCTGACAGAAATACGGTCGCCGGGGGCTGGAGGCGGCGTGGACCCCCGGAGGGTCAAGCGCACCCGGACCGGCGTCGCCTCGGGCGACAGGCCCGAGATCGAGACCGGTGCCAACAGAATACGGGGGCCGCCCTGCCCCGGGCTGGCGACATCGACCACCACGGCCTCCACGCGTCGGACGCCGGCTGACGCTGGGGCGATCGGTGCCCGTACCACCTCGGTCCGGATGCAGACCGCGGCGAAGCCCGCGAGGCCACAGGCCAGCAGAAGGAGCGCCCCACCGCCCCGGCGATGTGTCGCGACGCCCAGGCCGGCCACCGTGAGGGCACTCGCCGCAAGGAGGGCTAAGGCCGCAGAGATCCAGGAAGGCTCCAGTGGAAGGGCGAAGTTCAGGGCAGATCCCAGTCCCAGGGCGACCGGGATCCAGAGGCCAAGGCGGCCGGCCTGCCGACCCGCCTGGGCGCCAAGCCAGGCCCCGAGCCGCAGGCCCCTAGGACCCCGGGAGGCGTGCATGCTAAGAGGCGGCCCGTCGCCCCGCACAGAGGCTTCAGTCATCGGTTCCGGAACTCCCATGAGCGAACGTCAGGTCGTCACGCGCATCGCGCCCTCGCCTACCGGGTCCATGCACATCGGGACGGCCCGTACCGCCCTGTTCAACTGGCTCTACGCCCGACGGACGGGTGGAAAGTACCTGCTGCGGATCGAGGACACCGACCGGGAGCGGTCCACGGAGGGGGCGGTAAAGGTAATCCTCGATGGCCTTTCCTGGCTGGGCCTGGAGCCGGACGAAGCTCCGGTCTTCCAGTTCACCCGGGCCGACCGTCACCGCGAAGTGGCGCTGGACCTCCTGGCCCGGGGTAGAGCCTACCGGGACTTCATGACCCCCGACGAACTGACCGAGGAGCGCGAGCGTGCCCGGGCTGAAGGCCGGGTCGTCCGCTCCCCCTGGCGCGACCCTGAGGGGCCTGTTGACGCCAGCCGGCCGCATGTGATCCGCCTGCGCGCGCCCCAGGAGGGAGCGACGCGCATCGACGACCAGGTCAAGGGCGAGGTGGTCTTCCAGAACGTCGACCTGGACGACCTGATCCTGCTGCGGACCGACGGGACCCCCACCTACAACCTGGCCGTCGTGGTCGATGACCACGACATGGGCGTGACCCACGTCATCCGGGGCGACGACCACCTGAACAACGCCGCCCGGCAGACGCATATCTATCAGGCCATGGGATGGGAAACGCCGGTCTGGGCTCATCTGCCCATGATCCACGGTCCAGACGGCAAGAAATTGTCCAAACGCCACGGTGCCCAGGCGGTGGGCGAATTTGACGACATGGGCTACCTGCCCGAGGCCCTGCGCAACTACCTGGCCAAGCTGGGCTGGGGGCATGGCGACGACGAGATCTTCTCGGACGCCGAGGCTGCGGCCTGGTTCGATATCCGCGACGTGGTCGGGGCCCCGGCCCGCCTCGACTGGGACAAGCTCAACCACCTGAACAACCATTACCTGCGGAAGGCCGAACCCGAGCGACTGGCCGGCCTGGTCAAGACGGTCCTGCAAAGCCGCGACTGGCCGGTCCATGAGGGCGACACCGAAACCCTCCTGCGCACCCTGCCCCTGGTCCGGGAGGGCGTCCCGACGGTGCTGGACCTGGCAGATGCGGTGATTTTCGCCCTGCGGCGACGCCCCCTAGACCTGCCGGAGAAGGCGCGCGCCCTGCTCACGGACGAGACCCAGGCCCGGCTCGGACGCCTGTCGATAAGCCTGGAGGGATCGGAGTGGACCGTCCCCGCCCTGGAGGCGACGATCCGGGGCTTCGCCGAGACCGAGGGCGTCGGGATCGGCAAGTTCGGCCCCGCCCTTCGGGCCGTTCTGTCTGGCGGATCTCCGGCGCCGGACCTGGCGGGCACCCTGATTTCCATCGGGAAGGCCGAAAGCCTCGCCCGGATTCAGGATGCGCTTCCTAACTAAGCGTTAGTGGATATAAGGCTTTAAAAATGTGGTTTAACTTCTTCCGGAACGAGGGGATGTGATGGGGGATACGGCAAAAATCAGCGTCGAGGGCAAGACCGTCGAGCTCCCGGTCCTGCGGGGAACCGACGGACCGGCCGTGGTGGATATCCGCAAGCTCTATGCGGAAGCGGACGTCTTCACCTACGACCCCGGCTTCACATCCACCGCGTCCTGCGAAAGCAAGATCACCTTCATCGACGGCGACAAGGGGATCCTGCTTCACCGCGGCTACCCGATCGACCAGCTGGCCGAGAACTCGACCTTCCTGGAGGTCTGCTACCTCCTGCTGAATGGCGACCTGCCCAACGCCCAGGAGTTCGAGACCTTCCAGAACACGATCACGAACCACACCATGGTTCATGAGCAGTTTGATCGCTTCTTCCAGGGCTTCCGTCGGGATGCTCATCCGATGGCCATCATGGTCGGTGCCGTCGGCGCCCTGTCGGCCTTCTATTATGACAGCGCAAACATCGACGATCCGCAGCAGCGCATCATCTCGTCGCACCGGCTGATCGCCAAGATGCCGACCATCGCGGCCCGGGCATTCAAGTACTTCCAGGGCCAGCCCTTCGTCTATCCGCGCAACGATCTCTCCTACTCGGAGAACTTCCTGCGCATGTGCTTCTCGGTGCCCGCCGAGGACTGGAAGCCGAACCCAGTCCTGACCAAGGCCATGGATCGCATCTTCATCCTGCACGCGGACCATGAGCAAAACGCATCGACCTCCACCGTGCGCCTTGCCGGTTCGTCGGGGGCCAATCCCTTCGCCTGCATCGCGGCTGGCATCGCCTGCCTCTGGGGGCCCAGTCACGGCGGGGCCAACGAGGAAGCCCTGAACATGCTGGCGGAGATCGGGACGGTCGACCGCATCCCGGAATACGTCCAGGGCGTCAAGGACCGGAAGTACCGGCTGATGGGCTTCGGCCACCGGGTCTACAAGAACTACGACCCCCGCGCGAAGGTCATGCAGCAGACCTGCCACGAGGTCCTCGCCGAGGTGGGCCACCAGGACGACCCCCTGCTGAAGGTGGCGATGGAGCTCGAGAAGATCGCGCTCAACGACCCCTACTTCGTGGAACGCAAGCTCTACCCGAACGTCGACTTCTACTCGGGCATCACCCTGCGGGCCCTCGGCTTCCCGCCGGAAATGTTCACCGTCCTGTTCGCTCTGGCGCGGACGGTGGGCTGGATCTCCCAGTGGAAGGAAATGATCGAGGATCCGTCACAGAAAATCGGTCGTCCGCGCCAGATCTATACCGGCGCCCCGGCCCGGGATTATGTCCCCGTCGATAAGCGCGGCTGATCCCCTGACAGCACTTCCGAGACGACCCGCGCGGCGGCCTCCGAGGGATCGGGGCCGCCGCGTCCCATTGTGTCGAGGGCCTCGTCCTGCGCCGCCGCCTGGGCGCGTGCGAACCCGGGGTCTCGCAGGCGACGATCCAGCTCAGCGGCGAGCCTGGGGCCCGTACAATCGCCCTGGATAAGCTCCGGTGCCACGAAACGCCGGGCGGCGACGTTGAACAGGACCACCCAGGGCGTGCGGATGATAAACCGGGCGAGGAAGTGGGTGACGGCCCCCAGGCGGTAGGCCACCACCATGGGAACCCCAGCCTGAGCGACCTCCAGGGTGACGGTCCCGGAACAGGCCAGGGCCAGGTCCGCCGCCTTCATGGCCTCGAGTTTCTCGGGTTCGCCCTCAATGACATGGACCCGGAAGGGCCACCCAGCCACGGCGGCGCGCACGGTGCCTGCGACCGCCTCAGCGACCGGCAGGACCACCTGCAGGGTGGGATGGTCGACCTTGAGCCTCCGGATCGCGTCCTCGAAGGGCGGCAGGAGTCTTTGGACCTCCCCAGGCCGGCTGCCTGGCAGGACAAGGAGGACAGGCGCGGTCGGGGCAATGCCATGGCGGGCCCGGAAAGCCGAAGGATCGCAGGTCGAGAAATCCATGTGGAGCGCAGGATTACCGACGAAGGTCGTGGGCAGACCCCAGGCTTCAAAATAGGGCGGCTCAAAGCTGTTGATCACCAGGAGGTGGTCGACGAGGCCCGCAAGGGACTTGGCGCGTCCGGGCCGGGTCGCCCAGACCTGGGGGGCCACGTACTTTACCAGCCTGGCCTGGGGGGCCTGTTTGCGAATGGCCCGGGCGGCCAGCCAGCTGAAGCCCCAGGAGTCGATCAGGACCACCAGGTCGGCCCGCTCCCGGACCACCGCCTCTGCCACGTCCTGCGCACGGCGATGCACCCGGGGCATGGCCAGGAGACCCTCGAGCAGGCCGAAGACCGAAATCTCAGACATATCGAACAGGCTGGGGATCCCCGCCTCAGCCATGCGGGGGCCCCCCACGCCCACGAGGCGCAGGCTGGAGCCGAGCCGGGCCCGGAGCGCAAGGGCCAGGCCCGCGCCCCGGTCATCCCCGGAGGGCTCGCCGGCGACGAGCATGACGGTGGCTGGCGGGGCGGTCACGATACCTCAACGCCAACGACGAAGAGGCCAAGCTCGTCCGCCAGGGCGATAACCGCCTCGCGTTCGAGCACCAGGGTCCGGCCCGCCTCCCCGCCAATGCCCGCCAGGCCCGCACGCGCGGCACCCCGGACCGTAGCGG